>CAMDFP010000013.1 GCA_945897335.1 Asaia bogorensis | reverse complement strand
CGGACAGATTCCAGTCCGCGACCTTCCACTGCTTTTCGATGTCCGCCGCAAGCGCGCCGCTTCGAACCGCCACTACCTCTCGCTCGCGCTCCTTGATCAGCTTTTCGACGTGCGCATGTTCCTCGACTAAATCCGCGGTCTTTGTTGCCAAGGCCGCAACCGCGGCATCCACCCCTGCCCGGCCATTGGAGCCCGCCTGCTTCGGCACAAACGCTTCAAAGATAAATGCCGAAGGCCGCCCGAGCCGGGTAGTTATGCACAACGCATCCTGCGCCCGCGTTAGCCCGACATAAAATACCCGGCGTTCCTCTTCGTTCTCATGTGCCGGCGCGGGATTCCGGCGGGCAGGTACCGGCGCCTCGCTCAAATCGAACAGCACCACCGCATTCCATTCTCGACCCTTGGCTCCATGTATGGTTGCCAGCGCCACGACATTGGTCGGCCGTTCCGACCCGTCGTCCGCAGCATCAGAGCCGGCATCGCCCTCCAACTCCTGCGCCAGCTTCTGCTCCATCCACGCAACGAACTCCGGCGCAGTGTCGAAGCTCCTTGCAGCCTCCCGGATTAGGTCTACCACCACATCGTCGCCCGCCTCGTCCGCCTCCACGCTTGCACGCTTCTGTGCATCGCGGATTGGCGCGAACTTTTCGACAATGAGCCGAATGAGCTCCACCGGCGATGTATCGCCGAACCTCGGATGCAGAGATTCCACCGTCTCCACCATTGCCCGCAGGTTCGACGCTGCACTTCCCGCGAGTTCAGTCCCTAGCTCCGCCTGTTCCTTCAGGAAGCGCCAAGGCGCTTCCGCCTGCCGCAGGCTCGCCTGAAAGGCCGCCGTCGTGTACCGGTTCGGCCGGTTCACGATGAAGGCCAGATCATCGGCCGAAACCGCAAACGCATCCTCTACCAGCCTAAGGTAGCACATGAGCATACGGCCAGCCGCCGTGCTGAACAGCCGCACTCCCGGTAATGGCGCTCTAGGTACGCCGGCAGCGTCGAGAGCTCGAGCTGCTTCCAGTAGCTGAATCCGCGTTCGGGTCAAAATCGCCATCTGCTTCCATTCGAGGCCGCTTTGGCTCCGCTGCATTTCCAGAAACCGCGCAGCGATCGCCGCCTGACCGGCCAGCGCGCCGGCGCCCACTATGCAGCAGACGCCTTCCTCCGCATCCAGCTTCGCGCGAATTGACTTGGGCGCACGGTGAACATTGTGCGCTATCAGCCTCTGACTTGCCGATACCACGAGGCGCTTGCAGCGGTAGTTCGTGGACAGCGTGTGCGTCGCTGCCCTCGGATACACCCGCTCGAAGTCCTCAAGAATGAAGTCTGACCGGGCTCCCCGCCACGAGTAGATCAGCTGATCATCGTCCCCTACAGCGAACACCGCCGAGCAGCCGGCCGTTAATATCCGTATCAGGCAGGCTTGCGCCGGATTCAGATCCTGATATTCGTCAACCAGCACATGGCTAAAACGCCACTGCAACTGGCGCCGCAAGCTTGGATCGCCCAACAGACGCTGAACCGTCAAGAAGATCTGATCGTCGAACGTAATCGCCCGCTGCTGCTCCTGTGCGCTCCGCACAGCCAACCAAATAGGCTCGAAATCGTGCGCCTCCGTCCCGCCCTGGCCGGTAAGCTCTAGCGGGTCCGTCCCGGGCACTGCTATCCCCCGCCGCACCCGCGCCAACTGCGCAATGACCTGGTCCAGAGGATCCGCATTGCGCACTCGCGGCAGCGTAATCCCCGCTTGGTCCAAAGCACCCTGAACCAGTCTCCGCTCAAGGGAAGGCCTCTCCAGGAGCAGGCTATCGAATCCAGTCCACTGCAGGAACCGGTATCCAAACGCATTGAGCGTGCAAGCCGTCACGCCGTCGTCCCCGGACAACGAACGGCTTAGCCCGATGCTCCGCTCTCGCAACTCATGCTCGAACTGGTCCGCCGCGCGCTTGTTGAACGCCAAGGCCAGGATCGAGCGCGGCGACACCCCTTTGCCCACCAGATACGAAATCCGCTCGACCAACACCCGTGTCTTGCCGCTTCCGGCAGGCGCCAGGACCCGCGCATCGCCAGCCTGATTCAAAACGGCCGCAGTTTGCGATTGATCCAGCTCGCCCAAGGTCACTACACGCGCAGCCGCTTCACTGCGCCGGCTCGAAAGCCTGCCCCGAATTATCTCCGCGCATTGCGTCGCCGACCGAAAGATCTCCGACCCGGAGAACCTCACGGTCTCGAGCCCATGGCGCGCCAATATGTCGGCGTCACGCTCACGATCCCGATCCGGGTCGTGGAATCCCGCACCATCGGCTTCGACAACTACCTTCGCGTCGCCGCGGCTCACCACGAAGTCCGCGAGGTAAGGAGCAAAGCGCACCTGCGGCGCTACCTCCAGCGATTCCGCCTGCAGCGCCTTCAGCAGCATCTCTTCGATCGGCGTCAGTGGAACATTCCCGGCACCGCCCGCCGCCCACTCGTCGAGCGGACTGAGAAGCGACAAACTATCCGATCGATGCAGCGCATAGACCCCGTCTGCAGCGCACAAACAATCAAGCTCATGCGAGCTACAAAACACGCGCGCCGCCACGGTCTCGACGCGCTGCAGCGGCTCCTTCACCAGCAGCACAAAGGGGGTCCGCGCCTGGCTTCGACGCCAGCACTCCCGAACCACGGTGTTGATCGGGACCCTTTCAGCCGTCGCGACGTCGACGGAAACGCCCTGCACATACAAATCGGGAAGGCCCGCGCGTAGATCGTCCAGCAGTGCTCTCCGCGCTTCACGCAGCCGTACGTCCTGGGTCGTATCCGAATTGAATACGATCAGCCCGCAACCGTGCCTTAGTCGCTCAATGATTCTCGCCCGCGCCAAGTGAGGTGGCTCCGCTTGTCTGGACAGGGATCTCGGGTCGATAGGTGGATCATCTGCCGGGTTCAGGCTGCCGCGATCTGCAGCAGCCCGTTGAAGTAGGCCTGATCGGGCGTCTGTCGTCCAAGTGTACTTCGGCCTCCAACTGGGACCACGTCGGATCTGGGCGCAACACGCTGATCGTGCCGGAAAAGCGAACCCGTGCGTGGGAGTTTCAATCGGCGTCGATCGGGACCTCGGTAGATCATCGATTGTCGGCGCCGATGTAATACCTTGGGCTGGAACTGGGATGGGGTTCCAGTTCCGTGCTTATTCAGAGTTGTAAAATCGCGCGCAATAGTGACCCCCTGAGGGGTGGTTTTCGCGTCCAATTCTGACCCCCTCTGACGCTGTGTGTCAGCGTCCCTTCCTTTTGCCGGGAAGGGTGTTGGGGGATGGTCGGCGTGGACAAGATCGGCGAGATACGGCGGGCCTATTTCGAGCAGCAGCGGCCGATCAAGGAGATCGTGCGGACGTTGTCGGTGTCGCGAGCGACGGTACGCAAGGTCATCCGCAGCCATAAGACCGAGTTCAAGTACGAGCGCGAGGTTCAGCCCACGCCGAAGCTTGGCGAATGGGTCGAGGTTCTGAGCGAGATCCTCGAGAAGGAATCCCAGCTGCCGCGGCGGGAGCGCCGCTCGACCCAGCGTTTGTTCGAGGAGGTGCGCGGGCGTGGCTACGACGGTGCGCACGACAGCGTGCACCGGTTCGTCAAGGCGTGGCGGGATGAGCGGGCCCGGGTTCCGGTCCAGGCGTTCGTGCCGATGAGCTTTGCCCCCGGCGAGGCGTACCAGTTCGACTGGAGCCACGAGACGATCACGCTGCAGGGGTTGCCGCTGACGATCAAGGCGGCGCACATGAAGCTGTCGCACAGCCGCATGCCGTTCGTGCGCGCCTACTTCCGCGAGACCCAGGAGCTGGTATTCGACGCCCACGACAAGGCGTTCCTGTTCTATGGCGGGGTCTGCCGGCGCGGCATCTACGACAACATGAAGACGGCGGTGGAAGCGATCTTTCTCGGCAAGGCACGCCAGTACAATCGCCGTTTCTTGAGGATGTGCTCGCACCACCTGGTCGAGCCGGTGGCGTGCACGCCGGCGTCGGGTTGGGAGAAGGGGCAGGTCGAGAACCAGGTCGGCAACCTGCGCGACCAGCTGTTCCGCCCCAAGCCGCGGGTGAAGAGCCTGGCCGAGCTGAACGCGTGGCTGGAAGACCAGTGCATCGCCTACGCCAGGCGGACCAGGCACCCGGAGTTCAAGGACCGGACGATCTGGGAGGTGTTCCAGGACGAACGGCCGAGCCTGATGGAGCTGCGCGGGCCGTTCGACGGCTTCGTCGAGAAGGCGGTGCGCGCCAGCACCACCTGCCTGATCATGGCCGATCACAATCGCTACAGCGTCGACGCGCGCGCCGCAGGCCGGATGGTGCTGGTGCGCTCCCACGCCGAGCGCATCGTGGTGCTGTTCGACGACGAGGTCGTCGCCGACCATCCGCGCCACTTCCGGCGCGACCGGATCATCTTCGATCCCTGGCACTATCTGCCGGTTCTGGTGAGGAAACCCGGGGCGTTGCGCAACGGCGCCCCCTTCAAGGACTGGGAGCTGCCGCCGGCCTTGGCCCAGGTCCGCGCCAAGCTGAAGAGCCACGCCGACGGCGATCGCCAGTTCGTCAAGGTGCTGGGCGCCGTGCTCGACCATGGCCTGGCCGCGGTCGAGGCGGCCTCTGCCGAAGCCCTGGAGGCCGGCATCGCCAGCGGCGACGTGATCCTGACCGTGCTGGCGCGCCGGCAGCAGCCGGCGGCGGCGCCCAGCATCACCACGCCCGATGCGCTGCGCCTGAAGATCGAACCCATGGCCGATTGTGGCCGCTACGACAGCATAAGGAAGGTCGCCTGATGGAACGTCATGAGATCCTGGAGGCCATGGCCGAGCTCAAGCTCTACGGCATGCGCGCCAGCTTCGATGAGATCGCCGGCAAGGGCCTTGCCCGGCGCGACGAGATCTACCCGCTGATCGCCAGCCTGATCCGGGCCGAGCGTACGCACCGTCAGGCTCGATCGGTCAGCTATCGCATCGGCGGAGCCAAGTTTCCGATGCTCAAAGACCTCGACAAGTTCGTCTTCGCCGATACGCCGATCGATGAAGGCCAGGTGCGCGAGCTTGCGACCGGCACGTTCCTGGACGCCAAGCGCAACGGCATCTTCATCGGCGGAACCGGCACCGGCAAAACCCACCTGTGCATCGGCGTCGCCTCAGCGGTCATCCGCGCCCGGGCCAGGGGCCGCTTCTTCAACCTCGTCGATCTGGTCAATCAGCTCGAGCAGGAAAAGGCCGCCGGCCGCAGCGGTCGACTGGCCGAGACGCTGCTGCGCTACGACCTCATCGTCATCGACGAACTCGGCTACCTGCCGTTCAGCCAGCCCGGCGGCCAGCTGCTGTTCCACCTGATCAGCAAGCTTTACGAGAACACCTCGCTGCTGATCACCACCAACCTCGCCTTCGCCGATTGGCCCCAAGTGTTCGGCGACGCCAAGATGACCACCGCCATGCTCGACCGGCTGACCCACCACTGCGACATCATCGAGACCGGGAACACCAGCTGGCGATTCAAGAACCGCAGCTGACAAAACCCTCCCCCAGACCCCCTCCCGGGCTTAACCGCGTGGGTGCACAGGTACCTCCCACGCCCTCCGCTCCGCGCAACGCCTTCGGCGCTGCGCTACGGGCGCGGGTCCCCCCTATGCACTACGCGGATAAGCCCATTCCTCCCCGCCCAGAGGGGTCGGAATTGGACGCGAAAAGGGGGTCACGGTTGGAAGCGATTTGACACTCCTGCGATACTCAACCCATAGCCCGCTGTAGGGTGCTGGACACGCTGTCAGCAGCGATCTTGATCGGGTCGGCCGCGAGATGAGCATAGCGCGCGGTGGTCTGCACCTGCGTATGCCCGAGCAGCTTGCCGATCATCGGCAGCCCCTGGCCTGAGGCGACGGCGGTCGAAGCGAAGGTATGCCGGAGATCATGGATACGGACGTCCTTCAGGCCAGCCCGAGCCCGGAGCCGCTGCCAGAAGGGCTGAAGGTCGGTGAGCCGAGCGCCGGGGAGGGTGCCGACGATCACCCAGGGGTTCTTCCCTAGCTTCGCGATCTTCTCCAGCACATCGACTGCGGGCTGGCCAAGATGGACGATCTTGGCTCCGGTCTTGGAGTCCGGCAGGCGGAGCGCCTTGGCGGGCGGGTCCACATGCTCCCACTTGAGCGTCATGATCTCGCCGAGGCGGCAACCGGTCAGGATCAGCAGCCGGGCGGCGGCGATCGCCGAGGGCAACTCGATCCCCTCGCTCTCCATTTCCCTGAGAACCTCGCCGACGCGCTTGAGTTCGGCCGAGGTCAGGAACCGCTCCCGCTTTTCCTCAGCGTACTTCTTTATATGCCTTCGCGGGTTCGACCCGTCCGGCCGGAGGCCCCACATCTCCGCCAGGCTGAACATCTTGGACATCACCTCGAGGCAGCGATTGGCCTCGTAGGGGATGTGCCGGAGGTCGTGATGCACTTTGGCGATGTCGGCCCGGGTGACCTCGGTGACCCGATGGCGTCCGAGGGCAGGGAGGATCGTTCGCTCCAGGAGGCGGCGATAGCCCTTGGCGGTGCTCTCCTTAATCCGGACCGAGACGTGTTCCTTGTCGAAGCGCCCGGCCAGGTCCTTGACCGTGACGGCCCGCCGGTCGGCATCGCGCTTGGCGGCGGGATCACCACCGTTCCTGGCCGCGGCGATGATGCCGATTGCTCGGGTGCGCGCCTGCTCGCAGGTGAGCACGGTACTGGGCCCCAGGCTGATGCGACGCGACCGGCGCCCGGCCCGGTACTGAACGACGTAGCCCTTGTGCCCGCTTGGCAGCACCCGGAGCCCGAACCCCGGCAGATCATCGTCCCAGACGAAGTGCTCGGCCGCCTGGATCTCGGCGGCGTCGATCACGCGCTTGGTCAGTTTCGGCATGAGGCGCGATCCCGGGACGATGCTTGGCTCTGCTTCCAGGCACCGACCGCGCCCGCCCCGTGGAAGCACTGTGGAAGCACGAGGGCGAAGGTTGCGGCGGGTGTCTGCGAAAAGCAGCGTGGGTCTCGTGCCGCCAGAAGTCAACTAAACCATTGAAAAAGCGTAGTAAAATGAGTTTCTGCGTAATCCTGCGCAGCCACTTTGCAGCCACTCATAACCTGAAGGTCGTCAGTTCAAATCTGGCCCCCGCAACCAAGCAAAAGCCGCCGGTTTCCGCAGCGAAATCGGCGGCTTTCGTTTGTCTGCCGCACGTACCGGATGTCGCCAGGTCAGCAGGAGGTAAGCACCTGCCTCATCCGCCCGATCTCTGCACGTCACCTCTGCTTGCGCACGGGCGTCGTCCAATGGATCTGAGCCGCGGTTTGCTCGTTGTCCCCCATGCCGAGGCCTCACCACCTGTTGCGGACGGCCTTGTAATTGGCCTCGGGATCATAGAGTTCCACGGCCAGGACAAGCTCCGTCGCGGTGAATCGTCCCGTCACCGCGAGCAGCTGAAAGGCCGCCACGAACTCGTCGCGCGTGGCCCGGACCTGGTTGACCTGGGCAACCCGCAGTTCATTCTCGGCATCGAGTACGTCCAGCATGCTGCGTGAGCCGAGAACGGCTTCTTGCTCTACACCTTCGAGCGCGATCTCGGCGGCGTCGATCTCATCGGAGTAGGAATCGAACCGCGCCCGAGCAGCGTTGTATTGCTCGAAGGCGCGAGTCGCGGATTCGATGGCCGAGCGCCGCACCTCATCGATCTCTTCGCGGCGCTGGTCGACCGTTTGCTTTGCCGCGCGATGGCGCGAGGTGACCGCTCCTGCCTGATAGAGCGGTATGGTCACGTTGGCGTCGAGCGAGCGTGTGTCGGTGCGCAGGCCGTCGTCCGATGTCAAAGAGCTGTCGCTGCGCGAGACGCTGCCGGTAAGACTGGCTTCCGGCAGCAATTGGCCGCCCACGACGCGCACATCGTCCTGAGCGCTTTTCTCGGCAAACTG
Organism: Asaia bogorensis; assembly: GCA_945897335.1. Classification (GTDB taxonomy): domain Bacteria; phylum Pseudomonadota; class Alphaproteobacteria; order SHVZ01; family SHVZ01; genus SHVZ01. Next base: position 26,086 of record CAMDFP010000013.1, on the reverse strand, counting down.
CGCGGCAATTACGCTGGGATTGTTCGTGGACGCCTGGGCCGCCGCGTCTTCGCGCGATGTCGGCAGATTTCGCGGCCACTCCGGGGTCGTCAGCGCGGCGGGAACGTTGCCCATCAGGCGTCGATAGGCCGCGCGGCTGATTGGGAGCCGGCCCTCCGATGCGATCCGCGCTGCGATCGCCTGGGCTAGTCGCGACTCCGCCTGGGATACGTCGGTGATAGAGAGCTCGCCGACGCGGTAGCCATTCTGGGCACGTTCGAGTTGACGCTGCAGGCGTCGCTCGTTGGCGATATTGAGCCCTACCGTGGACTCGTCGCGTATCACATCCACATAGGAAGTGGCTGCGGCGAGCAGCACCTCCTGCTCGGTGGCGATCAGGCGGGCGCGCTCGGCCAGTACGGCGTGCTCGGCCGAGCGGGTCGCCGCGACCGTACGACCGCCGCGATAGAGGGACTGGGTGACCGTGAGATCGGCGGTGAGGGTGTCCAGGTTGGTCGTTGTGGTCGAACCTTGCGTATCGTCTTTCGTATGATGGCGATCTGCACTGGGTGAGGTGGTCACCCGCGGCCGCCAGTTGGACAACGCCTGCGGAACGCCCTCATCCGTCTGGCGCAGGCGCGCGCGGCCGGACAGGATGACCGGATTGGTGTGGTAGGCGGCTGCCAGAGCTTCCTGGAAGGTTTGAGCGCGCACGGGCGCCGCCATCAGTAGACCGAGTCCGGCAGCGATGATCGTGCCGAGTGTCGCCAGGGCCCAAATGCGCCTCGAGGCGACTTGACCGGTCATTCCTTCTCCTCGTGAACGGCGTGAACCCCTGTCAGCGCACTTGTATCATACCAAGTGGTCCCATGTCTTTCAGGGGAGGCGCTGATTTTAGGGCGACGGGTCGGCGACCTCGGCGCTATTGTCGGACCGATGCTCCATGCCTCGCATGGTCCTGCTAGGCTATCGGATCGAGAGTTGGATTCCAGTCTGATCCCCCTGACTTCGTGAGCAAGACACGGAACTGGCGATGCTCGATCGGCTCAACCGCTATGCTCATGGCTATGTCGCCATCCCGGTCATCGCCGCGCTGGAGGGCCGTGGCGTACTCGACCATCTGTCGAGCACCGGCCCGATCGCGCGCGACGCGCTCGGTCGTCACTATGGCGCCAATGTGGGACATTTCGCGGCAGCCTCGCGCCTGCTTGTCAGCCTCGGCTGGCTGGACGAGTCACCAGAGGGCTTGTGGCTCTCCGCAACTGCCGGCGACCGGATGCGGATCCCCGCAGATGTGACGGAGCTGCTCGCGGTCTTCGCGGACGACGTGCTGGGCGATGCGGCAGCGAAGGCACGACTCGCTCGCTGGCTTCCCGCGATCTCGTCGCGCTGGGGTGGCCCAGACAATCTTGTGGCCGGGATGCTGGACGGGCTCGTCGTCGCGCCGGTGCTGGCCGCACTCTGCCGGCATGGCACGATTACTAAAGTCGTCGATTGGTCGCGTCTTCCCCTGGACGGGCTTGACGCCGATGCCGTGATGCTGGTCGATCGGCTGTGGCGATCCGCCCGATGGGGCGGCTGCGTCGACGGCGTGCTCGAATCCGATGGCCCCTCAGCCTGCATGCTCGAGCACGGCCTCGATCTCGCCACCACGCTGTCGTACCGGCCGATGCTGGCGCAGATGGATGCGTTGCTGTTCGGCGACGCGCGGGCGGCGGTGGCGACCATCGGCGGGGTCGGGGAGCATGTCGACCGTCAACTCAACGTTCTTGGCAGCGGTTTCCAGCACCAACGGTTCGTCGCCGACCTGGTGGCCCTGCTGCGCGATCGCTTCGACGGCAGCCGGCCCGCCGATGAGCCCGATGTGGTGATCGACATGGGCGCCGGCGACGGCTCGCTGCTCGCGGCGATCCACGACGCGGTGCGGGGGACCTCCGAACGCGGCAAGCGGCCGCTTGTCATGGTGGCTGCGGACTCCAATTCTGCCGCCTTGGCCGAAGCCGGCAGGACGCTGTCGGGTCGTGACATTCCGCATCGCCTGGTCGAGGCAAGCATCGACGATCCGGCCGGGCTGTTGGCACGGCTCGCCGATGTCGAACTCGCCGGCCGGCGGGCACTGCATGTTCGCTCCTTCCTCGACCACAAACGTGCCTGGCATCCGCCCTCCGATGCAAATGCCGCGGCTCACAGACGCCGGCATAGGCTCGAGAGCGTGCATGTCGCACCTGACGGCACGGCAATCGACCCGGCCGACGCCATGCAGGCCCTGGTCGAGCATCTTGGGCGCTGGTCCGCCATGACCGGAGACGGCGGGCTGGCCGTCGCCGAGGTGCACGCGTTGCCTGCCGCAACGGTGCGCGCGCATCTCGATGAGTGCGAAAACCTCCACTTCGATGCATGTCACGCGTTTTCCGGCCAGCAGTTGGTGGAGGCTCATATTTTTCTCCTGGCGATGGCCGAGGCCGGGTTGTTCGCACGTGCCGGCACGCTCGTCCGTTATCCGCGGGCGCTGCCGTTCACGCGCATCACGTCGGCTTGGTACGAGCGAAGGCCCTATCGCATCAGGCTGGCGGATCCAGGTGACATCGACGCCCTTGTGATGCTCGATGAAGCCGGTTGGGCACCGGCGCTGCGCTTCGGCCGCGCGTGCATCGAAGCGAGGCTGGCGAACTGCCCGAACGGCGTTCTGGTCGCGGAGACGGACGGCGGAGTGGTGGCGGCCGTCTATGTCGGCCGCCTGCCAACCGCGGACGCGGTGCATGGTCGCACACTGGAGTCTTGCCTCGATGACAATGCGGTCGAGGGCTCTATCCTGCAGCTGCTCGGCGTGATCGCGGGGCCGTCCGCGCCGCTGGGGTTGGGCGACGCCTTGCTCGACTTCGTGCTCGATTGGGCGTCTTGCCAACCGGGCGTGACCGGGATCGCCGGCGTAACCCGCTTCGGTGCCTATGCCGCACGGGCAGACCTCACGCCCGAGCAATATCTGGCACTCGTCGATTCCGACGGGTTGCCGCTCGACCCGATCGTCCGCTTTCACCACCAGCGCGGCGCGCGGATCGCAGGCTTGGTGCCTGGATTCCGGCCGACCGATGCCGACAACCTCGGCATCGGCGTGCTCGTGCTCTATCCGCGGCAGGGCGACGGGCAAGCCACGATCCCGCGCGCTGCGGCCACCCTCGACACCGCTTCCATGGACCCTGCTGCCATCGTACGCGCGTCGGTGCTGGCGCTGCTGGGGCCAGAGAAGGCAGCCGCCTTCGCGTCCGATCGCCCGGTGCGCGAACTCGGTCTCGACTCTCTCGACATGCAGGAGCTTCGCCGGCTGTTGTCGGCTCGTCTCGGCTGTCCCATCGATCCCGGCTTCTTCTTTCGTTTCCCGAGCGTCGACGCCGCTGTCGCGGCTCTCGGCGCCGCGACGCCGGCGGAGGGGACAGAACCGCGGCCACGAGGCCGTGGCGATCCGAAGGTCGCGCCCGTCGCGGTCTCGACCGGCGCCGGCAGAGGTTGGGCGCCTGTCGCCGTCATCGCTCATGCCGGCCGATTTCCCGGCGCCGACGATTCCGAGATGCTGTGGCGCAACCTGATGGCCGGCGTCGACGCGATCTGCCGGGTGCCGCCGGGCCGCTGGGATGCCGAGAAGCTGACCGCGCCCGAGCCGGGTACGCCCGGCCTGATGGACAGCGCCGAGGGCGGCTTTATCGACGGCATCGATCTGTTTGATGCGGCCTTCTTCCGCCTGTCGCGACGTGAGGCGGCGAGGCTCGACCCGCAGCAGCGGCTTCTCCTCGAAACCAGCTGGCAGGCTCTCGAGCGCGCCGGCATCGACCCCGGAACCCTCGCCGGCAGCCTGACCGGTGTCTTCATCGGCCAGTTCTCCCACGACTACGAGCTGATGCAGGTCAAGGACTCGCGGGCGATGAGCCTGTCTATGATCTATAGCCTCGGCGGCTCGGCGGCAGGCGCGGCCGGGCGGCTCTCCTATTTCTACGGCAGCCTGGGCCCGGCGATCGCGATCGATACGGCGTGCTCGTCCTCGCTGGTGGCGATCCACGCGGCATGCCGGTCGCTCCAGGCGGGCGACGTCAACCTGGCGGTGTGTGGCGGCGTCAACGCGATCCTCTCGCCCGAGCTCTGCATCGCCTTCTCCCAGGCCGGCATCCTGTCGGCCGATGCGCGGTGTCGAACTCTCGACGCGTCAGCCAGTGGCTATGGCCGCAGTGAGGGCTGCGGTATCGTGCTCCTGAAGCGGCTGGACGACGCGATCGCCGATGGAGATCGCATCGAGGCGGTGGTGCTCGGCGGTGCTCTCGGCCAGGACGGGGCGTCGAACGGCTTCGCCGCGCCCAATGGCGCGGCCCAGGAGGCATTGATCCGGCGCGCGCTTGTGGTCGCCGGCATCGAGCCGGGCGATGTCGACATGGTGGAGATGCATGGCACCGGCACCGCGGTCGGCGACCTCGTCGAGGTGGGGGCGTTGACTCGCATATTTGCCGGCCGCTCCCGGCCGCTGATCCTCGGTGCGGTGAAGAGCGCGATCGGCCATCAGGAGGCCGCCGCCGGCGTTTCTGCGGTGATCAAGCTCATCCAGTGTTTTGCTCACCGCACGATTGCCCCCAACCAGCACTATCGCACTCCGGTGCCAGGCTTCGACCCGGCCACCATCCCCGCCGTCGTGCCGACGGCGCCGATGACTTGGCCCTCGCCGCAGCCATTGGCCGGTATCAGCTCCTTCGGCTACAGCGGCACGCTCGCCCATCTGATTGTCGCCGCGCCGCCGCCCGAAGACGAGGCCGCGGATCGGCGCGGCCATCACGTATATGCCTTGTCGGCGCCGACGATGACCGCGCTTGCCGCGCTCGCCGTCCGCCATGCCGATGCGCTCTCCCGTCTTGAGGCACCACTTGCCGACGCCGCGCATACCGTGACGACCGGGCGCGCGCATTTCCGCCACCGCCTCGCCATCGCCTCGACGACCAAGACGGCGGTGGCGGAGGCGTTGAGTAGCTTTGCCGACGGCGACGGGACGCAGGTCGAGGCCGGCTCCGCGACCGCCCCGGAGACGGTGGCGCTGCTGTTTTCCGGCCAGGGTGGCCATCACCTCGCCATGGCGGCGGCGCAGTTCGAGGCGGCGCCGGTCTTCCGCGAGGTGATCGAGCGCTGCGAGGCGCCGGTCCGCGACGTACTGGGCCGCTCACTGGTCGGTGCGATCTTCGGCAACGACCCGGCGGCGCTCGACACGCTGGCGCAGCCGGCGGTCTACGCCGTCCAGGCCGGGCTGTCGGCTCTGCTCCGCGCCTGGGGCATCCGCCCGACGGTCGTACTCGGCCATTCGCTCGGCGAATTCGCCGCCGCCCAGACCGCGGGCGTGTTCTCGCTTGAGGACGGCGCGCGCCTGGTTGCCCACCGCGCCCGTCTGGTTGCCGAGGCGCCGGGCGAGGGGGCCATGGCCGCCGTTGAGGCCGATGAGGAAAAGCTTCGGCCCTATCTCGAGGCGGCCGGCGGCGCCGTCACGATCGCCGCTCACAATTCGCCGAACCAGACGGTGGTGACCGGAACGGCGGCCGGAATCCTGACGCTGATCGCGGCCGCCAAGGCCGGCGGCCTGCGCTGTCATCGCGTGCCGGTGCCGCACGCCTTTCATTCGGCGATGATGGAGCCGATCCTCGACGCTTTCGCTACCGTCGCCACCACTGTGCCGCGCGCCGTACCGACCATCACCTATATCTCGTCGCTGGAGGCTGGGCTGGCAGCGGAGGCTGTGGCAACGCCGGATTACTGGGCGCGGCACCTCCGCCATCCCGCGCGTTTCCGCAGCGCCGCCAGGGTCCTCGCCGGCATGGCGCCGGGCTTGGCCATCGAATGCGGGCCGTTGCCGATGCTGACGGGAATGATCAGGGCCGAGGGCCTCGGCCTCGACATTCGTCCGACGCTGGGTGTCGAGGGCGACGAATGGGCCGGCCTGATGGCGGTCCTGGCCCGTGCCTATTCCGGCGGCGCGGCGATCGACTGGCGTGCCGTCGACGATGGCTTGCGCCGGCCGCGCGTGATCCTGCCGACCTATCCGTTCGAGCGGCAGCGCCACTGGTTCACCGATACCGTGGCCGTCGGGCGCGCCCGGACGGGGACGGCGGCCAATGCCTGAGCTGGTGCTCGCCTGGTGCCTCACCGATCGGAGAGCAACCGCAATCGCCGAAGGATCCGGCCTCTCCATTGTGTCGGGCGATGGCGGTCGGTTGCGTCTCGACCTGCCCTCACCGGAGGCGGCGTCGGCGATGGCGCGGGTTGCCGCTCCCGATGGGCTGAGCGAGTCGGACCTGGCCCGATTGCCCGACGCCGTCCGCGCGCTGACAGCGCTCGAACGCCTCCGCTTGGCCGGCCGACTGGAGTGGCTGGCGACGGTCTCGGGACATCCTTTCGCCAGCATCGTGCCGCTGAGCCATCGCTTCGAACCCGGAGAGTTGCCCGGGGCCGGCGCCGTCATAGACCGGTTCGTCTACCTGCGCCGCGACGCCGGTGCCGCCATTCTGGAATCTCCCGAGGCCGCCTGCCGGCTCCTCCTTGCTCCGGCCGCGGCTGCCGCGGTGGCGCGGTTGATGGCCGGCGAGACGAGGGCTGGTGACGAGCCGGCGCGGACGCTGCTGGGACGCACGGGCTTCCTCGTCTCGGCGGCGGAATCCGACACCCGCAAGGTCTGGTCGTTTCACGATCGGATGTTCCACGCTGCAAGCCGCCCGGCACACGAGGCCTTGCGCTTCGGTCCGACCGCTCGTTTCAAAGGCGTGCTGCCGCCGCCCGATCCGATATGGGGCGATGGGCCGCCGGCGCGACCGACGTTGCCGGATGCGGAGTCGACGCCTCTGCATCAGCTCCTTGAGCGCCGCCGGTCGGTTCGGGACTTTGCTGATCAGCCGCCCTCGCGCGCTCAGCTGGAGGCATTGTTTTCGCGGACGCTCAGGATCACGGCGCGTCGCCGTGCCGGGGCGGAGAGCTGGCTCGAGCGTCCGGTCCCGGCTGCAGGCGGAGTCGGCGAGATCGTCGGATACCTCGCCGTCCGCGCCGCCGACGACATGGAGCCGGGGATCTGGCGCCATGACGCCCTGGCCGACCGGCTCGACCGGGTCGCCTCATCCGCGCCGCCGCTCGATCGGCTGTTCGAGATGGTCGCCGCCTTCATCCAGCGCCCCGGCGCGCCGCCGCCGGCCATCATTGTCTTCGCTGCCCGACTGCCTCAGCTGGCCTGGAAATACGAGGCGATCGCCTATCGCCTGGCGCTGCTCGACGCCGGCGCGGCGCTCGGCGTCCTGCATCTGGTGGCCGAGGATGTCGGGCTCGGTGCCTGCGCCGTCGGCACCATCAACCCGAGGCACCTCGCGGCCCTGACCGGAATGGACGGCTTCGCGGAGATTTCGCTCGCGGAGATCGCCGTGGGGCGGCCGGTTTGATCGCGCCCGCGGCCGACGGCGCCGGTGGCCCGGCGGGGCGGACGGCGCCCATGGAGTCGGCACGCCGGCGCGTGGTGTTCATGTATTCGGGCCAGGGCGCGCAATATTTTCAGATGGGCCGCGCGCTGTTCGACGGCGACCCCGTCTATCGCGACGCGCTCTTCCGCGCCGAACGCATGTGCGGACCGATCGACGGTCGCACTGTCAGCGAGATCCTGTTCTCCCGCCCGCTGGCCGACAGCGAGCGCTTCGATCGTCTGGCCGAGACCCATCCGGTCCTGCTGTCGGTCGCCTGGGCGCTGACCGAAGCGCTGGCGGCGCGCGACGTCCGACCCGACGTGGTGCTGGGCTACAGCTTGGGCGAGACCATCGCTGCCGTAGTCACGGGCGCGCTCTCGCTCGATCAGGCGTTCTGGGCCTTGAGGGCGCAGGCGGCGCTCTATGAGCGCAGCGCGCCGCCAGGACGGTTGGTCGCGGTGCTCGACCGCCCGGAACTGCTCGACGACGCGCCCGAGTGGCGCGGCCGGGCGCATCTCGCCGCGATCAACGGGCCCGGTCATGTCGTCGTGGCGCTGGCGGAGGCCGATCTGGCGGCCTTCATCGGCTGGCTGCAGGTGCGTGAACGCGTGAATTTCGTTCTGCCGGTGCGCTTCGGATTTCACTCGCCGCTGGTCGAGGCGGTCAAGCAGGGCTTTCTCGACATTGCCGGACAGCTCGGCTTCGGCCGGCCACAACTGCCGATGATTTCCTGTGCCTTGGCAGCGCCGGTCGAGGTGCTGGACGCAGGGCATTTCTGGACAGTCAACCGCGGCATGGTGCGGTTCGCCGATGCTGTCCGCGATCTTGCGGCCGATCCCGCGGCGGTGCTCATCGACGTCGGTCCGTCCGGGACGCTCGCGGGATTCATCCGGCTGGCCGGCGGGTCGCGCGCGGCGGCGCTGCCGGTGATGAACCAGTTCGGCCGCGACAAGCAGACCCTCGAACAGGTGGTGGAGTACATCCGATGACCCGCATCTTCTGCTTCCCCGGCCAGGGCTCGCAGGCGCGCGGCATGGGCAAAGACCTGTTCGATTCCTTTCGAGACGTCGAGCAGCAGACGGACGAGATCCTCGGCTACTCGATCCGCAAACTCTGCCTCGAGGATCCGGACGGCAATCTGGTGCACACCCAGTACACCCAGCCGGCGTTATATACAGTCGGCGCCATGGCCTATCGCCGGCGCGTTGAGGAACTCGGCGACACCCCCGAATTCGTCGCCGGCCATAGTCTCGGCGAATACAACGCCCTGCTCGCTGCCGAGGCTTTCTCATTTGCCGACGGGCTGAAGCTGGTGCAGCGCCGGGGGGCGCTGATGGGCGAGGCCTCAGGCGGGGGCATGGCGGCGGTGGTCGGCGCCGACATCGACAGCATCCGGGCGACGCTGGCGGAGAGCGGGGAGGCGACGATCGACGTGGCCAACCACAACTCGCCGCGGCAGGCGGTCCTGGCCGGGCCGACCGAGGCGCTCGAACGCATCGCGCCGCGCTTCGAGGCGAGGAAAGGAGTTCGCGTCATCGCGCTCAACGTCCGTACCGCCTTCCACTCGCGCTACATGGCGTCGACCAAGGCGGCCTTCGGCGCCTATGTCGCGGGCTTCAAGCTGGGGCCGCTGATGCTGCCGGTGATCGCCAACGTCACCGCGCTACCCTACCGGGACGACGAGATCGCCCACAACCTCGTACAGCAGATCGACCATCCGGTGCGCTGGATGGAGTCGGTTCAGTACCTGCTGCAGGAGCCGGAGCCGAGCTTCGAGGAAATCGGCCATGGCACGGTGCTGACCCGCCTGATCGGCGAGATCCGCAAGGAGGCGGTGCCGGTCAACATCGCTAAAAGATATTAGCGGTAAGGTCTTCTGGCACGGGCTTGAGAGGCCGATCGGAACGGGCGGGCAACTCTTCCCGTTGTTTTTTAACAATTAAAAGTTGGCGTTCCACGGCAATTTCCGAGAAGCTGTGATGCTTGGCACGGCCGGTAAAAACATCGGCTGGCAGAGGGCGAAGGTATAGGGCAGGCGGCTTTGCTGCGATTACCCGGCGTTTTTTCGGCCGGATATAAGGGATCGAACTCGCTATGGCCGGCAACGACATCGTTGGCACCGAGGCGGCCGTTGCCGTGATCGGACTGAGCTGTCGTGTTCCCGGTGCCGCCGGGGCGGCGGCGTATTGGCGGAATCTGATCTCCGGCCGGTCCGCGATCGCCCGGCTCGACGACGCGGCGCTGCAGACGGCCGGGGTCGGCGCCGGCGATCGCAACGACCCCCAGGTGATCCGCGCCTTCGGCGTGCTCGACGACATCGATCGCTTCGATGCCGCGCTGTTCGGCCTGCCACCTCGCCGCGCGGCGCTGCTCGATCCCCAGCAGCGCCTGCTGCTGGAGGCGGCATGGGCGGCATTGGAAAACGCCGGCTACCCGCCCGACGGCACCGGCTCCACCATCGGGACCTACGTCTCGCTCACGCAATCGACCTATTTCCCCGAGCTCGGCGCCAGCGGCGAGGACGCGGTATTCGCGCTGACTGCATCCGAAAAGGACTATGCCGCCTCCCGCATCGCCCACAAGCTCGGCCTGACCGGCCCGGCGATGGTGGTGCAGTCGGCCTGTTCCAGCGCGCTGCTGGCCGTGCATACCGCCGTCGAGGCGCTGATCGGCGGGCAATGCGACATGGCGATCGCGGGCGGCGCCTCGATCACTCTGCCGCAGGGCGCCTATCGCCACATCCCCGGCCTGATGCTGTCGCCGCAGGGGGAGTGCCGCGCCTTCGACGCTGCGGCCGACGGCACCGTGCCGGGCAATGGCGTCGGCATCGTGGTACTGAAGCTGCTGACGAGAGCGCTCGCCGACGGCGATCCGATCCGCGCCGTCATCCCGGGCTCGGCCACCAATAATGACGGGGCGGTCAAGGCCGACTACCTCGCCCCCAGCGTCGCCGGCCAGGCGCGCGTGGTCGGCGAGGCGCTGGCGGTGGCCGGCCTCGATCCGGCCGACATCGGCATGGTCGAGGCGCACGCGACCGGTACCAGGCTCGGTGACCCGATCGAGGTCCAGGCCCTGGCCAAGGTCTTCGGCGGCTTGCCGCCCCGCAGCATCGCGCTCGGCTCGGTTAAATCCTCGATCGGCCACCTGAATGCGGCGAGCGGCATCGCCGGCCTGATCAAGGCCATCATGGCGGTCGAGGAGGGCGTGATCCCGCCGAGCCATGGCTTCGTCGTGCTCAATCCGGAGATCCGCTTCGCCGATACGCCGTTCTACGTGCCGACCGGAGCCGTTCCATGGCCGGACGCGCGCGTGCGGCGCGCCGGGGTGAGCTCCTTCGGCTTTGGCGGAACCAACGTCCATGTCGTGATCGAGGCGCCGCCCGCCCCGTCGCCGCGACAGCCGGTGAAGGGGGGGCCATGGCTGTTCCCACTGTCGGCGATGGACGGCGAACGGCTGGAGGTGGCGAAGGCGCAACTGGCGGCCGCCCTCGTGGCCGACCCGGGCCTGCGGCTCGACGACGTGGCCTGGACGCTGATGGCCGGGCGCAAGGCCCTGCCGGCGCGTTGGGTGGCGCGCGTGGCCGACCGCGTCGGTCTCATCGCCCTGCTTCGCGGCGAAACGGTCTCGCCGGCCTTGCCGACCGAGGTGGCTGCGTGGAGCGCTGGCGGTGCGGTCGACTGGACACCATTCCGGCCGGCGGAGGCACGCCGCACGGCACTGCCGGAATACCCGTTCGCGCCGACCCGGTACTGGGCCCGGCTGCGGGGTGTGATGCCGGCGCCGACCGGACTCAGCTGGGACAATGAGACCGTGACCCGCGCCCCTGCGCTGGCTGTGGCCGTGCCGCCTCCGGTAGCTGTCGGCGATGCCCGCCGGAACACCGCGGACTATCTCGCCGACGAGCTCGCGCAGGCGCTCGGAAGGCCGGTGTCGGAGATCGACCCGGCGCTGCCGCTGGCGGGTTACGGCCTGGACTCGCTTCTCGTCGTGGGCATCACCAACCGGCTGAAGCAGCGCTTCCCCGGACTGCGCGACACCGCGTTGTTCGATCACGAGACACTGACGGCCCTGGCTGGCTATCTGGTCGAGCGCTTCCCGGATGCAGCGAGCACCGCTGCGCCGGTTGCCGCGCCCGTCGCAAGCCCGGCTGCCGCGCCGGCGGCACCGCCGGCATCGGGCGCCATCGCGGTGATCGGCATGGCCGGGCGCTATCCAGGCGCGTCGGACCTCGTCGCGTTCTGGGACAACCTGAAAGCCGGCCGCGTGTCGCTGGGCCCGGCCCCGGCCAAGCGCTGGGATGCCCGCGCTCTGCACGATGCAGATAAGCGCGATCGCAGCTATGTGCTGAATGGCGGCTTCCTCGACGACGTCGATCGCTTCGACCCGGTGTTCTTCGGCATCGCGCCGCGCGAGGCGCGGTTGTTGGACCCGCAGCAGCGCCTGTTCCTGGAGACGGTGTGGGCTGCCGTCGAGGACGCGGGCTACACGCCGGAAGGCCTGAAGGCCGCGGCGCCGTCCGGCGTCACCGGCGATGTCGGCGTCTTCGCCGGCGTCATGAACCAGCCGTACCGGCTGGTCGGGCATGCGGCGGCGCTGGCCGGCCAGGTGCTGCAGAGCGGCCACTGGTCGGTCGCCAACCGGGTCTCCTATCACTTCGATTTCCATGGGCCGAGCCTTGCGGTCGACACCGCGTGCTCGGCCTCGCTTGCCGCCGTGCATCTCGCCTGCGCCAGCCTGCGCAACCGCGAATGCGGCGTCGCGATCGCCGGCGGCGTCAATCTGGTCCTGCACCCGGTGCAGCAGGTCGAGCTGTGTCGCATCGGCATGCTGTCGCCGAGCGACGCCTGCCGCCCCTTCGCCGACGGCGCCGACGGCACGCTTCAGGGCGAGGGTGTCGGCGCGGTCGTCCTGAAGCCGCTGGAAGCGGCGCTGGCCGACGGTGATCATATCCATGCCGTCATTCTCGGCTCGGCCACCGACGCCGGCGGCCGCACCTCCGGCTACACCGTGCCCAGCGCTGCGGCCCAGCGCCGTGTGATCTCAGCCGCCATCGTCGCGGCGGGTGTTCCGGCTTCGACCATCGCCTGCTTCGAATGCCACGGCACCGGGACCGATCTCGGCGATCCGATCGAAGCCCATGGCCTTGCCGACGCGCTGGACGGCGCGGGCAGGGGCGAGGCGGTGGCGCGGATCGGTTCGGTCAAAGGCAATATCGGCCACCTGGAATCCGCTGCCGGCATCGCCGGGCTCACCAAGCTGATCCTGCAGATCACCCATGGCGAAACCGTGCCGACGCTCGGCGCCAACACACCCAGCCGCCGCATCGACTTCGCGGGTTCTCGACTCGAATTGGCGCGGGCGCTCGCTCCTTGGCCTGAGGTGGCTGGGGATGACGGCCGGCGGGCGCCGCGACGGGGCGGCGTCAGCTCGTTCGGTGCCGGCGGTGCCAATGTGCATGTTGTCGTCGAGCAGGCGCCGCTCGTCGGCCCACGCGCGCCCGCCGCGACGCGGCCGCTGGCGTTCCCGCTTTCAGCGCAAAGCCCCGACCGGTTGACTGCCGTCGCCGGGCGGCTGGCCACGCATGTCTCGGCGATGACCGATCAACCGGGCCTGCTCGACGACATCGCCTGGACGCTCGGCAGCGGCCGCGTGGCGCTCGACTGCCGCACCGTCGTGCTGGCCAGCGATCGGGCCGAGCTGATGGCCCGGCTCGATCGGGTCGCGCGGGGAGAGAGCGGCACAGGGATCGTCGCCGGCACGGTATCCGGCACGGTGCCGGCCGTGCCGCATGGCGTCGATGTTGAGGCGCTGGCCCGGTCCTGGTGCGCCGGCGCTGCGGTGGACTGGCGCCGACCGCTCGGCAGCGGCCGTCGCCGGGTGCCGTTGCCCTCTTATCCGTTCGCCGGTGCCGCCTACTGGATCGATCTCGCGCCTGCTGTCGCGGAGCCGGGCTGGCAGCCGCCGGGCGAGGCGGTCGGCGGACCGCTGCGCCGGCGCCTGCGCGTGACGGCCGGCGATCCGCTGGTCGCCGGTCACCGCGTGCAGGGTCTGCCGATGCTCCCCGGCGTCGCCTATGTGCTATGGGCGATGGCGGCGGCGGACGCCGCGGGATATCCCGATCACCGCTCCGCCCGCGACATCGTCTGGCTGCGGCCGCTGGTTGCCGAGAACGGTCCGATCGAAGCGGAGCTGTCGATGGTCCCCGGCGCCGACGGCATCGCCTTCAGCGTCTCCGGCCCGGACGGATTGTGCTGCCGTGGTCACCTCGTACGCACCGCATCGCCTGCAGCACCCCCGCCAGCCGCCGACACCGGCAGCGAAGAGGGGGGCGAGACGCTCTATCGCCGCCTGGCGGCGACCGGACTCGACTATGGCGGGCCCTACCGTGCGATTGCGACGCTATCGGCCGGGCCCGAGGGCGCAGCGGTCGTTCTTGCGCCGCAGGCCGGGGGGGTCGCAGCCTGGCCCTTCCCGCCGCCGCTGTTGGACGCCGCCTTGCAGACGGCGGCCGCGGTAGCGAGCCAGGCGAGCGATCGAACGCTGGTGCCGTTTGCCTGTGGCGCGATCGACATCATCGGCGCGGCCGAACGCGCGCGGGCCGTCCGCGCCTTCATGGCGCCGGCTGAAGCCGACGACAAGGCGGTGTGCTTCGACTCCTGGATCGTTGGTGACGACGGCGCGGCAGTGGCCAGGCTCGATGGCTTGGTCGCACGCGCGATGGGGACTGGCCGTCGACGTCCGGCGCTCGCGCCGAGGACAGACAGCGGCATCGGCGGTGATTTTTACGTCCCGGTTTGGCGCGACGAGCCAGTTACGTCGACGGCTGAAGCCGCCACCCGCATCCTGATACTCGTCGGTTCGGCCGGCGGAGTGCAGAGCGAGCATGTCCGCGCCACGATTGGCAGCACGCCCAACCGCTTTGCCGCGCTCCCCGCGCGTGGTGACGAGGCCGCAGCGGCTTTGCTTGCGGCGGAGGCGACGAGCTTCGGTATGGTCGTCATTGCGCTCGGCCGACAAGGCGATGCCGACGAGGTGCCGGAGGCCTATGGGCTTCTTGCATTCTTCCGCGCGCTCAAGCGGTCGGCGTTGCTGGAGCGGTTGCGCATCGTGGTGCTGACGGAGGGCGCGCAACGGATCCTGCCGAATGACGATCCACCGGCCTTCGCGACGGCTGTGCTTGGCATCGCCCGGGTGGCGGTGCAGGAGTGCAGGCGCTGGCAGATCGCCTGTGTCGATATCGCCGGCCCTGATGACCTGGCTCGCGCCGTCGCCGATCCTGGCGACCCGGCGAGGCGGGAGATCGCCTACCGCAACGGCCGGCGCTTCGTCGCCCGGCTGGAGCGGCGGCCGGCCGCGGCCGGTCAGGCGCCGTGGCGGCGTCGCGGACACTACGTCATCCTCGGCGGGGCCGGCGGGATCGGTGCGGCGCTCGCCCGCGACCTTGCCGGCCGGCATGAAGCCCGGCTGACATTGATCGGTCGTACGCCTGAGGGCGAGGCGCAGCGCGCGCTCGTCGCCGAGATCGCTGCGCTGGGCGGAAAGGCGATCTATGTCTCGGCCGACGGCGCGGATGCGTCCGCCCTGACGACGGCTGTGGCGGTCGGCCGGGCACGGTTCGGCGCGGTCCGGGGCGCAGTGCACTCCGCCATCGTCATGCAGGACCGTGCGCTCGAGCACATGGACGACGCCGTCTTCGCCGCCGCTTTCCGGGTCAAGGCGGAGGGATGCGCGGCGCTGGCGGCGGCAACGGCCGACGATCCGCTCGACTTCCTTCTGCTGTTCTCTTCGGCCAACTCCTTCGCGGCGATGCCAGGTCAGGCGAACTACGTCGCCGGTTGCCTCGCGAAGGATGGCTTCGGGCTAAAGCTGGCGCGGCAGGGCCGGCCGGTGCGCATCGTCAACTGGGGCTTCTGGGGAGAGGTCGGCCGCGTCGCGACCCCGGAGTATCGTGAGCGGCTGGCCAGGGCCGGCGTGCGGCCGCTGACTACGGAAGAGGGGCTCGATGCCATCGACCGGGCGCTTGCCGGCGACGCCGTGCAGGTGCTCGTGCTCAAGGCCGAGGACGCGGCGCTGGCCGCGCTCGGCGTCGTCCCTCCCGCCACCGGTGTCCCAGCCGAGGCGCCCAACCTCGGTGCGGCCGAGCGAGACTACGATGCGCTGGATCGCGTCGCTCGCCGGGCGGTGGCGCGCTGGTGGACCGAAGCCGACCTGATCGGTGCGGCGGGCAGCCGCTTCCGGCTCACCGATGTCGAAGAACGCCTTGCGCCGGCGCCGCGCCACGCCCGGCTGGTCGATGCCATGGTCGACATGCTTGTGCGCGAAGGTGCGCTGGCTGCAGGCACCGGTGGCCTCGTCGCTGCGGGCCAAGCGACCGACGCCACGGCCGACGGCGCCGATCGGGCGGCGCTGGCGGCGGGTCCTTACCAGGCACATCTCCGGCTGCTCGACGAAGCGATCGCCGCCTACCGCGAGGTCCTGACCGGCAGGCGGCCGGCAACGGATGTGCTGTTCCCCGGCGGCAGCCTCGACCGGGTGATGCCGATGTATGCCGGCAATCCCATGGTCGACCACTTCACCACCCGAGCCGCCGAGGCGATCGCTGCCGCGGCCGGGCCGGCGGCGCGCGTTCTCGAATTCGGCGGCGGCACCGGCGGGTTGACCGGCGTCGCGATGCCGCTGCTGGATCGGGTTGGCGGCGCGGCCGAATATCGTTTCACTGACCTGTCGCTGCGCTTCTGCCGGGAGGCGGAGCATCGCTTCGCCGCCGGCCGGCCGTGGTTCTCTGCCGGATTGCTCGACATCGGGCGCGACGGTGCCTCGCAGGGCCTCGCACCCGGCAGCTACGACGTCGTCGCCGGCGCCAACGTGATCCATGCCACCGCATCGATCGCCGACAGCCTCGCCACGGTGCGGGGCCTCCTGAAGCCGGGGGGCGTCGTCGTGCTGTACGAGATGATGCGGCTGCACGATTACGTCACCGCCACCTTCGGCCTGCTCGACGGCTGGTGGGCGGCAACGGATCAACGACTCCCGCATTCGCCTCTGCTCGACGGCGACGGCTGGCGGCGAGCGCTGGCCGCGGCCGGGTTCGAGGATGTCCGTATCGAGAGTGGCACGCGACACGGCGTCGTCGTGGCACGCCGTCCGGCTGTCGCGAACGCGGTCTCGGTGGTGGCAACGCCGAGCCGCAATCCGCTGCTGCGCCGGCGCGAAGCGGCGCGCACGGTTGCGGCCGAGCCGGTGGCGGTCGCCGATGCCGTGCTGGCCGCGGTCGTCGGCGCGCTGTCCGAGGCCCTGGAGCTGCCGGCGTCCGAGATCCGGACGGATCGTGCCTTCAGCGACTACGGCACGGACTCTATCCTCAGCGTCGATGTGGTGGCCGCGATCAACTGCCGGCTCGGCATCCAGCTGAAGCCGACGATCCTGTTCTCCCACACCACCGCCGTCGCCCTCGCCCGGCACATCCGGGCGGAGCATGGCGCGGCGATAACCCTGCGGACGGAGACAGTTCCGGATGTCCCGCCTGCGCCTGGCGTCGCGTCGGTGTCGGTGCGCAACGCCATCGTCCCCGAGCCCATCGCCATCATTGGCGCGTCCGGGCGTTTTCCGGGCGCGGCTGACCTCGACGGCTTCTGGGCCGATCTCACGGCTGGCCGCGACCGCGTAGGCCCGGTGCCGGAGAGCCGCTGGGACCATGCGTCGCTCATCGCTGCGCTGCCCGGCACGCCCGGCCGCACCAATTGCCGCGACGGCGGCTTCCTCGACCGCATCGATCTGTTTGATCCTCTTTTCTTCAATCTGTCGCCTGCCGAGGCGACCGCCATGGACCCGCAGCAGCGGCTGTTCCTGGAGGAGGCCTGGCGCGCGCTGGAGGATGCGGCTCGCGCAGGCCCCGGCCTGGGCGGATCTCGTACCGGCGTCTTTATCGGCACCGTGACCGGCGACTATGCCGACGTGTTGAGGCGCGCCGGCGCGCCGGTCGATGCACACGGCTTCATGGGCAACGCCGCGGCGATGCTGGCGGCCCGCGCCGCCTTTCATTTCGATCTCGCCGGGCCGGCCCTCTCGATCGACACCGCCTGCTCCTCGGCGCTGGTCGCGATCCATCAGGCCTGCGAGAGCCTTCGTGCCGGCGGATGCGACATGGCGCTCGCCGGCGGCGTCGCAGTGATGACGACGCCCGCCTTCTACCTGGCCGGGGCCAGCGCCGGCATGCTGTCGCCGACCGGCCGCTGCCGGGCGCTCGATGCCGCGGCCGACGGCTTCGTGCCGGGCGAAGGTGTCGGCGTGTTCGTGCTTAGGCGGCTGAGCGACGCGCTGGCCGACGGCGACCCGATCCGCGCGGTGATCGTCGCGTCGGGCGTCAACCAGGACGGCGCCAGCAACGGCATCACCGCCCCAAACGGCGCTGCCCAGACGCGATTGATCCGCGAGACCTATGCCCGCCATGGCATCGATCCCGCCACGCTCGGCATGGTCGAGCTGCACGGCACCGGGACCAAGCTCGGCGACCCGATCGAGATGGAGGCACTGGCCGCGGCCTATGCCGGTGCGGCACCGCCGGCGGGCGGCTGGCGGATCGGCTCGGCCAAGAGCGGCATCGGGCACGCGCTGGCTGCGGCCGGGGCTGCCGGCCTCGCCAAGGCGCTGCTTGCGTTGGAGCGGGGCGTGCTGGCGCCGACCCTGCATCTCCAGACCGTCAACCCGCTGCTCGATTTCATGGACGGCGCTTTCCGCCCGGTGACCGAACCGACCCCCTGGCCGCGCGGCGCGAGGCCACGCCGGGCCGCGGTCAGCGCCTTCGGCTTCGGCGGCACCAATGCGCATCTCGTTATCGAGGAGGCGCCGGCGGTGCCGGCAGTCGCGGCGCCGGGCGCAGCCGGACCGCTGCCGGTCCTCATGTCGGCCGAAAGCCCGGCCGCGCTGCTGGCGGCGATGGACGCGCTGGCCGCGTGGCTCGACGGTCCAGGCCGTGACGCATACCTCGCCGACATCGCGGCGACGCTTGCCGGCGGCCGCCGCCGCCTGCGCTACCGAGCCACATTCATTGTCGAAAACACCGATCAGCTCCGGCGCCTGCTCAGCGACACCGCCGCGCGGCGGGCCGCCATGAAGGCGTCCGAGACGGCAACGCCGGAGATTCGCGGTCGCCGCATTCGTCTGCCGACCTACCGCTTCGACCGCCGCCGCTGCTGGCCCGAGCCGGCGACCGCAGTCGCTCCTGTGCGGCTGGCCGATGTTCAGAAGGCCAAGCGTGGCACGGTCGGGCGGATCGTCGCCGATCTGGAGACCCTGCGCTTCGCCGGGACGGAGGCGGAATGAGCGATCCGTTCCGCCTGCTCGATCGCTATGCCGAGGCGCTGCTCGCCGGTTTCGTCGCGTCGACCGGCGGCAGGATCGAGGCCCGGTTGCCGCGGCACCGCCGGCTGACCGATGCGCTTGCCGACGCCGCGGCCACCCTCGATCCGGCATTGTCGAACGTCGACCCGAGGGCCGAGGCAATGCGGCGCCGGGCCGGGCTGCTGAGCGAGGCGCCGGCGCTAACGCCACATGTCGAGTTCCTCGACCATTGCGTCGGCGCGTTGGGTGACGTGCTGTCCGGGGCCAGGGCCGGGACCGACGTCATCTTCCCCGGCGGCGCCATGGATCTGGTCGCGCGCATCTATGGCGGCACTGCCTGGGCCGATCACTTCAATCGGCTGGCCGCCGAGGCCGTCGCCCGCATGGCGGAGGCGCTGATCGCGGAGGGCGTGCGCCAAGTCCGCATCCTCGAGATCGGCGCCGGCACCGGCGGCACCAGCCGTCACGTGCTCGCCGCACTCGATCGCTTCGCCGGCTCACTCACCTGCGACTACACCGACGTGTCGCCGGGCTTCGTCGCCCACGGTCGCGCGCGCTTCGCTCAGGCCCACCCGTTCGCCCGCTTCCGCCTCCTCGACATCGAACGCCCGCCGCTTGCCCAGGGCTTCGAGGCGGGCTCCTATCATGCCGTCGTCGCCACCAACGTGCTGCATGCGACGCGGCGGATCGACGAGGCGCTCGGTCATGCCGGCCTTCTGCTGGCACCGGGCGGCGCCCTGGTGCTGAACGAGGTGACCCGGGCCAGCCTGTTCGCGACGCTCACCTTCGGCCTGCTCGACGGCTGGTGGCGCTTCGAGGATGGCGATGCAAGGCTGCCCGGCGCGCCGCTGCTCGACCGCGCCCGCTGGACGACGGCGCTGGCCTCGGCCGGCTTCGCGGCGCCGGCCTGCTTCGGCTGGCAAGGTGCCGCCGACAGTTTCCAGACGCTTTTCGTCGGCGAGTGGTCCGAGCCGGTGCTAAGCGCTGCGCCGCCGCCGCCGGTCGTGCGTCTCGCGCAGGCACAGGGAGCCGATCCGGCCGGCCGGGTCGCCGCGGTGGTGGCTCGCGTGCTCGGGCTCGACGTCGCCGAGATCGAGCCGGACCGTCCGCTGGCCGAGGTCGGCGTCGACTCGATCGTCGCCGCGCAGATCGCCACCGCATTGGCCGACAGCCTCGGCGTCGCCTTGGCGCCGTCGGAAATCTACGACCACGCCACGGTGGCGGGGCTGGAGCGTCATCTGGCGAGCGCGTTGCCTGCCGTCGTTCCGGCTGCTCCAGCCTTCGTTGCTGCCGCCGATGCCGTGCGAACGGCGCCGGCCGACACGCAAATTGAAGCGTCGAACAGCGACACTGACATCGCCGTGATCGGCATCGCCTGCCGCTTCCCGGGCGCTGCGGACCGCGAGGCGTTCTGGCGCAACCTGGTCGGCGGGGTCTGCTCCATCACCGAGGTTCCGGCCGAGCGCTGGGATTGGCGGCCGCACTTCGCCGAGGTGCGCGGAGACGGCCGCAGCATCAGCCGCTGGGGCGGCTTCCTCGACGGCCATGACCTGTTCGATCCCGAGCCATTCCGCATCACCCATGGCGAAGCGCGGGCGATGAGTCCGCAGCAACGGCTGTTCCTGGAGACGGCCTGGCACGCGCTGGAGGACGCCGGGTACGGTCGCTCCGAACTTGCCGGCACGAAATGCGGCGTGTTCGTCGGCGTCGCGCCGGACGGCTGGGGCGATGGCCGGGCCGATGCGCGCTCGTCGCTCGGCGACTCCAACGCCATCCTGTCGGCGCGGCTGGCCTATGCGCTGGATCTCAAGGGCTCGTGCCTGCCGATCGATACGGCGTGCTCGTCGTCGCTGGTGGCGGTCCACCTGGCGGCGCGCTCGCTGATCGACGGCGACAACGCCATGGCCTTGGCCGGCGGTGTTTCGGTCCTGATGAGCGGGCCGCGCCTGCACGTCTTCCTGTCGGACAGCGGCATGGCCAGCCCCAGCGGCCTCTGCCGCACTTTCGACGCCGGCGCCGACGGCTTCGTGCCTGGCGAGGGCGTCGGCGTGGTGGCGCTGAAACGTCTCGACCGGGCCTGCGCCGACGGCGACCACATCTACGCCGTGATCAAGGCGAGCGGCGTCAACCAGGACGGCACGACCAGCGGCATCACCGCGCCCAGCGGTCCCGCCCAGACCGCGTTGGAGCGCGAGGTCTATGCCCGCGGCGGCATCGACGCCCGCAGCATCGGCATGGTTGAAGCGCATGGCACCGGCACGAAGCTCGGCGATCCGATCGAGGTCAACGCGCTCGCTCGCGCCTTCCGCGCCGATACGGCCGAGACCGGCTTCTGCCGCATCGGCTCGGTCAAGAGCAACATCGGCCACACCCTGACCGCCGCCGGCATCGCCGGGTTCATCAAGGCGGCGCTGGCGGTCGGCCGTGGCGTGGTGCCGCCAAGCCTGCACTACACCGCTGCCAACCCCGAGATCGACTTCGCGTCCAGCCCTTTCCGTGTCGTGACGTCAGCCGAGCCCTGGCAAGGCCATGCCGGACTGCCTCGCCGAGCGGCGGTCAGCTCGTTCGGCTTCAGCGGCACCAACGCGCATATCGTGCTGGAGGCGCCGCCGTCGCGCCCGGCATCGGTGTCGCGCCCCGGCCCTCGCCTGGTTGCGGTGTCGGCGAAGACGGCCGAGGCACTCGACCGCCGCCTCGATGACCTCTCTCACCTCGCCGCGGACGAGCCGTTCCCGTGGCTGGCGTGGACCGCCACCGTCGGGCGCACGCATTTCGAGCACCGGGTTGCAATCATTGCGGCCAATCTCGATGAGCTACGCGAGTCGTCTCGGGCTCTGCTTGAGTCCAGGTCGAGCGCGTCGGCACGCCGCACCGTGGTCTCCTCCCGGCAGAACGCGGCGGGACTTCAGGTCGTGCCGGACACGCCCGACGCCGCGGCCGAGGCCTTCCTGGCCGGGCGGCCGGTCGATCTCGCCGCCGTCTTCGATCGCGGCGACCGCATGCGCGTGTCGCTGCCGGTCTATCCGTTCGAGCGACTCCGCTTCGCGCCTCCGGAGTCCGTGGTTCAAGGTGTGGCGCCGTCGGATCGGCATCCGCTGATCGCGGGCAACGAGTCGAGCCTGGATGGGCTGCGCTTCCGGCTGGCAGGCACCGACAGCTGGCCTGGCTTGGCCGATCATCGCTATCACGGTCGCTCCATCTGGCCCGCAGCCGCGATCATCGAGGCGATGTGGGCGAGCGGCCGGCTTGGTCTTGGCGGGGAGGCCGGAAATTTCGAGCTCGGCGATGTCAGCTTCATCGCGCCGCTCGCCGTCGGCGATGAGGGATGGCTGATCGTCGAGCGGGGTGATGACGGCGCCGTGGGTCTCCGCCTCGTCGGGGCGGAGAACCGGCTTCATGCCAGGGCGCGCCTGATGCCGGCCGGTCCGATGCCGACGCGTCGGATCGATGTCGCCGCGCTTCGCAGGGCGGAGGGTCAGCGCATCGACCGCGCAGCGGCCTATGACGCGCTGGCCGCCATCGGCTTCGACTACGGCCCGTCATTCCGCACGCTCGCCGGCATGACGGTACAGGGCGACCGGGTGCTGGCCGATCTCGCCGCGAGCGATGGCCGTGGGTTCGACTGGCCGCCGGGTGCGACCGACGGTGCCATCCAGGCGGCGGTCGGGCTGGCGCTGGTCGACGCCGCGGGCGGCCGCATGACCGTGGTGCCCGGGGGCATCGCCGGGGTTCGGCTGTATGGCTCTCTCGATCGCGCGACTCACGTCCTGGTCGAGCGCAAGAAGACGGAGCCGGGCCGTGTGCGGCTCGACATCAGCCTGCTCGATGCCGATGGCGTCGTACTGGCCGAACTGATCGGCTTGGAGGCGGCGATCCACGATGCGGCCGGCGCCGATGCGGCCGAAGCGATCGACGCAATCGTCGCCTATGAGCCCTATTGGCGCCCGGAGGCCGGTATTGAAGGCTCCGGGAAGGCGGCTTTTGCCGTGGTGTTGCCCGAGGGAGCGACGCTCGTTGGCGGCGAAGGGCTGCAACGCATCGAGCCTGCGGCCGATGCGGCAGGGTGGCGGGCCTGCTTCGAGGCGCTGGCAGCGGCCGGCACGGTGCCGGAGCGGATCGCCGATCTCAGATCGCTGCTGGCGCCGTCGTCGTCCATGTCCGATGCGACGGCGGCCGAAGCCGCGGTGCAAGCGGTAGTCGCAATGGCATCCGGTTGGCTCCTGGCGCTGCCGGGAGGGCCGCTGCGGCTGGTTCGCGCCTACCGTTACGAAGGACAAGCCGTTCCGGCGGAAGCCTGTCTCGAAGGTCTCGCCCGCGCCTTGGCACTTGAGGCGCCTGAGGTGTCGCTGTCGCTCCTCGGGCTCGATGCCGCTGCGACCGCCGCGCCGATCGCAGCATTGGCAGCAGAGTTCGCCCGGCCCGACGCCCGGCACGCCCTGGTTCGACGGGGTGCGCGCCTGGCCCGCGCTTGGCGTCAGGTTGCCGGCTCGTCTCACGCCGTGACGCTGCCGGCGCGACAGGTGGTGATCGTCACTGGCGCGCAGGGCGGCCTCGGCGCGGCCGCTGCCAAGCACTTGGCCGAAACGCGGCAGGCGCGGCTCGTCCTGGTCTCGCGGCGGTCGGTGCCGGCGGCCGGATCTGAGCTGGCGCGCCTGGTGACCCGGCTCGGCGGTGAGGTCGTCGAGATCGCCGCCGACGTCGCCGATCCCGCCGGCGCCCGCTGCACCGTCGAGGCTGCGCTTTCCGCCTTCGGGCGGGTCGATGCGGTGATCCATGCTGCCGGCGCTACGCGCGACGGGCTGCTGCGCGGCCGGGCGCCGACGGATGTCGCGGCGGTGCTCGCGCCGAAGCTGGCCGGCACCATGGCGTTGCTGGAGGCGCTGGCGGGCCAGCCGGTCCAGGCATTCGTGTGCTACGGCTCGCTCGCCGCCGTCTTCGGCAATGCCGGCCAGGGTGACTACGCCGCCGCCAATGCCTTCATGGGGGCACTGGCCGAGCGCGACGGGCTGCCGCTGGTGGCCGTCGACTGGCCGTTCTGGCGCGACGGCGGCCTCGCGGCGCGCGACGGCGACGACGCCAGGCTGAGGGCCGCCACCGGCACCCGCTGGATCGAGACCGCCGAAGGCCTCGCCATGCTCGACCTGGCGCTTGCTGCCGGTCGTCCGCGCATTGCCGTGGCCGCCGGCGATCCCGCGCGCATCGCACGGCTCTTTGCCGGCGAGAGGCTGGCGATCCCCGCACCCGCCGCCGAGGGCAAGAGGGCTGCGTCGGCGGAAGACGCGCTAGTCTACCTGCGCGATCTTCTTGCCGAGGTCACCGGCGCGCCGCCGTCGCGTCTCCGGGCCGAGCGCGAGATCGAAGACCTCGCCCTCGACTCGATGCATGTCACGCAGCTGAACGACCGGCTGGATCGCGACTACGGGCGGATCTCCAAGACGCTGTTCTACGAGTGCCGAACCCTGGGCGAGGTGGCGGCCCGGCTTGTCGTCAAGACGCCGCCCGCTCGTCGTGAGACTGCTCGCGAGGAAAAGCCCGCCGGTCCCAAGCGCATATCAGTTCGGACGCCTGAACCAGTCGAAGATCGTCCTCGGCGCCCTGCCGCCGCCGAGCCGATCGCCATCGTCGGCTTCGCCGGCCGCTTCCCCGGCGCGGAGGATCTCGACGGCTTCTGGGCGAACCTCGTCGCCGGCCGCGATTGCGTCACCGAGATTCCGCCCAGCCGCTGGGATCATGGCCGGGTGTTCGATCCGACGCCCGGCCGGCCGGGCAAGGCCTATGGCCGCTGGGGCGGATTCCTGGCGCAGGTCGACGGCTTCGACCCGCTGTTCTTCGGCATCGCGCCGGCCGAGGCCGAGCGCATGGACCCGCAGGAGCGCCTCGCGCTCGAGACCGCCTGGGAGGCGATGGAAGATGCCGGGCTGACCCGGGCGACGCTCTGCCCCGGGCCGGGCCGGCTGGGCGCAGTCTATGTCGGGGTGATGTATGGCGACTATCAGATGCTGGGGGCCGAGCAGCATGTGCTCGGCAATCCGGTGGCGGCGAGCTCGCCCTACTGGTCGATCGCCAACCGGCTGTCCTATGCGCTCGACCTGCACGGCCCGAGCCTGGCCGTGGACAGCGCCTGCTCGTCGTCACTGACCGCGCTTCATCTCGCCTGCCGCAGCCTGTGGTCGGGCGAGGCCGAGGTGGCGCTGGCAGGCGGCGTCAATCTCAGCCTGCACCCGCTGAAGTATGTGGGCCTGAGCCAGGGCCGTTTCGCCTCCACCGACGGACGCTGCCGCAGCTTCGCCGCAGGCGGCGACGGCTATGTACCGGGCGAGGGCGTCGCCATCGCCATCCTCAAGCCGCTTGCCACGGCGCTGGCGGCGGGCGATCGCATCCATGGCGTCATCCGCGGCTCGGCCGTCAACCATGGCGGACGAACCAACGGCTACACCGTGCCGAGCCCGGCAGCGCAGGCAGGTGCCATCCGCGCCGCCCTGGCCTCGGCCGGCATGACGGCGGCCGACATCGACTATGTCGAGGCGCACGGTACCGGGACCGCGCTCGGCGATCCGATCGAGATCGAGGGTCTCTCTGTCGCTTTTGCCAACGCACCAGGCGAGGGGGCGTGCCCGATCGGCACGGTCAAATCCTCGATCGGCCATCTCGAGGCTGCGGCCGGCATGGCCGGGCTCGCCAAGGTGCTTCTGCAGTTCCGCCACGCGACCCTGGCGCCGACGCTAATGCATGGCGAGCCCAACCCGGCCATCGACTTCGAAGCGGCGCGACTCCGGCTGGTGACGGCGGCGGAGCCGTGGCGCTCGCGGCGACTAGGCCCCCCCCTTGTTGCCGGCATCAGCTCCTTTGGCGCCGGCGGCGCCAACGCGCATCTGATCGTGGAGGCACCGCCGCCGGTCGCAGCGCCGGTGCCGGCCAGAGGCCCGTTCGCCTTCGTCGTCTCGGCCCGCACGCTGGAGCAGCTCCAGGCCTATGCCGATCGTCTGCGCGCTTCTTTCAATCGGACAGAGGCGCCGGCCGCGGACGTCGCGCGCACGCTGCAGTTGGGTCGCGAGGCGATGGCGGCGCGGCTCGGCTTCGTCGCCGGCAGCCTCGCCGAAGCCGCCGAGCGGCTGACGCGCTGGCGGTCGGGCGAGACGAGCGCTGTCCACCTGCACGTGCCGGATGACGAGGACACGCCGGTTCCGGGCTTCGATGCCGGCGCCGGCATGGACGCGTCGATAAGCGCCTGGGTCCAAGGTGCGCCGGTGCCTTGGGCAGCACTCGATTTGCCGGGCCGGCGCACCGCCGTGCCGCCGCGGCCATTC
>CAMDFP010000012.1 GCA_945897335.1 Asaia bogorensis | reverse complement strand
CGCGATCCCGATAACCCATCCTCGATCCTCTCCTGCCTGGAAACGGCTAGGAACAATGGCCGCGCCGTCCGCACCGCGCTGACCGCCGACATGTGGGAGGCTGTGAACGCGACCTGGCTTGAAATGCGCCAGCTCAGGCCCGAAGACTTCTCGCCCGAACGGGTGCGCCGCGTGCTCGACCGGGTGAAGGAGCGCTCGCTGCTCTTCGGCGGCGCCGTCGCCGCGACCATGCTGCGCAGCGATGCCTACTGGTTCAGCCGGCTCGGCACCTTCGTCGAGCGCGCCGACAACACCGCCCGCATCCTCGATGTGAAATACCTCGTTCTGCTGCCCAAGACCGAACCGGTCGGTGGCCTGGTCGACTACTACCAGTGGACGGCGATCCTGCGCTCGGTCTCGGCGCTGCGCTCTTATCACTGGGTCTATCGCGACCGGGTGAAGCCCTGGCTGGTCGCCGAGTTGCTCATCCTCCGCCCGGAGATGCCACGCTCTCTGATGAGCTGCCTCGGCGAGATCTCCCGCCAGCTCGACGTGCTGGGTCAGTCCTATGGGGCGCGCGGCGAATGCCACCGCCTGGCCGGCGAGATCGACGCCCGTTTGCGCTACGGCCGGATCGAGGCGATCTTCCAGGCTGGCCTGCACGAATTCCTGACCGAATTCATCGACACCAACACGGTGCTGGGCGGCGAGATCAGCCGGCATTATCTGTTCTGAACGATGCGTATCCGTATCCGCCACGAGACCCGCTATCGCTACGACAAGCCGATCGACCTGGCGGCCCAGGTCGTGCGCCTGGCGCCGCGCGACCACGAAGGCCAGCGCGTGCTCTCCTGGCGGGTCATGGACGGCAACCGGCGGATGCTTCCGGGATTCGAGGACGGCTACGGCAACCGCTGCCACCTGGTCACCATCGAACGCCGGCACGAGGAGTCGGCGATCATCGTCGAAGGCGAGGTCGAGACCAGCGAGTCAGCCGGCGTCGTCACCGGCGCCATCGATCCTCTGCCGGCGCTCTTCTATCTCCGCCAGACCGATGCGACCCGCCCGGACAAGGCGATCGAGGATCTCGCCGCAGCCCAGGCCGGCGTCGCCAATCCGGTCGAGCGCCTGCACCGGCTGATGCTCGATGTACGTGCCCGCGTCGTCTACGAGGTGGGCTCGACCTCGGTCGTCACATCCGCCGCCGAGGCGCTGGCGCGCGGACACGGCGTCTGCCAGGACCATGCCCATGTGCTGATCGCCGCGGCCCGCCTGCTCGGCCACCCCGCCCGCTACGTTAGCGGCTATTTCTGGGACGGCCCGCGCACCGAGCCGACCGAGGCGAGCCACGCCTGGGCCGAGGTCCGGATCGACCGGCTCGGCTGGGTCGGGTTCGACGCCGCCAACGGCCTGTCTCCGACCGAGGCTTATGTGCGGGTCGCGGTCGGCCTCGACTACACCGAGGCGGCGCCCGTGCGCGGCATCCGCCGGGGCGGTGCAGCGGAGACGCTTGCGGTGGCGGTGGAAGTGCAGCAGGTTCAGGCGCAGCAGTAACCTCCGCCTATCGGGACCGACGATGACCTATTGCGTGGGCCTCCGCCTCCAGGGCGGCCTCGTCATGCTGGCCGACACCCGCACCAATGCCGGCGTCGACAACATCGCGACATTCTGCAAGCTGCACGTGGTCGAGATCCCGGGCGAGCGCATGATCTGCCTCGCCACCTCCGGCAACCTCGCCATCACCCAGGCGGTCGTGAATCTGGTGTCGGAAGGATTCGAAAGTGCCGACACCGGCCAGATGGAGACGCTGGCGAAGGCGCCCAGCATGTTCCGGGCGGCGCAGATCGTCGGCGAGGCCGTGCGCAAGGTGTATGGGGTCTATGGCGAGGCCATGCGCGCCCAGCAGGTCGGATTCGACGTCGCGCTCCTCCTCGGCGGCCAGATCAAGGGCCGCTCGCTCCGGCTCTTCCAGATCTACTCCGCCGGCAACTTCATCGAAGCGACGGAAGACACGCCCTTCCTGCAGATCGGCGAGCACAAGTATGGGAAGCCCATCCTCGACCGTGCCGCCCGCTACGGCAGCGATCTCTATGACGCGATCAAGCTCGTCCTGGTCTCGATGGATTCGACGCTTCGGTCGAACCTGACCGTGGGGCTGCCGGTCGACCTGCTCGTCTACAAGAAGGACGCGCTGGCGGTCGACATCCGCCGCCGCATCGGCGAGGACGACCCTTATTTCCGCGAGCTGCGCGAACAATGGTCGACGGCGCTGCGCGAAGCCTATCTGGCGATCCCGCGGCCCGACTGGGCGTCCTGACGCGGTGAGGGCGGAGCGCTCGCTCCGCCCTCAGCCTGCGTCGCCTACTTCATCACGACGTCCTTGAGATACACGAAGTCCAGCGGCGACTGCTGGATCGTGGCGACGCTGTCGCGCGCCGCCCACACCGTCGCCTGCTGCAGCAGCGGGATGTGACCGAAGTCGTCCTTATGGATCTTGAGGGCTTCCTGCATCATCGCGCGGCGCTTGACCGGGTCCATCTCGGTGCCGACCAGCTTGGTCAGCTCCTCGACGCGCGGGTTCTTGTACATGCCGGCGTTCCAGATGCCGCCTTCGGTGATCAGGTTCACCAGCACATGGTGGGCATCGAAGGTACCGGGGATCCAGCCCAGCATGTACATGCTGGTGTTGTAGTTGCCCGGCTTGCCGGCCTTGGCGAAATGCAGCGCCTTGGTCTGGGCGTTCAGCCTGACCTTGACCCCGATCCGGGCCAGCATCGGCACCACGGCCTGGCAGAGGGCCTCGTCGTTGACATAGCGGTCGTTCGGGCAATCGAGGGTGATCGGGAAGCCATCGGCGTATCCGGCTTCCACCATCAGCTTCTTGGCGCCGTCCGGGTCGAAGGGATAGCGCTTGTTGAGCTCGGCATCGAAGCCTTCGATGCCGGGCGCGATCAGAAGCCCGGTCGGCTGGGCGGCGCCACGCATGATCACGCGCGCGATCGTGTCCATGTCGATCGCTTGGTACATGGCCTGGCGGACGCGCCTGTCCTTGAGCGGGTTCTTGCCGGTGCCGGGCATGTCGAGAAGCTCGGCGCGGCCCTGGTCGAGGCCGAAGAACACCGTCATCACGCCCTGGCCGGTCAGGATGCGGATGCCCGGCGTTCCGGTCAGCCGCTGGGTGTCCTGCGGCGCCACCGGGAACATCATGTCGATCTCGCCCGACACCAGCGCGGCGAGCCGGGTCGCGTCTGCCTTGATCGGCCGGAACACCACCTCGGTCAGATTATGCTGGGGTTTCGCCCACCAGCCGGCGTGAGGAGCCAGAACGGTCTGCTGGTCCGGCACCCGCTCCTTCACCTTGAACGGACCGGTGCCGTTGGCGTTGAGGTTGGCATAGCTCGTCGGGTTGGCGCCGCTGGCCGGGTCGGCCGAGGCGTTCTTCTCCGACCAGCCCTTGGACATCACGAACAGGAATGGCAGGCCCTGCAGGACCACGGGGTCCGGCGCCTTGGTGCGGATGTCGATGGTGAAGTCGTCGACCACGGTCGCGGCCTCGATCCCCGGTGCCGCCGGCGCCATGGTCGAGTTCGGATGAGTGAAGCGCCGGATCGAGAAGGCGACATCGGCGGCGGTGAAGGGCGAGCCGTCGTGGAAGGTGACGCCCTTCCTGAGCGTGAAGCGCCATGTGGTGGGCGAGGTCTGGGTCCACGACGTCGCCAAGCCGGGCTCGAGCTTGAGGTCGGGCGAACGGGTGATCAGTCCCTCATAGACGTTGCCCTTGAAGCCGTTGGTGAGCGCCTCGTTGTTGAGATGTGGATCGAGGCCGAGCAGGTCGCCGGACGTCGCATAGCGGAACGTCTTCGCGTCCGCGCCGGCCCCCCCAGAGCGCCAGGGCCGCAGCGCCGGCGAGCATCGTTGCCAGAGTGCGCATTTTCCGTCTCCCGTGTTTCGTATCTGAAAACCTCGGGGAAGCCTGTCGCCGCCTGCGCCCCCGCGCAAGCGCCATCCCGCAACTGAGAAACGCCGTGGCATTTTTCTGCCGGCGCCGCCGCTCGAGCAGGCCCTACCAGGTCCCGCCAGTACTGCTACAACATCTCGTCGCAGGCGATGCAGGGCCCTCGCCAGGCGAGGTTCGCCTGACGATCCGCTCGGTCAGCCATGGAACCGACGCAATACCGAGAGAGGTCTCGCCTCCTTCAACTGCTGCAAGCTGATGTCGCCATCCGATTGCGCGCCCTCGGTCGCCGTCGCTCCTATGCCTGCGAGAACAAGTGGCGGTGGCGCGCGAGCCAGTGCCTGGCCACACGGCTCCCGACGTCTGGCCCAATGAGGTCCTTCCACCGCCGCTGCAGCGCTTCGTCGTCGGCGGTATAGAGCGTCCCGCCGTCCCGCCGCCGCAGCATCTCGTCAACCAGCAGGCGGATAACCTCAGGCTCCGTGTCGACGACATCGAGGCCCATTTCACATACGCGCCGCGAATCATAGGTAAGTGCGAGCGGCATCGACATGCATTCCTCGAAGCTCAGCAGACGTCCGGTCGCTCGCTCGCGGAGCAGCTTGGTCACAAAGACATCGTTGCTCGTGTAGAGGCGCTCGCCCGGCGGGAAGAAGTTGGCGCAGGCGCTTGGCGTTCCGAACGCCATCGCGACCGCGAACATCCCCGATGACGTGCCGAGGAGGAACTTGGCGCGTGCAACAAGAAAGACATCCATCTCGCCGGAGCGCACACTCGTCATCGCGTAGTCGACGACATGATCCATCTGCGGCAACGGCGTGAGGCTCGGGTCGCCTATCCGGATCACCCAGCCGCCGCCGCGCACGATCTCCTCGATCGCCGGAAGGTAGGTCATGATGTCGGCATTCCGCGCCGATTCCTGAGAATTCGACGCTTCTTTCAGATGTCCGCCCTCGCGGACATGCAGGTAGACGAACCAGGCCTCGTCCGGCATGCGGACTCTACGAGCTTCCCGTGCTGCGCGCGGACATCGCTTGCGGCCGGCATGACCCGCATCCTCCCTACGGACCTCGCACGCCACCCGGCGAACCGCCCGCTCGGCCAAGATCCGCGGATCGGCTCAGAGGCAGGAAACGCATCGGCGTCCCTCCCCCTATTCCCGACACGGCTGAACCTTGGCCTGGTGTCCTATCCGCGTCCCTGGTGTTCAGACGAAATTGATGTGCATGGGGGAGATCGAGCCTTTCGTGGCTTCGATCGGCCGAATGCCCTTCACATGGTCGTCCAGGGCCTCGTTGAACTTGTGCTGCAGGCACAGAGTCGGGCAGCTGGCCTGAGCGTTGAACTTGGGCGAAGCCAGGTGGTTCATCACATCCCAGTACTCGTCGCTGAAGACGATGTCCTTGAACCGGCGCTCGCAGATGTTTCCCAGATGGAACTTCTTGTAGCGCTCATTGAACATCATCGAGCACGGGGCCAGAAGGCCGGTGCCCGACATCTGCACCAGGAACGGCGCCCCGTAGCAACGCTGGTAGGAGCGCGTGCCCTTGGCCTCGATCTTGGACCACTTGACCACGACCTTGTACTCGTCGTCGGAGTAGCTCTCGGCCTCGCGGAGCTTGTCGTAGAAGCTCTCGTACTTGCCGTAGTCGACACCGAGGGAGCCGTCCTCGTCGTCGCTGCAGTGCTTCAGCACCAGGTAGTCGGGCCTGAGCTCCTTGCCCAGCTTCGCCAGAGGCACGAGCTGGTCTTCGAACTCCGGCATGACCACCATCTGCATGCCCACGGTGACGTCGAGGCCATCTCTCCGCTTGATCTCCATCATGTCGCGGATGTTCTGGCAGACACGGTCGAACCAGACCTCCTTGGCGCCCATGATCTCGGCGTATCGCTTGCGCTCGCCGCCGGAGAAATTGATGCGAAGATATGTCAAGTGCGGAAGGATCGCCTCCGCTCGGCGCTTGGTGATGGTCAGGCCGTTCGAGGCGCACGCCATCGAGATGCCGTTCTCGCTCCCGCGGACGATGGTGTCGACGAACACCGGCGAGATGGAGCTCTCGCCGTCTCCCACCAGGCTGATCCCGCGCACGCCGACTTCCGCCGCGTCGTCGAGGAAGGCATAGGCGATCTTCTGGTCGATGACGTGGTTGTCGTTCTCCTGGAGCATGGCGTAGCAGAAATGGCAGCCATAGTTGCAGGCGCGGGTCAGCGCGATGTCGACGGTCACCGGCGCGAATTTCTCGCCCCGTTCCCATTGGGCAAGCCGGTCCGTGTGCCAGGCGATCTTCGTCCCGTCGAGGATCAGCTCCTTGCCTTCAAGGATGACGGGTTCGGCCATGTCGATTGCTCCGATGTCAGCTGGGTGCGCGCCTCGGACCCGGTCGAGTTTGTTCTCGACGAATCCACCCTTTCAGCTACGCCCTAGATAGCATCGGAGCCTGCCAGGCGCTACTGGGCGGCAGGTTCCGTATGCCGATCCCGAGTCGGTCAGGAGAGGAGGCGCCTGAGCGGACTCGAGTCCCTCGCCCGATCGGCCACGAGTTCGATCTCCGTCTCCAGGTCCCGGCGCAGGCGCCGCTCGAGGCGGCGCATCAGGACCGGCTTGTCGCCGACCGCGACGCGATCCGAAAAGGCGATCACCCCCCGGACCTCGTAGCCGTACTTGTTCTTCTCCAGCCGCAGGAGCTCGATGTCGTCGGGATAGAGATCCGCCGACTGCAGAAAGCCGCGAAGCCCGCCGACGACCTTCTCCCGCCGCTCGGGCGCCGTCAGCGCCAGCCAGCCCGAAGACGGCGGGGCGTAGTGAAAATTGGTCTCTGTTCCCATCGACATCGAGGCCCGGTAGGCATCGTAGGCCTTGCGGGCCAGACGGGGAGCGAGCGTGAACGGCTGGCCGGCATTGATCGGAAGCAGGACCCCGACGACCGGCGGCGGCTTGTCCTCATCGACCAGCGAGTCGACGACCTTGAGGCCAACATGGTCGGCGACTTCCTGGATCGGCAGGGTTTCCGCCATCCGGCAGAACAGGTCCAGAGCGACCCTCTCCGAGAGGGTTCGCCCGCCGTCGTGACCCGCCCGACGCACCGTGTGGGTGACCGGATCGACATCCAGTGTCAACCTGACCGCCCCCTCCAGCACCTGGAGGCGCTTCAGGGCCGCATCTTCGGGAACCGCGCCTCCTTCATGGGAAAGACCGGCGGAGGCCGCCTTCATGGCCGCGCGAAAATGCGGGTGGGCATCGGCGAATTCGGGAAGCTCCCCGGAGGTCCACCGAGTGGCCGGGGCAGCACCGATGGCGGGGCCGGCGGGAGCCATTTCCGCGCTCCAGTAGCGGGGCTTCGTCTTCGCCCGCCTCTGGCCCCTTGCGCTTGCCTCCTCGGCGCTCGCGATCATCCCGGCGGCGTGGAGAACGACGCTGTCCCCCTGGCGTTCGATCGTCACATCGTAAAAGCGGCTGACGGCCCTTTCCAGCTCGGCCAGGCGCCCCTCGGCCACGGTTGCGAGCTTGAAGCGGACGGACAGTGCCGGATGGCCGGCAATCCGTGCTGAATCGACCATGCCGGCGATGCCCAGCACCGGATCGGCGTCCGGAACCCAATAGTCCAGGAACGTGTCGGCGACGCTATGCTTGCGCAGCGTATGGAGCAGCGCCTGGTTGAAGGTTGCCGCCAAGCCTTCATAGTCGAGGATATCGCCTGCCATGGCCCTACCTTAGCTTGCCTGGTGCCTTGCCCGCCGCCGCTCGCCGAAACCGGCGATGCCCGCGAGACAAAAAGGCCCGGACCTGAACAGATCCGGGCCTTCCGATTTGGTGGAGCCAAGCGGGATCGAACCGCTGACCTCTACAATGCCATTGTAGCGCTCTCCCAGCTGAGCTATGGCCCCGAAGAATTGGCGACGCCCTGGGATCGGCGCCGGTGTTCAGATAGTTCGCTCGCGCCCGGGGCGCAACAGGAAACTCCGGGAGAGGCGACGGCAGAGGGGCGGCGGAGCGTCTAGCGCTCCTCCTCGTCCTCGACGTTCTCGATCACCTCGGCCATGTCATCCTCGTCCTCGCCGAGGTCCGAGGTATCCTCGATCAGGGCCTCGTCCTCCTCTTCGGCCTCGCCCTCGGCCGGCGCCTCCGCCGCCTCGGCCGGGACCTCCACCTCCTCGACTACGGGCTCACGGGCGGCGGCTGCCTTTTCGGCGGCCGGCCGGCTCCGCCGCGACTTGGTCGCCGCTTCCGGGTCATAGACCGTCCCGCACTTCGGGCAGGCGATCTCGGGCTTCATCAGGTCGTAGAAACGCGCGCCGCAGCTCGTGCACTGGCGCTTCGTTCCCCATTCCGGTTTGGCCAATTCTCACTCCTTCGCAGCCCGGCAAAGATGTCGGCATGGGCCATTCGTCAGGGCGGCGGGATTGCCATGATCGCGCCCACCTGTCAAAAGCAAAATCACACAGATCCCCTCCGCTCCCCCAGATCCAGGTGAGATGACCGCCACTTCCTTCGTCGTCGCCATCGACGGTCCGACCGCTTCAGGCAAGGGCACGCTCGCCAAACGCCTGGCCCGCCATCTGGGTTTCGCCCATCTCGACTCGGGCCTGCTCTACCGGGCCGTCGGCCTCCGGCTGCTTCGCGCCGGCCGGGATCCGGCGGACCCCAAGGCCGCGGCCGAGGCCGCCCGCGCCCTCGATCCCGGCGAACTCGGCGATCCCGACCTCCGGGCCGAGCGAACCGGCGTGGCCGCCTCGGTGGTCGCCGCCATCCCGGAGGTCCGGGCCGCCCTCCTCGACTTCCAGCGCCGCTTCGCCGCCGCGCCCCCCGGCGGTGCCCCGGGCGCGGTGATCGATGGCCGCGACATCGGCACTGTGGTCTGCCCCTCCGCAGACGCCAAGATCTTCCTCGATGCCGGGGTCGAGGTCCGGGCGGCCAGGCGCGAGAAGGAGTTGCGCAGAAAGGGCGCTGCCACTATAGAAGGGGCCGTTCTGCGGGATCTTCAGGAGCGGGATGCGCGCGACCGTAGTCGCGCCGCTTCGCCGCTCATGCGTGCAGACGACGCCTTCGTCCTCGACACGACGGACATGGATGCCGATCAGGCATTCGCAAAGGCGCTCGCCTACATCCGCTCGCGGAACTCTGGCGGTCCGGGGGGTCCGGTCGCCGAGATGTGATGACCCGAAAGCCCGGCTCAAGATCCAAGAGCAAGACCGGGCAGGACGGGACGGCCGCCCCTCACCAGAGAGATCGGGGCAGAAGGCCGGACCCGGATACGGAGAAAGAGATCCAAAGCATGCCCAATACCGCGACCGCCGGCGTCGTCAAAGAGAGCTTTGCCGACCTTCTTGAGGAGTCACTCGGCAAGGCCGACAACCTCGAAGGTTCGGTTCTGAAGGGCCGCGTCGTCGCCATCGAAGGTGACACCGCGGTCGTCGACGTCGGCCTCAAGAGCGAAGGCCGCGTCCAGCTCAAGGAGTTCGCCGCCCCAGGCCAGGCGCACGAGCTCAAGGTCGGCGACGAGGTCGAGGTCTACCTCGAGCGCATGGAGGACAAGAACGGCGAGGCCCAGCTGTCGCGCGAGAAGGCGCGGCGCGAGGAGGCCTGGTCGCTGCTCGAGCGCTCGTTCCAGGAGAACCAGCGGGTCACCGGCGTCATCTTCGGGCGGGTCAAGGGCGGCTTCACCGTCGACCTCTCCGGCGCCGTCGCCTTCCTGCCGGGCAGCCAGGTCGACATCCGCCCGGTCCGCGACATCACCCCGCTGCTGGGCACCCAGCAGCAGTTCCAGATCCTCAAGATGGATCGCCGCCGCGGCAACATCGTCGTGTCGCGCCGCGCCGTCCTGGAAGAGAGCCGCGCCGAGGCCCGCTCCGAGCTGGTCGCCAACCTCAAGGAAGGCCAGATCCTGCAGGGCGTGGTGAAGAACATCACCGACTACGGCGCCTTCGTGGATCTGGGTGGCGTCGACGGCCTGCTGCACGTCACCGACATCGCCTGGCGTCGCATCAACCACCCGTCCGAGGCGCTGCAGATCGGCCAGAACGTCAAGGTTCAGGTCATCCGCTTCAACCCGGAGACCCAGCGCATCTCGCTCGGCATGAAGCAGCTCGAGGCCGATCCGTGGGAGGGCGTCGAGTTCAAGTACCCGGCGAACGCCAAGTTCACCGGCCGCGTCACCAACATCACCGACTACGGCGCCTTCGTCGAGCTCGAGCCCGGCATCGAGGGCCTGGTCCACGTCTCCGAGATGAGCTGGACCAAGAAGAACGTGCATCCCGGCAAGATCGTCTCGACCAGCCAGGAGGTCGAGGTGATGGTGCTGGACGTCGATCCGCAGAAGCGCCGGATCTCGCTCGGCCTCAAACAGTGCCTGGCCAATCCGTGGGAAGCCTTCCAGGAGAAGTTCCCGGTCGGCGCCGAGCTCGAGGGCGAGGTCAAGAACATCACCGAGTTCGGCCTGTTCGTGGGCCTGCCCGGCGACATCGACGGCATGGTTCACCTGTCGGACATCGACTGGAACCGCGCCGGCGAAGACGCCATCAAGGATCACAAGCGCGGCGACATGGTGAAGGTGAAGGTCCTCGACGTCGACATGGAGAAGGAGCGCATCTCGCTTGGTATCAAGCAGCTGAGCTCCGATCCGTTCGAGACCGGCGTGACCAAGCTGAAGAAGGGCGAGGTCGTGACCTGCACGGTCACCGCGATCAACGAGGCCGGACTCGACGTCCTCGTCGGCGACGGCGTTCCCGGCTTCATCCGCAAGTCCGAGCTCTCGCGTGAGCGCTCCGAGCAGCGGCCGGACCGCTTCGCCGTCGGTGAAAAGGTCGACGCCAAGATCACCCAGATCGATCCCAAGACCCGGAAACTCACGCTCTCGGTGAAAGCGAAGGACCAGGACGAGGAGAAGCAGGCGATGGCCGAGTACGGCTCGACCGACTCGGGCGCACGCCTCGGCGAGATCCTCGGCGCGGCCTTCAAGAAGCGCGAGAAGGAGCGGGACCAGTCCGATCCGGAGTGACCGATCGGAGCCAGGTTCCAGGCGTCAGCGAGGGGGCCCGAACGGGCCCCCTCGTCGTTTCTGCAGGGCGAGACGGAAAAGGCAGCAATCCGAGAGGCTTAGACCTTGACGGACGGGGACGGGTCGGGCACGCTCCTGGCCCGCGGGGTCAGGGTCCCGCCAGAAGACTTGTGCACCGACGAGAGGGACGCGCGGAGCGACCGGGGGAACGGCATGACCAAGTCCGAACTGATCCTGCGTCTGGCTGAGCTCAACCCGCACCTGTTCCAGCGTGACGTGGAGCGCATCGTCTCGACCATTTTCGACGAGGTGGCGAAGGCGCTCGCCCGCGGCGATCGCGTCGAGTTGCGCGGATTCGGCGCCTTCTCGGTCAAGCGCCGGGCCCAGCGTACCGGCCGCAATCCCCGCACCGGCGAGGCGGTCGACGTGGCCGCCAAGGCGATCCCGTATTTCAAGACCGGCAAGCAGCTCCGCGACCGCCTGAACGGCGAAGAGTCGTCCGACGATGCCGAGGACGCGGCGAGCTGACCAGGATGGCCCGTGCGCTCGGAGCCGTCATAACCATCCCCCTGACCCTCCTCGTCATCGCATTTGCGCTCACCAATCGCGGTCCGGTCATCGTCGGCCTGTGGCCCTTCGACGAGCTGGTCGAGATGCCGGTCTACCTCCTCGCCCTCGGCGCCCTGGTCGTGGGATTCCTGGCTGGCTCGGCCTTCGCCGGCTTTGGAACTCTGGCGGCCCGGCACCGCGCCCGGCGCGAGGCGAAGCGGGCCGAGGCGGCCGAGCGCAAGCTTGCCGACCCCGGCCGATCTCCTGCGCTCCCCCCGCCCTCCCGAAGCGTGACCTGATCTCCATGCAGACCCTGGACGCGACGGAGGTCGAGCGCCGTCTCGACTTCCCGACCCTGATAGATCGTCTCCGCGACATGTTCCGCGCCGGCTGCGAGCTGCCGACCCGGCATCACCACCCGGTGCAGGTGCCGGATGCGCCGGAGGCGATCCTCCTGCTGATGCCGGCCTGGCAGGTCGGCAAGCACATCGGGGTCAAGACCGTGACGGTCTTCCCCGGAAACGGCGCCAAGGGCCTGCCGGCGGTGATGGGCATCTACATCCTGCTCGACGGCACCACCGGCCAGCCGCTGGCGCAGATCGACGGCCGGATGCTGACGCTTCGGCGCACCGCTGCCGCCTCGGCGCTGGCCGCCACATATCTCGCCCGCGAAGACGCAAGCCATCACCTGATGATCGGCACCGGCGCGCTCGCCCCGCACCTGATCCAGGCTCATGCCGCGATTCGGCCGATCCGCCGGATCTCGGTCTGGGGCCGCAATGCCGAGACGGCCCGCGGCCTCGCCCGGTCCCTCCAGGCCAAGGGCTTCGCCGCGGATGCGACCGAGGACCTGGAGGCCGCCGCTCGCGCCGCCGACATCGTCACCACGGCCACGCTCTCGGCCGAGCCGGTGGTAATGGGAGCGTGGCTGAAGCCGGGTGCTCATCTCGACCTGGTCGGCGCCTATACGCCGAAGATGCGCGAGACCGATGATGAGTCCGTCCGCCGGGGACGAGTCTATGTCGACACCCGCGCCGGCGCGACGAAGGAGGCCGGCGACATCGTCCAGCCGCTTGCCTCGGGCGTCCTCAAGGAGGTCGTCGGCGACCTGTTCGAACTCACCCGCGGCAAGGTGAAGGGGCGTCGGTCTGCGGACGAGATCACCATGTTCAAATCCGTGGGCACGGCGCTCGAGGATCTCGCCGCCGCCCAGCTCGCCATCGAGCATCAATGGATCGAGCATCACTAGGCAGAGGGGTATCCGATGGTATTCGCTTATGACCCGAGCCAGAGGATCAACAACCTGAAGGCCGGCGACATCCTGATCGCCGACGCGAGCGCCTCGGTCATGCCGACTACGTGATCCACGCCACCAGCAAACGCGGCATCGTGAAGAAAGACCCCTCGGAATGGCGGATCGCTGCCCAGGTCTTCCGCGGCAACAACCTGACCAAGACCGAAGCCAACGCGATCCAGTAGATCGCCGAACAGATCATGGAATCGGCCGAATACGGAGCGTCCCGCGCGTTCTTCAAGAGCTGGAGCGGCTCTTCGTCCTTCGGATCGGGCGCCCGCGAACGCCTGCGGAAGTTCCGCACCCGGCTGAACAACCACCAGGGCGTGGTGAAGAACGTCTATTGCTCGGAGCTCGTCATCCTCGCCGTCTTTCGCGCGGGCGCCTTCGGACGCGGGCCGTCCAGGAGCTCGACCAGCTTCTTCGGCGCGACCGCGCGGTAGCTCTCGCCGATCCAGCGCTTGACCTGCTCGACTGGGACTTCCTTCACGTTCTCGAAGGTGAGCGACACCCAGCCGGACTTGCCGAGGCCGTAGCCGGCCGGCTTGGCGAAAGGCTCGGCCAGCGCGTCGTCGCCGGTGAAGGGCAGCTTGACCGAAAGCCCCAGCGTGCCGTCGTCGCAGCGCATGAAGACGAAAACCTTTCCCTTCACCTTGAGTGCCCGCTCGCCCCAGGGGAAATCCTCATGGCTTTCGGGAAAGGCGAGAGCGTGCGTGCGCAAATCCGCCTCGATCGTTTCGAGCGACGCCTTTTTCGCCATCACCGTTCCTCTGCCAGCCGTCGGATCGCGTCGCCGTCCATCCGGCAGCGGATGTCGGTCAGGAGCGAGAATCCGACGCGGGCATAGAACGCACGCGCCGGATTGTCGGCCTCGACCTGCAGTTCGAGGCTTTTGGCCCCGAGGGCGACCGCCCGCCGGGCCACGTCCCTGAGCAGCCAACGCCCGAGCCCACCTCGCCGCGGACGGCCAGAATCGCCTCGAAACAAGGAGCCGCGCCGAAGCCGTCGGCGATGACCGAGGCCTCCGTCACCGGCGCGATCATCGGCGACCGGCGTTCCCCGGCGGCCGCTAGGGCTCGAATCAGCCTGACGATTTCCCGGGCGTCGGCCGCGATCGCCGGACGCAGGATGAGCGGGTCCATGGGCGGACCTTACCCGGGCCGTCCTGGGTCTGCTATAAGCCCGCGCCATGACCATGACCGCCCCTCTCCGGCGCGTCTTCTGCGCCCTCGACACTACCGATCTCGCCTGGGCCCAGCGCATGAGCGCCGACCTCGCGGCGACCATCGGCGGCATCAAGCTCGGCCTCGAGTTCTACGGCGCCCACGGCCCCGACGGCGTCCGCCGCGTCGCCGAAGCGAGCCAGGCCCGGATCTTCCTCGACTTGAAGCTCCACGACATCCCAAACACGGTCGGCGGCGCCGTCCGCTCCATCGTGGCCAGCTGCCGGCCCTATCTCCTCAACGTCCACGCCTCCGGCGGCCGGGCGATGATGGAGGCCACCCGCGACGCAGCGTCCGAAGCCGCGGCCAAGGCCGGGGTCGAGCGCCCGCGGATGCTGGCCGTCACCGTGCTGACCAGCCTAGACGATGCCGATCTCACCCAGGTTGGCCAGAAAGGCCCGGCGCTCGACCAGGTGAAGCGGTTGGCCGACCTGACCCGCCAGGCAGGCCTCGACGGCGTGGTCTGCTCGGCTGAGGAATCGGCGGCGCTGCGGGAGATCCACGGTCCGGACTTCCTGCTGGTGGTCCCGGGCATCCGCATGGCCGCGGCCGGCGACGACCAGAAGCGGGTGGTGACGCCGGCCGAAGCGGTCCGCCGCGGCGCCAGCTACATCGTCATCGGCCGCCCGATCACCCAGGCGAAGAACCCGGGCCAGGCCATCGACGAGATCGCCCGCCACATGGCCGAGGCGGCGTGAGTGCCGCCGTCAAGATCTGCGGCCTGAAGTCGTCCGAAGCGATCGAAGCCGCGATCGAGGGCGGCGCGGCCTATCTCGGCTTCAACTTCTATCCGACGTCGCCCCGCTCGCTGACGCCCGAGGCCGCCGCGCGCCTTGCCGCGGCCGTGCCGGCGAACGTCGCCAAGGTGGCGCTCGTCGTCGATGCCGACGACCGGCTGCTGGACGAGATCGCCGAGACGCTGTCGCCGGACATCTTCCAGCTTCATGGGCACGAGACGCCCCAGCGCGTCGCCAGCATCAAAGCCCGTAACGGCCGGCAGGTGATGAAAGTGGTGTCGATCGCGACCGAGGCCGACGTCGCCGCTGCCCGCGCCTATGAGGGCGTCGCCGACCTGCTGATGTTCGACGCCAAGCCGCCGCCGGGCGGGCTTCCCGGCGGCAACGGGCTTGCCTTCGACTGGCGGCTGCTGAAGGACGCGCGCTGGTCGCTGCCCTGGATGCTCGCCGGCGGCCTCACGCCGGAGACCGTCGCTGAAGCGATCCGGTCGACCGGGGCCACACGCGTCGATGTTGCCTCAGGAGTCGAGGATCGCCCGGGCGTGAAGTCGCCGGACAAGATCCGTCGGTTTCTCGCCGC
This sequence comes from Asaia bogorensis, assembly GCA_945897335.1. Taxonomy (GTDB): domain Bacteria; phylum Pseudomonadota; class Alphaproteobacteria; order SHVZ01; family SHVZ01; genus SHVZ01. The sequence continues at coordinate 19,523 of CAMDFP010000012.1, read as the reverse complement.
GGCTAAGGGCGCCTGATCATGACGATCTGGAAGACGCCGGTGACTACGGCGGTCCTCGCCGACATCCACAAGAAGACCCTGGTCAACCACGTCGGTATCGAATTCCTGGAGGTCGGCGACGACTTCCTCCGGGCGCGCATGCCCGTGGACGAGCGCACCCGCCAGCCGATGGGCCTGCTGCATGGCGGCGCCTCGGTGGTGCTGGCCGAGACGCTGGCTTCCTGCGCCGCCAACTTCGCCGTCGATCTCATGAAATCCCGCTGCGTCGGCCTCGAGATCAACGCCAATCACATCCGTTCGGCGACAGAGGGCTACGTCACCGGCGTCGCCCGTCCCATCCATCTCGGCCGCACCACCCAGATCTGGGAAGTCAGGATCACCGGCGCCGACGACAAGCTGGTCTGCGTCTCGCGGGTGACCATGGCGGTACTCGATGCGCCGGGCCATCCCGGCGCCTGAGCCAGCTTGACGCCTGATTAGGTGTATCTACACTTGATGTCATGATCGTGGACCTGTCGCTCTGCGTCGACTGCCGCTGTCTCGCCGCGCGCCGAAACGCGCGGGCGATCACCCGGCATTTCGAGGCGAAGCTGCGCCGCCACGACCTCAAGGCGACGCAGTTCTCCCTGCTTGCCTCGCTCGCCCTCACCGGGCCGAAGCCGATGCGGGACCTGGCCGAGCTGCTGGGTCTCGAGCGCACCACGCTGACCCGGAACGCAGCCTTGCTGGAACGCAACGGCTGGATCGACGTCGACCCGCCGAAGGACCGCCGAGAGCGGCCATTGCGGCTGACGGCGTCAGGTCGACAAAAACTCGAGGCGGCCTATCCGGACTGGAAGGCTGCCCAGGACTCGCTTTCAGAAAGGACATGATCGATGGCCACCAAGAAGCCCGCATCCCGGGCGAAGCGCCCGCCCTCGAAGCCGCGTTCGGTCGTGCTGGTCGCGACACGAAAAGGCGCCTGGATCTATCATGGCGACGCGGCGCGGAAGACCTGGCGGGCCGATGGGCCGCATTTCCTCGGCCACATCATCAGCCACATGATACTGGACCCGCGTGACGGCAGCACCTTGCTGGCGGCGGCGAAGACCGGCCATCTCGGCCCGACCGTCTTCCGCTCGACCGATCTCGGCCGCAGCTGGAAGGAAGCCAAGCGCCCGCCCGCCTTCGCCAAGGCGCCGGCCGGCCAGAAGGGCCGCTCCGTCGACCACACCTTCTGGCTGACGCCGGCACACGCCAACGAACCGAACGTCTGGTATGCCGGCACGTCTCCCCAGGGACTGTTCCGCTCCGAGGATGGCGGCATCAGCTGGGATCCCTTCTCCACGATCAACGACGACCCGAAATACCGCGAATGGATGGGCTCCGAGCAGGACGGCACGCCGGATGGGCCGAAGCTGCATTCGATCATCATCGACCCGCGCGATCCGGCCCATCTCTACTTCGCCATGTCCGGCGGCGGCGTGCACGAGTCGCTGGACAAGGGCCGCAGCTGGACGCCGCTGGTCGACGGGCTCGAGGTCGTCGGCGGCTTCGATGCGAAGAACATCGCCTTCCACGATCCACATTGCGTGCGCATGTCGCCTGCCAACCCCGACCGGCTCTACCAGCAGAACCATTGCGGCATCTACCGGCTCGATCGGCCGTCGAAGACCTGGGTCCGCGTCGGCAAGGCCATGCCGAAGAAGGTCGGCGACATCGGCCTGCCGATGGCCGTCCATCCGCGCGATGCAAACGCCGCCTGGGTGTTCCCGATGGACGGCACCGATGTCTGGCCGAGGACCTGTCCCGGCGGCATCCCCGGCGCCTTCGTTACCCGCAATGGCGGCAAGACCTGGAAACGCCAGGCGGCCGGCATGCCGGCAACCGACGCGTGGTGGACGGTGAAGCGTCAGGCGCTGGCGACGGACACCTCGGATCCGGTCGGCGTCTATTTCGGCACCACCTCGGGCGAGCTCTGGGGCAGCCGCGACGAAGGCGAAAAATGGCGCCTGATCGCCCAGCATCTTCCGGAGATCTACGCCGTGGAGGCCGGAGAGGTCAGGTGAAGGTGCTGATCCCGACGCCGCTCCGCTCCTACACCAGGAAGAAGCGCGAGGTCGAGGCGGCCGGCGCCACCTTGTCGGCGCTGCTCGCCGACCTCGACCGGCAATACCCGGGCATCCGCTTCCGCATGGTCGACGAGCAGGACCATGTGCGCCGCCACATGCGCGTCTTCCTCAACGGCGAGCAGGTGTTCGACCTCGCCCGCCCGCTGAAGCCGACCGACGAGATCGCTATCGTCCAGGCGCTCAGCGGAGGGTAGCCCCCTCGTCGCTACGTCGGCGGAGCTCATGCTATAGAGCCCGCGTCTTGGAGCAGCGGGTGGTGGCACATGGTTCGTGAAAGGATCGAGGGCTTCGTCGCCCTCGCGGCGTTCGGCGCGACGATTCCGCTCGCCAACTGGATGATCGGCAATGTCGGCACGCTCTGCGTGCCGAACGGCCCCTGCCTGATCCCGGTGGCGCCGTCGGTCATGGCTCCCAGCGGCGTGCTGATGATCGGCTTGGCATTGGTGCTGCGCGACATCGTGCAGCGGCGACTCGGGCGATCCTGGTCTCTGGCCGCGATCGTCGCCGGCGCCCTCGCCTCGGCTCTGGTCGCGCCCCCGGCCCTGGTGCTCGCCTCGGTCGCCGCCTTCGTCCTGTCGGAGCTAGCCGACTTCGCCGTCTACACGCCGCTGCAGGAACGCCGGCTGGTGCTGGCCGTCGTCGCCAGCAGCCTGGTCGGCCTCACCGTCGACAGCCTGGTGTTCCTCTACCTCGCCTTCGGCTCGCTCGACTTCCTCGCCGGCCAGATCATCGGCAAGGCCTGGATGGTGCTGGCCGCGATTCCGGTGGTGCGCTGGATCCGCGACCGCGACCTGCGACTCGGAATCTCGCCGGCCTGACCATGATGCCGCTAAGCGCCCTCGTCCTCTTCTCCGGCGGCCAGGACTCGACCACCTGCCTCGCCTGGGCGCTCGATCGCTTCGAAAATGTGGAGACCGTCGGCTTCGACTACGGCCAGCGCCACCGCGTCGAGCTCGACTGCCGGGCGCCGATCCTCGCCTCGATCCGCGCAGGGTTTCCCCGTTGGGCGAGCAAGCTGGGCGAGGACCGAGTCATCGACCTCGGCCTGATCGGCGAGATCAGCGACACCGCGCTCACAAGCGACGTCGCCATCCGGATGCAGGCGAACGGGCTTCCCAACACCTTCGTCCCCGGCCGCAACCTGCTGTTCTTCACCGTCGCCGCCACCCTCGCCTATCGCCGCGGCATCAAGCATATCGTCGGCGGCATGTGCGAGACCGACTACTCAGGTTACCCGGACTGCCGCGACGACACGCTGAAAGCGCTGCAGGCGACGCTCAACCTCGGGATGGAGAGCCGCTTCGTCCTCGACACACCCCTGATGTGGCTGGACAAGGCCAAGACCTGGACGCTGGCCGAGCAGCTCGGCGGCGCCCGGCTCACCGAGATCGTCCGGACCGAAACCCACAGCTGCTACAAGGGTGACCGGACGCATCTCCACGCCTGGGGCTACGGCTGCGGCACCTGCCCGGCCTGTGATCTGCGTCAAAGCGGGTTCGAAAGGTACCGGGCTTCGAGCGGCACCCCGGCCTGAAACGCCCTCTCCGCTTGCACCTTGCCCCCCTCTTCCGCATAGTGCCGGCCGCTCCGGCGACCGGGGCCCCCCAGACGACAGCGATGGATTCGTGAGCACGGTCAACAGCTTCCGCACGGGCCCGGACGAGAGCGGGCATTTCGGCATCTATGGCGGCCGCTACGTCGCCGAGACGCTGATGCCGCTCATCCTGGAACTCGAGCGCGTCTATACCGAGTGCAAGGCCGACCCCGGCTTCCAGAAGGAGCTGGCGAGCTTTCACACCCATTATGTCGGCCGGCCGAGCCCGCTCTATTTCGCCGAGCGCATCACCCAGGATCTCGGCGGCGCCAAGGTCTACTTCAAGCGCGACGAGCTGAACCACACCGGCGCGCACAAGATCAACAACTGCCTGGGCCAGGCGCTGGTCGCCCGGCGCATGGGCAAGACCCACATCATCGCGGAGACCGGCGCCGGCCAGCACGGCGTCGCCACCGCCACGGTCTGCGCCCGCTTCGGCATGAGCTGCACCGTGTTCATGGGCGCCGAGGACATCGAGCGCCAGAAGCCGAACGTCGAGCGCATGCGGCTCCTCGGCGCCGAAGTGCGGCCGGTGACCTCCGGCTCGTCCACGCTGAAGGATGCGATGAACGAGGCGCTCCGCTACTGGGTCGCCAAGGCCGAGACGCATTTCTACATCATCGGCACGGTCGCGGGCCCGCATCCCTATCCGGCGATGGTGCGCGATTTCCAGTCGGTGATCGGCATCGAGACCAGGCAGCAGATGCAGGAGGCCGAGGGCCGGCTTCCCGACACGCTGGTCGCCTGCATCGGCGGCGGCTCCAACGCCATGGGCCTGTTCCATCCCTTCCTCGACGATCCGTCCGTCCGCATCATCGGCGTCGAGGCCGGCGGCCACGGCGTCTCCACCGGCAAACATGCGGCCTCGCTCACCGGCGGGCGGCCGGGCGTGCTGCACGGCAACCGCACCTATCTGCTGCAGGATGATGACGGCCAGATCATCGAGGCGCATTCGATCTCGGCCGGCCTCGACTATCCCGGCATCGGGCCGGAGCATTCCTGGCTGCACGACATGAAGCGGGTCGAATATGTCAGCGCGACCGACGAGGAGGCGCTGGAGGCGTTCCAGTACTGCTCGCGACTGGAAGGCATCATCCCGGCCCTCGAGCCGAGCCACGCGCTCGCCTATGTGAGAAAGATTGCGCCGAAGCTGCCGAAGGACCACATCCTGGTCATGAACATGTGCGGACGCGGCGACAAGGATCTGGCGGCCGTGCTCGGCCACCTCGCCAAGCGGGGCCGGCCGGTATGAGCGCCCGCATCGCCGAGCGTTTCGCTGAACTCAAGAAGGCGAACCGGGCCGGGCTGGTGATCTTCATCACCGCCGGTGATCCCGATCCCAAGACCTCGCTCGAGATCCTGAAGGGCCTTCCCAAAGCCGGCGCCGACCTGATCGAGGTCGGCATGCCCTTCACCGACCCGATGGCCGACGGCCCGGCGATCCAGGCTGCGAGCCAGCGCGCGCTGAAGGCCGGGATGACGCTGAAGAAGACCCTGGAGCTGGTGCGCGGCTTCCGCGAGGGCGACAAGGCGACGCCGCTGGTGCTGATGGGCTACTACAACCCGATCTACATCTATGGCGTCGAGCGCTTCCTCGACGATGCACTCAAGGCCGGCGTCGACGGCCTGATCATGGTCGACCTGCCGCCGGAAGAAGATTCCGAGCTCTGCCTGCCGGCGATCAGGAAGGGCCTCGCCTTCATCCGCCTGGCGACGCCCACCACCGACGACGCACGCCTGCCCAAGGTGCTCTCCAACACCTCGGGCTTCGTCTACTACGTCTCAATCACCGGCATCACCGGCACCGCTTCGGCCGACACCAAGAACATCGAGCAGGCCGTCACGCGGCTGAAGCGCGCGACGCCGCTGCCGGTCGCCGTCGGCTTCGGCATCAACACGCCCGAGCAGGCCGCGACGGTCGCTCGCGTCGCCGATGCCGCCGTGGTCGGCACCGCCGTGGTGAAGATCATCGGCGACCACCAGAAGCACCCGACCGAGACGGTGGCGAAGACGCACCGCTTCATCGCCGAACTCGCCGCCGGCGTGCGAGGCGCGCGGGTCACCGCATGAACTGGCTTACCAACTTCGTCCGCCCGAAGCTCAGGGCGCTGGTCAAGCGCGACACGCCCGACAACCTCTGGCACAAGTGCCCAGGCTGCGGACAGATGATCTTCCACCGCGACCTGGAGGCGAACCTTCATGTCTGCGACAAGTGCGGCCATCATCTCCGCCTGCCCGTCCTCAAGCGCCTCGGCATGTTGTTCGACGACGGCGCCTTCACCCGCATCGAACTGCCGAAGGTGCCCCTGGATCCGCTGCGCTTCCGCGATCGCCGGCGCTACACCGAGCGGCTGAAGGAAGCTCAGGCGGCGACCGAGGAGCAGGACGCGCTGATCGTCGCTCACGGCACCATCGGCAGGCAGCCGGCTGTCATCGCCGCATTCAACTTCGACTTCATGGCGGGCTCGATGGCCACCGCCGTCGGCGAAGCCTTCCTCGCCGCCGCCCGCCTCGCCAAGCTGCAGCAGGCGGCCCTTGTCGCGATCCCGGCCTCCGGCGGCGCCCGCATGCACGAGGGCATCCTTTCGCTCATGCAGATGGCGCGCACGGTGCTTGCGGTCGAAGAGGTCAAGTCGGCCGGGCTTCCCTACATCGTGATCCTCACCGACCCCACCACCGGCGGTGTCACCGCCTCCTTCGCCATGCTGGGCGACGTGCATATGGCAGAGCCCGGCAGCCTGATCGGATTCGCCGGCCAGCGCGTCATCCAGGACACCATCCGCGAGAAGCTGCCCGAAGGCTTCCAGCGCGCCGAGTACCTGTATGAGCACGGCATGGTCGACATGGTGGTGCCACGTGCGGAGCTGAAGGCGGCGCTCGCCCGCATCCTCGGCCTGCTGATGCAGCCGAGGCCGTCTGCCGAGGTGGTGGTGCTGCCGGCACCGGAGGTCGAGATTCCGCAGCAGCCGCGGACCTGACACCCTCCATGGCGACTCCGGACGAGCGTATCCACCGGATCCTCGATCCGCTGAAGACGCAACGAACCCATCCCGGCAAGTTCTCTCTCGACAAGATGCGGGCGCTGCTCGCCCGTCTCGGCAATCCGCAGTCTCGCATTCCACCGGCGATCCATGTCGCCGGCACCAACGGCAAGGGCTCGCTGGTCGCCTTCCTCCGTGCGATGTGCGAGGCCGCCGGGCTTCGCGTCCACATGACCATCTCGCCCGATCTCGTGCGCGTGAACGAGCGCATCTATCTCGCCGGGAACGACATCGAGACGGCGCTGCTGGCCGATCTCCTGGAGGAGGTCGCCAGGGCCGGAGACGGTATCTCCCCGCAGCATTTCGAGCTGATCACCGCCGCCGCTTTTGTCGCCTTCGCGCGCATCCCCGGCGACGTGGTGCTGCTGGAGACGGGCTTGGGCGGCAGGCTTGACGCGACCAACATGGTCGATGCGCCGGCGGCAGCCGCGATCACGCCGATCTCCCTCGACCACATGGAGTTCCTCGGCGACACGCTGGCGAAGATCGCCGCCGAGAAAGCCGAGATCATGAAGCCCGGCCGCCCGGCGGTGATCGGCCCGCAGGCACCGGAGGCCGCGGCGGTCTTCGATGCGAAGGCGGCCGTGATCGGCGCGCCCCTATTCCGTTACGGCCGCGAATGGCGGGCGTGGAAGGAGCCGGACGGACGCCTCGGCTACGAGAGCGCCCAAGGCGGACGCCTTCTGCCGAAGCCCGGCCTGCTCGGCGACTATCAGTATTCCAATGCCGGCACCGCGATTGCCTGCCTCGAGGCAAGTCCGGACATCAAAGTCCCGGAGAGTGCCATGGCCGCCGGCCTCGGCACCGTGCGCTGGCCGGCGCGACTCCAGCGCCTCACACGCGGCCCCCTGGCCGAGTCGCTGCCTGACGGCTGGGAGCTCTGGCTCGACGGCACCCATAACGAAGGCGGCGCCGAGGTGGTGGCAGCGACGCTGAGGGCCTGGCCCAGGCGCCCGTTCCATCTGGTCTTCGCCACCCAGAAGCAGCGTCAGCCGCAGACGGTCTTCCGGCCTTTCCTCGGCCTCGTCGACAGCGTGCACGGCGTCGCCATTCCCGACCTGCCGTCCAGCCACGACCCCGAGGCGATCGCCGCCGCAGCCCGCGGCCTCGGCCTGCCGGCGAGCGCATCGCCAAGTGTGACAGCGGCCGTTGCCGACATCGTCGCCAAGGGCGGGCCGCCATCGCGCATCCTCATCTGCGGCTCGCTGTATCTCGCGGGATCGGTATTGGCCGAGAACGGTTGAGTCTTCGGAAACCGACGGAGGCGAGCATGAAGCTCCACTGGGCACCGCGAACGCGGTCGTTGCGGGGATTGTGGATCCTGGAGGAGGCGGGGCGCCCCTACGAAAGGGAGCTGATCGACATCCGCACAGGCAAGCAGTCGACACCTGAATATCACCGCATCAATCCGATGGAGAAGGTGCCGGCGCTGAGCGACGGCGAGGCGATGGTCGCCGAATCCGCCGCGATCTGCGCCTACGTCGCCGAGCGTGTGCCCGAAGCCGGCCTGGCCCCGCCGATCGGCGATCCGTTGCGCGGCCGCTACCTGCAATGGCTGTTCTTCGCCTCCAACATCGAGGCGGCCTTCACCCAGAAATTTGCCAAGCTCGAGATCCCGTCGAGTCAGGCCGGCTGGGGTGACTTCGAGCGGGTGTTCAACGTCATCGACGAAGCGGTGACCAAGGGTCCGTGGATCTTGGGCGAGCGCTTCTCCGCCGCCGACGTGATGATCGGGGGCGACCTCTTCTTCGGCAGCACGCTCTTGAAGATCGTCCAGCCTAAGCCGGCCAGCGCCGCCTATGTCGCGCGCTGCATCGAGCGCCCGGCGTTCAAGCGGGCCCAAGCATTAAACGAAGGAGCGCTCTAAACGAAGCGGGCGCCTGAAAAGGTGCCCGCGTTTCTCACCGGTGGGCGGCTCGTCAGATGACGGAGTCGACCCACTCCTTGATCTTGTTCTTCGGCATGGCGCCGATGCGGCTGGCGGCGACCTGGCCGCCCTTGAACACCATCAGCGCCGGAATCGAGCGCACGTTGTAGCGGCTGGCGACGCCCGGGCTCTCGTCGATGTTCACCTTCGCGATGGTGACCTTCTCGCCGTATTCCTTCTGCAGCTCCTCGAGCGACGGCCCGATCATCTTGCAGGGACCGCACCACTCCGCCCAGAAGTCGACCAGGACCGGTCGGGAAGAGCGCAGCACGTCGGCCTCGAAAGTGGCCTCGCTGACTTTGGTGGTGACGTCGGACATGTCGGTTCCCCGGGGAAAAGGCTTTTGAGACACAAAGGGCGCCGTCGATCGGCGCCCCGATGACCCTCAATCTAGGAACGAGGTCCGGGAGCGTCAAGGACGCCCCCGGAACCGCCTTCAATCATCCAACCCGCTCAAGCCCTTACGGTGGGGCAGATCTTTCGATCCGGCGATCCGGAAGGCGACCATCCCCGGCCAGGCGAGCCGGCCGTCGAGCTTCCGGCTGAACAGGATACCGTCGGTCCGGGACGTCATCTGGACCCGATTGGTCTTCGGATCGGGATCCAGCGGGTCGATGATCTCGGCGATCGCCTCGCCGGTCTTCACCTTGGCGCCCTTGGGCTTCAGGTAGACGAGCACGCCGGACTTCGGGCAGTAGCCGACATCCATGGCCGAGATCGGCGTCGCCTCGCCCTTCAGCTTCGGCAGCGGCCCGGGATCGCCGCCGATGACGCCGCGGCGTTGCAGGAACTTGAAAAGATTCGTCGCGTCGAACGCGCCGAGCGTGTGATTGACGTCGTGCTGGCCCCGGTACTCGACGGTGACCGACAGGCAGGCCTGCGGCACGACCGCGGCCGGGAACTTCTCCTGGAGCTTGGCCCAGAAGGCGCCGTTGGCGCCCGAGAAGGTCATCGTCTGCGGATAGGGCGCGTTGTACATCGTCGCCTCGACCTGGAGCTGGGCTGCCAGGTCCCTCGCCGCCGGCCAGTCGCGGCCGCCCATGAACAGGTGGAGCGAGGCCTCCATGTCGCAATGAAGATCGAGCATCAGGTCGGAATCGACCGAAAGCGACATCAGCCGGGCCCGCATCTGGTCCAGCTCCTTCATCGGCGTGAGGTCGGCCAAAGCCTTCAGCGCCGCCTTACGGATCAACGCGACATTGGCGGCCGCGTTCTTGCCGAGCTTCCTCCCGACCGCCTCGACCACGGCAGGAAAGACGTCGGGGAAGTTGCGGTTGAAGTTCTCTCGCCCGAGATTCTCATAGCGGCCGTGGTGGGTGTTGCCGGCGAGCTGGGCCATGCCGATCGGATTGCAATGCGGCACCACCACGATCTCGCCCTTGATCAGCCCCTTCTTCTCAGCCGCTTCCAGCATCGGCGCCAGATGATGGATCGCCATCACGCCGGGCAGCTCGTTCGCGTGGATCGCCGCCTGCAGATAAGCCTTCGGCCGGGCGCCCGGCTTACCCCAGCGCCAGACCGTCAGCTCCCGGCCGGTGCCGGGAGTCATGGAGACGAGCGGTATCTTCTTCACGCGCGGCATGGCCGATCCCCCGAAGTCGATTGAGGGCCGGACTTAATCCGATTCCCGATGTCCTGACCAGACAGCCACCGCCCAATCGTCAGAACATCCCGTTCGGGTGGGCGGCGGTGTCCGGGACCGTCTGCAGCACGTCCCAGTGCTCGACGATCCTGCCCTCGGGCGTCAGGCGGAAGATGTCGATGGCGGCGAAGTCGGGATAGCCCGGCCACTCCTGGCGATTGTGCAGGACGACGAGGTCGCCTTCGGCGATCAACCTCACCGCATGCATGCGTTTGCCGGGATACTCGCGCGCCATCCGCTCGAAATACTCGATGAAGCCGGCCTTGCCGTCGGTAACTTCCGGATTGTGCTGGATATAGACATCGCCGACATACCGCTCGATCGCGTCCCGCGACCGGCCCTGGTTGAACATCAGATCGTAGAAGGAGAGCGCCGCCTGCTTGTTGCGCTCCAGATCGTCCATTCTCTGCGTCTTCATTCGGCGGATCGAAGCCCTTTGACGCCGGGCGCTGGCCACCGTATGCTCTTTGTTCCGCAATATCAGCGGGAAAATTAAACAAGCATATCAATAGCTTAGGGTCACGGACGGCCCTGGGCGGAGCCTTCAGCAATGAGTCAGGTCGCGGCGATCTCCCAGCAGATCTGGGACATGAAATACCGGTTCAAGAGCGCCGACGGCCAGCCGGTCGACAAGACGCTCGCCGACACTTGGCGACGTGTCGCGACGTCGGTCGCGGAAGCCGAGGCGCCGGAGCTTCGCGCCGAGTGGGCGGAGACGTTCGAGGCGGCCATGGCCGACCTCGAATTTCTGCCCGCCGGGCGCATCATCGCCGGTGCCGGGACCGAGCGGCAGGTGACGCTGTTCAACTGCTTCGTCATGGGCACGATCCCCGACGACATGGGCGGCATCTTCGCGCATCTGCGCGAGGCGGCATTGACCATGCAGCAGGGCGGCGGCATCGGCTACGACTTCTCCACCCTTCGTCCGAAGGGCGCGCCGGTGAAGGGCGTCGGTGCCGATGCCTCCGGGCCGTTGTCGTTCATGGACGTGTGGGACGCCATGTGCCGCACCATCATGAGCGCCGGCAGCCGCCGCGGCGCGATGATGGCGACGCTGCGCTGCGATCATCCGGACATCGAGGCGTTCATCGACGCCAAGCAGGAGCCGGGCCGGCTCCGCATGTTCAACCTCTCGGTCCTGGTCACCGACGCCTTCATGCAGGCGGTGCGGGAAGACCAGTCCTGGGAGCTGCATTTCGGCGGCGTTACCTTCAAGACGATCCACGCCCGCGCGCTCTGGGACAAGATCATGCGGGCCACCTACGCCTATGCCGAGCCTGGCGTGATCTTCATCGACCGCATCAACCGGCGGAACAATCTCTGGTACGCCGAGACCATCAGCGCCACGAACCCCTGCGGCGAGCAGCCGCTGCCCCCCTACGGCGCCTGCCTGCTCGGCTCGATCAACCTGGCGAAGCTCGTCTCCAGCCCCTTCGAGGCCGAGGCATCGCTCGACCTCGACCGGCTGTCGAAGCTCACCGCCGTCGCCGTCCGGATGATGGACGACGTCATCGACGTCTCCAACTTCCCGCTGCCCGAGCAGACCAAGGAGGCGAAGGCCAAGCGGCGCATCGGCCTCGGCGTCACCGGGCTTGCCGACGCGCTGCTCTACTGCCGGGCGCGCTACGGCAGCGAGGAGGCGGTCAGGCTGACCGAGACCTGGATGTCGACGCTGCGGCGGGCGGCCTATGCCGCCTCGGTCGAGATCGCCAAGGAGAAAGGTCCCTTCCCGCTCTTCGACGCGGAGAAGTACCTGGCCGGCGAATCCGTCGGCGAGCTCGACGAGGAGCTGAAGTCAGCGATCGCCCGGCACGGCATCCGCAACTCGCTGCTCACCTCGATCGCACCGACCGGCACCATCTCGCTGCTCGCCGACAACGTCTCCTCCGGCCTCGAGCCGGTGTTCAGCTATGCCTACACCCGCTCGGTGCTGATGCCCGACGGCACCCGCCGCGAGGAAGAGGTGACGGACGCCGCCTACCGCGCCTTCCGCCGCCTGAAGGGCGAGACGACGCCGCTTCCCGACTACTTCGTCAACGCCCAGACCCTTGCGCCCGGCGACCATGTGGTGATGCAGGCGGCCGTTCAGAAATACATCGACAGCTCGATCTCGAAGACCATCAACGTCCCGGCCGAGCTCGACTTCGAGGCGTTCAAGGACATCTACCGGCAGGCGTATGACCTCGGCTGCAAGGGATGCACCACCTATCGCCCGAACGACGTCACCGGATCGGTGCTGACCGTCAAGGCGGAGGACACGGCCGGCCAGCGGGAGCTGCCGCTGGAGACGCCGAAGCCCACCTATGCGACCGTCAAGCCGACGGACGCGCTGGATGCGGGCGGCGTCGTCTACATGACCCAGCCGCTCAACCGGCCGGAGGAGCTGCCGGGCAAGACCTACAAGATCAAGTGGCCGGAAAGCGACCATGCGATCTACATCACGCTGAACGATATCGTTCAGGACGGCCGCCGCCGTCCGTTCGAAGTGTTCATCAACTCGAAGAACACCGAGCATTATGCCTGGACGGTGGCGCTGACCCGGATGATCTCGGCGGTCTTCCGCCGCGGCGGCGACGTCTCCTTCGTGGTCGAGGAGCTGAAGGCGGTGTTCGACCCGCGCGGCGGCCAGTGGATGGGCGGGCGCTACGTGCCCTCGCTGCTGGCAGCCATCGGCGACGTGATCGAGCGGCACATGGTCGACATCGGCTTCCTGCAGCCTCCGGGCTCGGAGATCGAGGCGGCGAGCGAGCGCAAGGTCGTCGGATTGCCGAGCCCGTCTGGTGCCCGCCCGCGCCAATGCGTCAAATGCGGCCAGCCCTCGCTGATGCGCCAGGAAGGCTGCGATCTCTGCACCAGCTGCGGTTACTCGCGCTGTGGATGAGGCGGCGTCGCCGATCGGCGCCGTAGGTGCTCCGAAGGAGCGGGCGCTCGAGATAGATCGCCGGGTCTATGCGGAGCGGGTGCGCCTATTTTACCGGCAGCTCAGGGCCGCGCTCGGCGCGAGCACGGTCATCGCGACGCTTCTGGTCGCAGTCCTCTGGTCGGAATCCGGGCCGTCGATGCGGCTTCTGAGCTGGATCTCCATCATGATCCTGGTCCAGCTCGCCCGCCTCCTCCTGCATACTGCCTTCGTTCGCGCCTCTCCCGACGTCGAATCCGCTCCGGGATGGGCCCGTCTCGCTGTGATCTCGACTGCCGCTTCCGGACTCGGCTGGGGCGCGTCCATCGTCCTGTTCTTCGATCCCTCCTCGCCGACGAACCTCATCGTCATGACGATGACGGCGACCGGCATGGCCGCCGGCGGCATTGCCGTGCTCGCTACGCTGCCGCTCGCCTATGTCCTGTACCTGGCGACCCACCTGCCGCCGCTGATCATCCTGCTCGCCGCCACCGGCAGCTTCGCCAATCTGGCCTTCGCCGTCGGGTTCATCTTCTTCATCCTCATCCTCGTCTCCGCCGTCCGGACCATCGGCAGGACGCTGGAGGAATCCCTCCGGCTCCGTTTCGAGCGCATCGGCATGATCGAGCATCTGGAGGAGGCCCGGGCCCGGGCCGAAAGTGCGAGCCGGGCCAAGTCCGAATTCCTGGCGATGATGACCCATGAGCTGAAGACGCCGCTCAACTCGATCATCGGCTACTCAGAACTGATCTCCGAGCAGCCCGCGGCACAGCGCGGCGACAAGCTCGGCGACTACGCGCGCGACATCCACGATGGCGCCCACAACCTGCTCACCCTCATCAACGACATCCTCGATCTGTCGAAGGCCGATGCCGGCAAGCTGGACCTGCAGGAGGGCCTGTTTTCCATCGCCGCGGCGATCGAGCGCTGCCGGCGGATGAGTCAGCCGCGCGCCGACGAGGCGGGGGTCGAGCTGAGGATGGAACTCGCCAACGAGCTGCCGGCACTCCGCGGCGACGAGCGCCTGATCCGCCACGCCCTGCTCAATCTTCTCTCCAACGCCATCAAGTTCACCCGGCCAGGCGGCCTGGTCCGGATCGGTGCCCGACGCACACAAGATGGCGGCATCGGCATCGACGTCACCGACAGCGGCATCGGCATGGCGCCCGAGGACATTCCGCGAGCGCTGGAGCCGTTCCAGCAGATCGATCACGGGCTCAAGCGCGAGCGCACCGGCTCCGGACTCGGTCTGACCCTCGCCAAGCGCTTTGCCGAGCTCCACCGCGGCCGCATCGAGGTCACGAGCCGGCCCGGCGTCGGCACGACCGCGCGCCTGGTGATGCCGGCAGACCGCGTCGTCTCGTGATCCGCCGCGTCATTCCCTGGCTCGCCGCGGCCGTGGCCGCTTCGACGGCCACCATCTTCTTCCTCTGGCTGATCTTCGCCAGCCGGGTCGAGGACGAAGCCGGACTTTGGGCCGAATCGCGCCGGGCCGAAGGCTTCATCATCTCCTGGCAGCGTCTCGATATCGGCGGGTTTCCATTCTACTTCGATCTCGGCTTCGTCGAGCCACGTCTGGCCAAGGACGGGTGGTCGCTCGAGGCGCCGCTGGTCTCGGCGACATTGCTCCCCTGGCGTCTGCACAAGATCGACCTGACAGCGCCCAAGCTGGCAGTGACGGGTCCTGGGGCCACCGTTGGAATCGAGGCGTTGACGGCCCAGCTGCAACTCGAGGACGGTCGCGCCAAGAGCCTGACCGCCGAAGGCGTCGCCGCCAAGGCCCGCCATCGCGGAGAGGATCTCGGCAGCGCCGACCGCGCCGCCCTGGTCATCGACCATTTCGATCCCGCCGTGACCGACTGGCAGACGGAGAGCTTCATCGGTCGGGTCAGCCTGCGAGGAACGCGGCCGGCCGCACGCTCAGCCTCCCAAATGCCGTTCGAGGAGCCCTACGACCTCGATCTCGACGGCGCGATCAAGGGGCCGGCCGCCGATCTCGCCCGCTGGCGCGACGGCGGCGGAACGGTTGATCTTCGACGCATGGTTCTCGTCTGGGGGCCGCTGAAGGTCGACGGCAAGGGAACTGTTGCCCTTGATGGCGAGATGCGGCCTCTCGGCGCCGGCACCGCCAAGCTGCAGGGCCTTTCACCTACCCTCGACCGCCTCGTCGCCCGCGGCCAGGTCAAGGCGCAGGACGCGTCCGTCGCCAAGATCGTGCTCGGCCTCCTGGCGCAGCCGACGGCCGAAGGCGGCAGCGAGGTCACGGCACCGATCACCGCCCAGAACGGCCGGCTGTTCTTGGGCCCGGTGTCGATCCTGACCCTGCCGCGGCTGGCGGCGCCAGCCGGGACCTAGCTCCTAGGCCTGCTTCGCCTCGATGATGCTGCGGCGGATCGAGCGCGTGCGGGTGAACAGCGCCTCGAGCTTCTCGCCCTCGCCCCAGCGGATCGCCCGCTGCAGGTGAGAGAGATCCTCGCTGAAACGCTGCAGCATCTCGAGCACGGCTTCGCGGTTGTTGAGGAAGACGTCGCGCCACATGATCGGATCGGATGCCGCGATGCGGGTGAAGTCGCGGAAGCCGCCGGCCGAGAACTTGATCACTTCGGACTGAAGCGTCGTCTCCAGGTCGGTCGCCGTGCCGACGATGGTGTAGGCGATCAGGTGCGGCAGATGCGAGGTGATCGCCAGCACCAGATCGTGATGCTCTGCATCCATGGTGACGACGTTCGAGCCGAACGCCGTCCACATGGCGTGGACTTTCGCCTGGGCATCCGGATCGCTGTCGGCCTCCGGCGTCAGGATGCACCAGCGGCCCTTGAACAGCGCGGCGAAGCCCGCGTCGGGGCCAGAATTTTCGGTTCCGGCGACCGGATGACCGGCGAGCCAGCGGGCATGGGCCGGCAGCCGCGACTTCACCGACTTGGTCGCCGCCTGCTTGACCGAGCCGACATCGGTGACGATGGCGCCCTGCTTGAGGGCGGGCGCGATCTTGTCGGCGATCGCCTCATAGGTCGACATCGGTGTGCACAGGATCACGACGTCGGCGCCGGCAACCGCCTTCTCGACATCCGTATGAGCTGCGGCACAGAGGCCGAGTTCGAGCGCCCGCTTGCCATGGGCCTCGCTGACGTCGCCGACGACGATCTCGCGGCAGACCCCGTGCTCCTTCAGCGCGCGGGCGATCGAGGAACCGATCAGGCCGATGCCGATGATGGCGACGCGATCGAAGATCTCAGCCATGACCCAGGCATTCGGCGAGCGTATCGATCAAAGCCTGGTTCTCTTCCTCGGTCCCGATCGAGAAGCGGAAGTAACCCGTCATGCCGTAGGTCTTCATCTCGCGCATGAAGATGCCGCGCTCGGCGCAGAATGCCAGAATCTCGTCCGGCGTCTTGCCGAGCTTTTCCGGCACCTTCACCAGCATGAAATTGGCGACGGTCGACTGCGGCTCGAGGCCGAGCGCCTTCAGCTTCTCCTGAACCCGCGGCACCCAGATGCGGTTATGGGTCTTCGAGCGATCCTGGAACGGCACGTCCTCCAGCGCCGCCACGCCCGCCGCCTGGGCGGCGGCGTTGACGTTGAAGACGCCGTGGACGCGGTTCAGGACGTCGACCACCGCCGGCGCACCGTAGCCCCAGCCCAGCCTGAGCCCCGCGAGCCCGTACATCTTCGAGAAGGTGCGGAGCATGATGACGTTGGGCGCCCGCTCGGCCAGCTCGGCGCCCGAGGAATAGTCGTTGCGCTCGACATATTCGGCATAGGCGGCATCGAGCACCAGCACGACATGCTTCGGCAGCGCTGCCCACAGGCGCTCGACCTCCGAGCGCGCCAGGTAGGTGCCGGTCGGGTTGTTGGGATTGGCGAGGAAGACGATCTTGGTCTTCGGCGTGACCTTGGACAGGATCGCATCCACGCTCGCGGTGATGCCGTCGTCCGGCGCCACGACCGGCGTCGCACCCGAAGCGCGCGCGCAGGTCGGGTACATGACGAAGCCGTACTGTGTGTAGACCACCTCGTCGCCGGGTCCGGCGAAGCAATGACAGAGGAGCTCGATGAGCTCGTCCGAGCCGTTGCCGATGACCAGCTGGTCGGCCTTGAGCCCATGATGCTTAGCGAGCGCCGAGACCAGCGTGCCGGAGCCGCTTTCCGGATACCGGTGGATCTCGCCCGCCGCCGCCTTGTAGGCCTCGATCGCCTTCGGGCTGGGGCCGAGCGCGCCTTCGTTCGCCATCAGGCGGATCAGGCGACCCGGCCGCTTCGGCTTGGCGAACGCCTTGTAGGGCGTCAGCTCCAGGATGCCGGGTTGGGGGACAGGCGCATCGGTCATGACGATCTCCGAAACCACGTCAGCTTTTCGACAGCGGCAGCGCGTAGCCGCCGATCAGGATGACGCCCTGAAGGCTCGGATGCTCCCTGAGCGCCGCCAGCCGCGCATCCGACTCGCCGACGAAACCGTCGACTTCCAGAAGATGCGCCGGCCGGTCGTCCGCCTCGTGGCGGGCAAGCCAGCGGGCATGCAAGTCGGCCTTTCGGATCGCGCCCATGAGCGACGCCCGGCTCAGCTCAGGCGCCGCCTCGACGACGATCAGGCTGTGGTCGCTGCCGGATGGCTCGAAGGCCACCCGGGCGATGGCGAGGGCCTCGCCGACGCTGCGGCCGTTGCTGCCGCCGGCAAAGGGCAGCTTGGCGACGATGCGGGGCGATGTCGGGGTCCGGCGCATCAGCTGCGGCCACCAGGGCTCGTCCTCCCCTTCGGCGGGTGCCGGCAGCACGCCGATGGTCGCCTTGCCACGGGTCACCTCGCGAACCACCTGGCTCGGCGAAGGATTGGCATGGAGGGGCACCACGGCACCGAAATGATCCCGGGCCAGGTCCCAGCAGCCGCCGTCGGCGCCATCGGCCACGACCGCCACGGACACCGCCTCCTGGAGGGCCAGCGACCCGCCGATGATCATCTCCCGCCAGATCCGGGCGAGAACGCCGACCGGCATCTCGCCCTGGTGACGAGCGGCCAGGCGGCGCAGAAGCGCCGCCTCCCGGGCAGGGCGCCATTTGGGTGCCGATCCGGCTTTGAGGCTGCCGATGCCGCGCACGATCTCGACCCGGCGCATCAGCAGGTCGTGGATGGCCTGATCGATGCGGTCGATCTCGGCGCGGATCTCGTCGAGGGTGGGTGCGGGCGCGGCCATGCTCGGGGAAGCGCGGTTCGGGGCCGCTAGGTGTAGTCGGGGATTCAGATAAAATCAAAGGCTTCCGGCATCGACGAAAGTCGCCAGCCGGGCGATCTTCAGGCCTCGTCGGGCCGAGCGCTCTGGTGGCGTTCGGTGGCGGCGACGGCACCGCCCTGGATCGGCACCAGGACGCGCTTGCGCCTGCGCCCGGCCTGCGGCACCGCGGTCCCGGCATAGATCTGCTTCGCCGCCTCGACCACCACCACGCCGGCGAAGGTGGACGCCCAGCGCTCGCCGATATTGTCGAGGTCGCGGGCCCAGCGGGCCAGCGGCACGACCGCCTGGGGCGGCAGGAACAGCGCCGTGGCGCTCTGCACCGGGGTGAACAAGGTGTCCCGCAGCAGGCGCGAGAGCTGTCCCAGCGAGTAGGGCTGGCCGTAGCCGAAGGGTGTGCGGTCGCTGCGCGCCCAGACGCCGCGGCGGTTGGGCACCACCACCATCAGCCGCCCGCCGCCAGCCAACACCCGCCAGACCTCGCGCAGCATGGGACGGAGCTGCTCGGTGCCTTCGAGCGCATGAACCAGCAGCACCCGGTCGAAGGAGAGATCGGCGAAAGGCAGGTCGGTCTCGTCGGCCAGGGTCACGACGTTGGGGCCGGGCCGAGGCCAGGGCAGCACGCCCTGGCTCGCCGGCATGGCCGCGACCACGCGCTGAGCCTCCTCGCGGTAGGGTCCGAGATAGGGGGTGGCGAAGCCGAGGCCGAGGACTGACAGGCCCCTGGCATCCGGCCAGAGCCGACGGATGCGGGCACGGATGAGGCGCCGCGCCACCTGGCCGCGGCGCGATGCATAGAAGTCCCGAAGGTCCACGATGTCCGTGAACATGGTCTTAGCCTAGCATGGTCTGGTATCGTCTGCCGCCCCCCAGCCCAGGCGATCCCCGTGAGCCAGATCGACGTCGAGCAGATCCCCGTCCTCAAGGACAACTACGTCTATCTGGTGCGCGACCGCGCCTCCGGCAACGTCGCGGTAGTCGATCCGGCCGTGGCCGAGCCGGTGATCGAGCGCCTGAAGGCGCTGGGCTGGCGGCTGACCCATATCCTCAACACCCATCACCACGGCGATCATGTCGGCGGCAA
>CAMDFP010000011.1 GCA_945897335.1 Asaia bogorensis | reverse complement strand
CGTGCCCGTGTTGAGACGAAGAGGTCGCCCCGCTTGGGCGGCCTGCCCCGAAATTGCTGGTTCCAGGGCGAACAGGACAAGCGTCACCTGACGAGCCTCCCGTCGAGGCAGGCGAGTTCGGGACCGACGCCCATTGGTCGCGATCGGATCGACGCGGACGGCAGTGACGGAGGGGATGCCGCGCGAGGCCCAGGAAAACCGAGCGCCTGGGCGGTCCTTCGACGGCAACCGGATCCGAGCGCGGGCCTGATGCCTCAACCCATTGATTTTATTTATCTTCTACGCCACGAATCGTAATCGGTGCGGCCGATATATCGGGTCGGTATACATGGCCGCTGACGGGCGGGGCGCCGCGGAGGATTGCGGTCCAGGCCCATCGCCCAGTCAGTTCTTGATTTGTTCTTTCTCGCCGCTACACTGGCCTCATGGACGATCCCGTCATCCCTGATCGGCCGGTCAAAGGCCGCGGCGCCGTTTCCAACCCGACCGGCCGCTTCGAGCCGGCGCTGCGCCAGCGCATCGACGATGGCTGGGCCAGGCCCGAGGATGACGAGTTGCCGCCACCGCAGACGACGGTGAAGGTCGATGCCACGCGAACGATCCTCGCCCGGAACGACTCCCCCGACATCGGCTTCGACCGCTCGATCAACGCCTACCGGGGCTGCGAGCATGGCTGCGTCTATTGCTTCGCCCGGCCGACCCATGCCTATTTCGGACTTTCCTCCGGGATGGATTTCGAGACCAAGATCTTCATCAAGCCGGAGGCGGGACGGCTTCTGGACGCCGAGCTCCGGAAAAGAAGCTACCTCCCGGCACCGATCGCCATGGGCACCAACACCGATCCCTACCAGCCGCTGGAGCGCGAGCACCGCATCACCCGCGGCGTGCTGGAGGTGCTGCGCGCCTTCAACCACCCCTTCACCATCATCACCAAGAATCACCTGGTCACCCGCGACCTCGACATCCTGGGGCCGATGGGGAAGGAGAATCTCTGCCGGGTCGGCCTCTCGGTCACCACGCTGGACCGCGACCTCGCCCGCAAGATGGAGCCGCGGGCGTCCACCCCATCGAGGCGGATCGAGGCGATCCGGATACTGGCCGAGGCCGGGGTCCCGGCTGGCGTCATGGCGGCGCCGATGATCCCGGCCCTCAATGACATGGAGCTGGAGAAGATCCTGGAAACCGCGGCCGGGGCGGGGGCGACCTGGGCCAGCCACACGGTCCTGCGCCTCCCGCACGAGATCAAGGATCTGATGCGGGAATGGCTGGAGGCGCATGCGCCCTTGAAGGCCAACCATGTGCTGTCGCTGGTGCGCGAGATGCGGGGTGGCAAGCTGAACGACCCCAATTTCGGCAGCCGCATGCGAGGCGAGGGCGCCTATGCCGAGGCGCTGTCTCTGCGCGCGCGTCTGGCGAAGAAGCGCTACGGCCTCGACCGCGAGCTCGCCCCCCTCGACTGCTCGAGGTTCAGGCCGCCGGCTCGGGCCGGCGACCAGCTGTCGCTACTTTAGCAAGCGCACCTAAGTATTAAGCGACGGAACGTGCGCGCTCGGGGTTAGGGGTGTGATGTCTGCACCCGAGAACGCACTCGAACGATCCGTCTGGTACAGGGCGAAGGCCGAAGCGTCGCGGCGCATCGCTGACGAGGCGAAGCTCAACGCCATCCGCGAGAGCTACGAAAACACGGCCAGGATCAACGACGCTCTCGCCGATGACGCCGAGCGCGCCCACCGTCTCCAGGGCGGCTCCGAGTCTCCAGATGGTGTTGCCGACATCGTCGGCGACCAGCAGCCCGCCGGCCTTGTCCGTCGCGACGGCACTGACGGCAGCGCTCGCCTTCAACCTTTTGCCTCTGATCCAGGAACTGTCGCTGGGTCTGAACGTGAATACATTGAAATCACGCCGAGATTCCTGATTTGTCGGCATATGGTATATCGGCTACGCTTTTCTCCTGGATGAACCACTGGTGGATTCCGAGGGAGGCGATGATGGCGATGAATCGGTCGTTGCGGGCTCTGATGCAGGCGCTTGCGCTCGGCGTTCCACTGGTCCTGGCCGGGGCCGCATCGGCGCAGACCACGCTGAAGCTCATCCCGCAGGCCGACCTCAAGATCCTCGATCCGATCTGGAGCTCGGCCAACATCACGCTGAACCACGCGAACATGATCTACGAGACGCTGTTCGCGCTCGATTCCAAGTTCGACGCCAAGCCGCAGATGCTGGAGGGTTACAAGGTCTCGGACGACGCGCTGACCTATACCTTCACGCTCAGGCCCGGCCTCAAATGGGAGGACGGCAAGCCGGTGACCTCCGCCGACGTGGTCCAGTCGCTGAAGCGCTGGGGCTCGCGCGACGACGAGGGCCGCATCGCGATCAGCCTGACGGCCGAGCTCACCGCGACCGACGCCCGCACCATCACCTGGAAGCTGAAGGAAAAGTTCGGCGTCCTGATCCCGGTGCTGGGCAAGCTCGGGGCATATCCCGCCTTCATCATGCAGGAAGCGACGGCGAAGACCGAGTCCAGCGTGCAGATCGACACCGCGATCGCATCCGGCCCCTACAAGTTCATCCGCAGCGAATGGGTCCCTGGCAGCAAGGCGGTCTACGTCAAGAACCCGGACTACGTGCCGCGCACCGAGCCGACCGACATGATGGCCGGTGCCCGCATCGCCAAGGTCGACCGCGTCGAGTGGATCTACCTGCCCGACCCGGCGACGGCGACCGCGGCGCTGAACGCCGGCGAGGTCGACTTCTACGAGGCGCCGAAGCCCGACCTGCTGCCGCTGATGCGGGCCAATCCGAACGTCGTCGTCCGCGTCAACGATCCGCTCGGCGTCATGGTGCTGATGCGCCCGAACCAGCTGCATCCGCCCTTCAACAACGCCAAGGGCCGCCAGGCGCTGCTCTACATGGTCGACCAGAGCGAATACATGACCGCCTTCGGCGGCGCGCCGGACACCTGGAAGACCTGCGATTCGATGCTCTATTGCGGCACCTCCAGCCACTCCAACGCCGGCGCGATCAAGCTCGGCGGCAAGCCGGACCTGGCGAAGGCGCGGCAGCTGATCGCCGAGTCGGGATACAAGGGCGAGAAGGTCGTCGTCCTGCACCCGACCGACAGCTCGACCACGGCGGCCTCCCTGCTGACGGCCGAGAACTTCAAGAAGATCGGCCTCAACGTCGAGCTGGCGACCATGGACTGGTCGACGCTGACCCAGCGCCGCGGCAACAAGAACGCGCCCGACGCCGGCGGCTGGAGCGTGTTCCACACCAGCTGGGAAGGCGCCACCATCAACCCGCTCAGCTACACCGCGATCGGCGGCGCCTGCGACAAGGCCTGGTTCGGCTGGCCCTGCAGCCCGGAGATCGAGCGGCTTCGTCTCGCCTGGTCGCGCGAGCCCGATCCGATGAAGCAGAAGGCGCTGCTGGACGAGCTGCACACGCTCCTGGTCCAGGAAGTGCCGATCGTCACGCTGGGCCAGCGGCTCACGCCGATGGCGTGGCGGAAGAACGTGAACGGCGTCATCCCGGCGCCGGTCCTGCTGCTCTGGAACATCTCCAAGAGCTGACCTGACGTGTCGTCCTCTCCGTCATTCGGCGGAGAGGACGACATCCATCCGAAAAATCGGGGAGAGCCATGGCGAAGCGCGTGTTCGTCGCCTCGGTCAAGCACGAGTCCCACAGCTTCTGCATCGTCAAGGCGGACATGGCCGCCTTCCGGGGCCGGGGATTTCACCTCGGCGACGCCATCCCGAAGGCCTTCCGCGGCACGCGCACCGAACTCGGCGCGGTGTTCGATGCGGCCGACCGCTTCGGCTGGTCCTTGATCCATCCAGTCTCGGCATCGGCCATGCCGGCCGGGCCGGTGACCGAGGAGGCCTATGAGCATTTCTGCGAGATCATCCTCGGCTCGCTGAAATCCGCAGGCGCGCTCGACGGCATCCTGCTGGTGCTGCACGGCGCCATGATCTGCGAGCATGTCGACGACGCCGAGGGCGACCTTCTGGCGCGCGTCCGCGCCGTGGTCGGCCCCGACCTGCCGATCGCCATCACCCTCGATCTCCACGCCAACGTCACCGACGAGATGGCGCGGCTCTGCAACATCATGTGCGCCTATCGCACGACGCCGCATGTCGACATGTACGAGACCGGCGAGCGCACCGCCGGCCTGCTCGAGCACACGATGGAGGGCGAGATCACGCCTCGCGTCTATGTCGCACGCCGGCCGATGCTGAATGCGCTGGACGACGGCCGCACCATCGGCGCGAACGGGCCGATGATCGACCTGCTGGCCGATGCGGCGCGGATCGAGGCGAGCGATCCCGAAGTGCTGACCATCGCGATCTCCAGCGGCTTCCCCTGGGCCGACATCGAGCAGGCCGGCGCCACCGTCGCCGTCACCAGCAACGGCTGGTCGGCGCGCGCGGTCGAGGTGGCCGAGCGGCTGATCGAGGAAGCCTGGCGTACGCGCTCGGTCTGGACCATCGAGTTCCTGGCACTCGACCGCGCCATGCAGATCGCGCTGAAGGCGCCGCGCGGAAAGGGCCCGCTGCTGATCGGCGACTACACCGACTGCCCGGCCGGCGGTCCCGCCGGAGACGGCACCAATCTGCTGAAAGCTATGATCGAGGCGCGTCTTCCCGACGCGGCGTTCGGCGTGATGAACGATGCCGAGGCGGCGGCGGCGGCGCACAAGGCCGGCGTCGGCGCCACGCTATCCCTCTCGCTCGGCGGCAAGAAGGACCCGCGCTTCGGCGGCTTGCCACTGCCGGTCACCGCCAAGGTGCTGACGCTTTCCGACGGCAACTACGTGCGGAAGGGCCCGATGGCGACCGGAACCAAGGGGTCTCTCGGACCGAGCGCGCTGCTGGACGTGCACGGCATCCGCACCATCGTCGCCTCCGGCCCGGTCGCGATCGACGACCGCGAGCAGTTCCGCATCCTCGGCATCCAGCCCGAGCAGGAGACGGTGCTCGCCTGCAAGGCGATGAATCACTTCCGCGCCGACTACGAGGCGATGGCGAGCGGGCTGATCTATGTCGACAGCGGCGGCAGCTGCTCGCAGAACTTCAAGCAGTTCCCGTTCAGGAAGCTGCGCCGGCCGATCTCGCCGCTCGACTTCGATTAGAGGCCCGCATGACCGATGCGGCGGCGCGGCGAGAACGCGCCCGGACCACACCCGCGGCCAAAGTCCGGTGGACCCGCCGCGCGCCGGCGCCCGTGCTCGGCCGCGCCGAGCGCAGCACGCTGCAGGACCAGATCTACGCCAAGCTCTGCACCGCGATCATGGCCGGGACCTTGGCGCCCGGCGTCCCGGTCTCGATCCGCGGCCTCGCCGCCTCGCTCGGCACTAGCCCGATCCCGGTCCGCGAGGCGCTGCGGCGGCTCGCCGGCGAGCAGGCGGTCGAGGTGCTGGCGAACGGCTCCGTCGCCGTGCCGCGCATGAGCCGGGAGCGCTTCATCGACCTTCGCCGCACGCGCCTCGTCGTCGAGGGCCATGCGACCGAGCTCGCCGCCCTGCACATCACCGATGCCGACATCGAGCGCCTCTACAAGCTGCATGCCGAGGTGATGAAGGCGTTGGCCGGCCGGGACGCGAAGCGGTTCCTCGCGCGCAACCAGCGGCTCCGCTTCGTCATCTACGAGGCGACCGGAAGCGCCACCCTGATGCCGATCATCCGCAGCCTCTGGCTCCAGGTCGGCCCCTTGTTCAACTGGTCCTTCGTCGAGCCGACGCTGGCGGTCTGCGTCGGCTACGACCTCGAAGCCATCCGCGCGCTCGGCCGCCGCGACGGCGCCGAAGCCAGGCGCTGGATCGAACGCGACATCGTCGAGACCGGCGATTTCATCCTGGCCGACATCGCCCGGGCTGAGCCCTAGAACAGCTTCCCCCCGTTCGGCACCGGATGCGTAACCGCGACCAGCACGACCTCGCCGGCCTCGTCGGGGAAGCCCAGCACCAGCACTTCGCTTTTCACCGGGCCGATCTGCCGGGGCGGGAAGTTGACCACGGCGGCGACCTGGCGGCCGATCAGCTCGTCGGTCCTGTAGTATCTGGTGATCTGCGCCGAGGAGCGCTTGATGCCGATCGCCGGGCCGAAATCGACGCGGAGCTTGTAGGCGGGCTTCCGTGCCTCGGGGAACGCCTCGGCCTCGACGATGGTGCCGACGCGGATGTCGACCTTGTCGAAGTCGGCGAACTGGATCGCTGGACGAATCTCGGAAGCGGATGCGGCCATGGGCGTCCCCTCGGAAAGGACGCCCCGAGTGCCACAGCGGCGCTAGCGGCTCAAGCTACTTCCGCGGGGTCTTCGCCAGCACGCCCTTGATCTCGTCGAGGCTCTCGGAGACGCGCTTGCTGACCACGGTCAGTGCCTCGGTGTTCGACTTGGATGCCATCTCCACCATCTCGCGGTAGTTGGAGATCGCCGCTTCGAAGGCGGTCTTCATCGCCTCGGTCTGGCGCGCCACCCGGTCCTCGGGCGTGCCTTCGGCGAGCATGGTCTTCAGCGAGCGGTTGGCGTCTTCCATCGCGCCCTTCAGGATCTCGCCCTGGCGGCGGAGGATCGCCTGGGCCCCCTCGGCGGCGAGCGCGTTGGCCTGGGCGAAGGCTTCCATGTTCTTGCGGTTGGCGGCCATCAGCGCCTCCCAGTCGAAGGTCGGCATCTTCATGTCGGTCATCATCTTCTGCATGCCCTGCATGTCGAAATCGAGGAAGGGGTTCTTTGCCATCTTTATGGTTCCTTCGGTTATGCTGCAGTGCAGCAATCAGATTTAAGCGAGGCCCGCCCCGTCGTCAACCGGCATTCTGAGAGGCGGCTTGAGTGCGTCCTTCGAGCGCGCGGCCGAAGGGTTCGGCCCGCTTCAGCGCCTTGTCCAGCGTCGCCATGGTCGAGCCCAGATCCTCGCCTTCGTCGGCGAGGAAGGCCCTGAGCGTTGCCAGCCAGATCAGCGCCAGCCCCTTGGCCTTGAGCGCGCCTTTGAGGCCGGACGCATCGATGCCGGCGGCCTCCAGCATCCAGGACATCGAGCGCAGCAGGGCCGGCCAGCCGCAAAGCGCCTGGACCGGATCCCTGGTGAAGCCGTTGACGATCGAGGCGACGGCCGCCTTGTGCGGGCGGATCGCCTCGATCCGCCGCATCAGCACCTCGAACAGGCGATCGCGGGCGGAGTCATCGGCGCTGGCGGCGGGGCCGGAAAGCACGGCGGCATCGATTCGTCGAAGCCAGGCCTGGACCAGATGCGCCTTCGAGGGCGTGTGTTCGTGAAGTTCGGCGAGGCTCAAGCCCGCCTTGGCGGCGACGTCGGCCAGCGACACGCCGGCCCACGGGCGCTCGGCAGCCAGCTCGAGCGCGGCGTCGATCAGGCGCTCGCGGGGGGTCGCGCGCTTGCCGGCCATATATGGATTATCGCGCAGCAGATGCCGAAGCGCCAGCGGCCAGCGTGGTTAATGCCGGGCGGGCCGGGAGCGGAAACCGGGTGGTCACCGCTTGGCAACAGGCCAAGATCCGCGAGTCGGGAACGGCCGTCATGGCGTTCGACGCGGAAGACGCGGGGATGCAGGTGAAGGCGCTTCTCAGGCGTGGCGCCCGCACGGTGGAAATCACCACTGACGGCAATGACGGGGCGACCGACGCCGAGGGATATGGAAACGCCCGACGCCCCCGACTGAGGGGGCGCTCCTATCTGACGACCAGCTCGTTCTGCACCAGGCGGACGCCCCGGATGTTGCGCGCCAGATGCGCGGCGAGCGACCGGCTCTCGTAGGAGTCGACGAAGCCGTTGAGCAGGACCACGTCCGTCGTCGTCTCGACGCTGATCGGCGTCTTTTCGAGCGACGGCTCCTCGAGGATCGCCGCCTTTACCCCGGCAGTGATCGCCGCTTCGTCGACAGGGGCGCGGGTCTCCGCCGGATCGGCGACGGCGGCGCACCCGGCCAGCATCGCTGTCAGCATTGCTATCGCCAGACTCAAGCGCATGGGGCGAGTTCGAGCGATGGGACGATGGGATGCTGCTCCCGAACCTTGAGGTTTTGATCGCCCGCCAGCCGGACCCCGTGAGGGATCCGGCCGGGGCGCTCCTCCCGCGGGTGTGCCGCGGGCGAAGGTCTTAAGCCTTAAGCGTTCAGCGCCAGGCCGGCTTGCCGAGATAGACCTGGTTCGGGGTGGTGAGCGCGCCGGTGCCGGCACCGACCGCGCCGCCGATCAGGGCGCCTTCAACCGGGGCGCCGACCAGTGCGCCGCCGACGAGGCCGACGCCGGCGCCGATGCCCGCGCCGCTGAGCGCACGGTCGCCCGTGGTGTTGCCGCAAGCGGCGAGGGCGATCACGGAAAGGGACAGGGTGGCGGTGAGGATGAGGCGCTTCATGAGGTGTCTCCCGGAAAGAACAGGCTCGACGGCGAACGTGGGCGCCATTGCAGCGTCACGTCCGGACCAGGAAATCCCGGTCATCGGTGTTTGTCTTGCGAGGTCGAGAGATGGGGGAGGTTGAAGAAAATACAATGGATCTTCAGGGGGCTAATTAAATAGTCCCTAATAAATCCAGAGCGTTCGAAATAATGATGAAGCGCAATGCTGGATATTTATTGGAGATAAACCGGAGACGAGGGTCGTTTTATTTGACTGCGGCGATGGAGTTCCGCGCTTGCCGACCATGGCGGAGGGTACACGCCATGGCCGGACAAGCGCGACATGGAGCTGGCCGGACGGCTAGCCCGCCTGTGCCAGCTCCGCGCGGACCTGCTGGCGGAAGAGGTCGATGGGGACGAGCTGCCCCTTCTTATCCAGATGCCAGAAGGTCCAGCCGTTGCACGCCGGCGCGCCCTGGACGGCGGCACCGACGGAATGGATCGAGCCCTTGGCGTCGGCGGTGATGATCGAGCCGTCGGCCCGGACCTTGGCGGTCCAGCGCCGGCGGGGATCGGTCAGGACCGTGCCGGCCGGGATCAGCCCGCGCTCGACCACGGCGCCGAAGGGCACGCGGACCTCCTCGCGCTTGGCGGTCGTGGACTCGATCGCCTCCATGTCGCTGGGCGGCTTGACCTTGGCCAGGCGCTCCTTGGCGACCTGGGCATAGGTGGGGTCGCGCTCGATGCCGATGTAGCGGCGGCCCAGCTTCTTCGCCACGGCGCCGGTGGTGCCGGTGCCGAAGAAGGGATCGAGTACGGTGTCGCCGGGCTTGGTCGCGGCCAGGATCACCCGGTGCAGCAGGCTTTCGGGCTTCTGCGTCGGGTGCGCCTT
Source organism: Asaia bogorensis (assembly GCA_945897335.1). Classification (GTDB taxonomy): domain Bacteria; phylum Pseudomonadota; class Alphaproteobacteria; order SHVZ01; family SHVZ01; genus SHVZ01. The sequence goes on along the minus strand of CAMDFP010000011.1, from coordinate 25,975 downwards.
CTTGCCGTCGTTCTGCTTCATGCGCTCGCCGCCGTTGCAGATCGGCAAGGTCCAGTCGCTCCGCATCTGCAGCCCCTCGTTCAGCGACTTCATGGCGTCGTAGTTGAACGTGTACTTCTTCTGCTTGCGGTCCTTCAGGCACCAGATCAGCGTCTCGTGCGCGTTGGTGAAGCGGCGCCCGCGGAAGTTCGGCATCGGGTTCGACTTCCGCCAGACGATGTCGTTCAGCATCCAGTAGCCTAGATCCTGCAGCGCCGAGCCGACCCGGAAGATGTTGTGGTAGCTGCCGATCACCCAGAGGGTGCCGTCGTCCTTCAGCACCCGTTTGGCCGAGGCCAGCCAGGAGCGGGTGAAGCTGTCATAGGCGTCGAAGTCGTCGAACCGGTCCCAGTCGTCGTCGACCCCGTCGACGACGCTGTGGTCCGGCCGCGTCAGGCCCGTGCCGAGCTGCATGTTGTAGGGAGGGTCGGCGAAGACCATGTCGACGGACTTCTCTGGGAGACGGTCCATCAACGTCGCGCAATCGCCGACGAGAATATTCGAGAGCTGGGAGCCACCATCCATAGGCATGACCGGGAAGGTGGCGTAACCCCTTGATTCCAGTCAATAAAAATAAGAATCAACAGGTTATCCCCCGGAACATACCGGGCTTATACGTGATTGATCACCCCGACAAATCGAGCTGTAAGGGTCTGAAACTCATACGATGGTGACGAGTTACCCCGACCCGGGTGATCGCAATCCGGTGTTCTTCGGTCCCGTAGCCCGCATTCGTCGCCCAACCATAGGCCGGATGGCGAATCGCCAGGCGCTGCATCAGGCGGTCGCGCACGATCTTGGCGTAGATCGAGGCCGCGGCGATCGAGAGCGAGCGGCCGTCGCCGCCGACCACGGTGACGGCCTTGCAGCCTTCGGGCAGGAGGCGGGCCGGCGGGGCGCGGTTGCCGTCGATCAGCACGACCGTCGAGCCGAGGCCGAGGCGCCGGAGCGCCCGCGACATCGCCATATGGGTGGCGACCAGGATGTTGAAGCGGTCGATCTCGGCGACCGAGGCGGCGCCGAGCGCGATGCGGGCATAGGGGCGGAAGGCCTCGTAGGCGGCCTGACGCTGGATCGCGCTCAGGCGCTTCGAATCGTCGATCAGGCTCGCGATCTTGCGCGGCAGCTTGCCGCCGGGAAAGACGCAGGCGGCGGCCAGCACCGGACCGGCCAGCGGACCGCGGCCGACCTCGTCGACCCCGACGACGACCCCGCCCAGTTCCCGTTCCAGCGAAAAATCGGCCACGCCGGAAGATGCCGGCGAAGCGGCGTCCGAGGCAAGACGGAGTCTTCAGGGACGACTAGCCGGCGGTGGACAAGAGCTGGGTGGGGCTGTCGCTGCGGGCGAGGCGAGCCGCGAACCATTCGTCGGTCAGGTTGAGCTGCTCGACCGCCTCGGCCAGGATCTCATGTGCTCGGGCGAGCCGGAGATAGCTGTCGCGGAGTTCGGAGGTGGCGGCTTGCCGGGCGGTCCGACGGCAGGCCTCGGCCCGCTTCCGGCAACGCGTCGCCTCGTTTGGGGCGGTCGACATAACAAACAAACTCAAAAGCCGCGCAAATGTTCCATGGCCGGGGGAAACTTTTATCGGGCGCGCCCTGAGCCCGGCCGGCGGCGTCGCCGTCGCTCGCTTGCGGTGAAGACAAGGTTTGCGTTCAGTCGAAGGCGGGGACCGAGTCGGCGAGGCCGTCGAACAAGGCGCGCATGCGGCGCTGCCAGACGAGGATCGGATCGTCTTCGGCGATCAGCTTGAACGGGCTGGTGCAGCGCGCCCATTGGAAGGCGCCGAAGACGGCGTAGTCGGCATAGGTCGCCGTGTCGCCGCCGAGGAAGGGCGAGCCGGCGAGCACCACGCGCATCGGCTCCAGGCTCTGTCGGAACGGGGCCAGGCGCTGGTCGCGGTCGGCCTGCACGGATTCGAGAGTCGCACCGAAGCGCTTCTCGCGGCTCTCGCGGAAATAGGCCCGGTCCTTCTCGTCGAGCACGGCGAGGATGTCGGCGATGATCATGCGGCCGATGGCGGGGTGCAGCACCTTGTCGGCCCACCCGGCAATGAAGCGGACCGGCGCGACCGCGCCGGCGAACAGCGAGGGCCGGTCGGGATATGTGGCTTCCAGGTAGCGCGCGATCTCCCAGGAATCATGGACGGTGCGGCCGCCATCGACGATCACCGGCACCAGCCCCTGACCGGAAAAGGCGATCGCCTCCTTGTCGGTGAAACGCCAGGGCCTGGCGTCGACGTCGAGGCCCTTGTGCGCCAGCGCCATGCGGATGCGCCAGCAATAGGGGCTGAAGCGCCGGGCCGGATCGGCGCCGGCGAGATCGTGGAGGAGGACGGTCATGCGGCCTGCACCGCCAGCGGGGCCTCGCCCTGGATCTGGGTCCTGAGCATGATGCGCCGCGTGGTCGGATCGAAAGCGTCGCGGCGATGGATGACCGAGCGGTTGTCCCAGACCAGGATGTCGCCCTGCTTCCACTTATGCGCATAGGCGAGCTTCGGATCGGTGCAATGCGCCCAGAGCCGGTCGAGCAGGCGCTCGCTCTCCTCCAGCGAAAGGCCGTCGATGTAGCCGTTGCGGCGGCGGCCGAGATAGAGCGCCGGTACGCCGGTCTCGGGATGCAGGCGCACGATGGGATGGGAGGCGCCGGGCGCGTCGCGCGGATCGACGATCTGTTTCGATCCCCGACGCAGCTCGCCGACGCTGGTGTAGGAGGAATCGTGCTTCGCCGTGCGCCCGGCGACGGCGCGCTTCAGGTCGTCGGGGAGCGTCGCATAGGCCTTGATCATGCTGGCGAAGCAGGTGTCGCCGCCGGAGGGAGGCACTTCGACCGCATAGAGCACGCTCGCCCGCGGCGGGGCCGGGATATAGGACATGTCTGTGTGCCATTCGGCCTCGCCATAGCCGAGACCCCCGATCGCCTTGCCGTCGACGACGACGTTGGAGATGATCCAGATCTCCGGCCGGCGCGCGCCGCCGTCGCCATAGCTGCGCTCGGCCGAGGCCGGCGGCATTTCCAGCTCACCGAAGCCCTGGCTGAAGCGGACCAGCGCCGGCTCGTCCATCGTCTGGCCGCGCAGCAGGAGCAGGCCGCTGGCGGCCCAGGCCTGGCGCATGCGGGCGAAGCTGTCGGCATCGACCGTCTTCGCGGCGTCGATGCCCCTGACTTCGACGCCGAGCGCGGCGTCGAGCGGCACGATTTCCATCCGAATTCCTCCCGGCGGGGCGTTCGGGGCGATCCTAGCGCGGGGCGCGCCTGCACCGGAAGGAGGGGAGGGGCGGAATCACGCCGGCTGCGCGAGACGGCCGGCGGACTGGTCGACAAGCCGTCCGGGCCGCCCGGCGCCCTGGTCGAACGCGATCATCCGGCGGTGATAGGTCTCGAGGGCGATCCGGTGCCCGATGCTGATCACCGTCGTCGCCGGCAAGGCCTCGGTGACGATGCGATAGAGCGCCGCTTCCTCCGCCTCGTCGGTCGCCGAGGTCGCCTCGTCGAGGAACAGCCAATCCGGCTTGATCAGCAGCGCGCGCGCGATCGCGAGCTTCTGCTGCTCGCCGAGCGACAGCGCCTGCGCCCAATGCGCATCCTCGTCCAGGCGTCCGCGGAGGTTGGAGAGGCCCACGGCGTCGAGGGCCGCCCGCGCCTCGGCCTCGCGGTCGACGACCGGCCGGCCGGGAAACCACAACGCCTCGCGGAGCGTCCCGATCGGCATGTAGGGCCGCTGCGGCAGGAACAGCGTCCGGGCACCGACGGGGAGGAGGATGCGCCCGGTCGCGAATGGCCACAATCCGGCGAGCACGCGGAAAAGCGTGCTCTTGCCGGCACCGGACGGGCCTTTCATCAGCACCGGCTCGTGCGGCCTCAAGCTCAGCGTCACCGGCGCCAGCAACGGCTCGCCGTCGGGCAGAGACACGCCGACGTTCTGCAGGTCGATGGTGCTCTGAGTACCCGTCGCCGTGCGGGTGGCGAGCGCGGCCGCCGCCGCCTCGCGCTCGATCTCGGCGGCAAACTCGGTCAGCCGGTCGACAGTCGCCCGCCATTCGGCGAAGGCCATGTAGCTGCCGATCAGCCAGGACAGCGCCTCGTTGACGCGCTCGAAGGCGCTCGCGGTCTGGGTCAGCACGCCCAGCTGGATCGCGCCCGAGAAATACCGGGGCGACGCGATTCCGAGCGCGACGAACGAGGTGAACTGGCTGAACAGCAGCTGGAACAGCAGGTACCGGTTGCTGCAGAGGATGATGCGCTTGAAGTTGTCGTAGAGGGCGCGGAAGCGGCCGAGCGCAAGGACGCGCTCCTGCTCCTCGCCGCCGTAGAGGGCGATGCCCTCGGCCTCCTCGCGGATCCGCACGAGATTGAAGCGGAAGTCGGCCTCGACCGCCTGCTGACGGTTGTTGAGGCGGATCAGCGGCCGGCCGATCAGGTGCGCCAGCGTCGAGCCGATGCCGGCATAGAGCACGGCGGCCCAGAACATGTATCCGGGGATCGTGACCTCGAGGCCGCCGACCGCCAGCGTGATGCTGCCGGAGAGATACCAGAGCAGGGCTGCGAAGGAGGCCAGCGTCGCCAGCGCGTTGAGGAATCCGAGGCCGAGAAACATCGACCGGTCGATGAACAGGCGGACGTCCTCGGAAATGCGCTGGTCGGGGTTGTCGACCCGGCCGGAGAAGCGCATGCGGTAGAAGGTGCGGTCGGCGAGCCAGCGCGAGACGTACTGGTCGGTGAGCCAGCGCCGCCAGCGGAGCTGCAGGGTCTGGTCGAGATAGACGCGCAGCACCGCGACCGCGAGGTAGAGCAGGATCAGTAGGACGACGACGAAGAAGGCTTGGGAGAAGCCGTCGGCGTCGCGCTGCTGGAGCGCGGTGAAGAGCTCGCCCGTCGCCTGGTTCTGCAGGACGGTGACGCCGACCAGGCCGAGATTGAGGCCGATGATCGTGGCCAGGAGCAGCCTGGCCGACCACCGTTCCTCGCTGCGCCAGTAGCCCCTCGTCAGAACCCAGACGTCGCGTGCGAGCTGTCGCAGCCTCGTCATCCGACTCTCCCGATATGAAGGCTACGCGCCGAAGAGGGCCCCGATGCCGGCGGTGATCGCCATCGCCAGCGCCCCCCAGAATGCCACGCGGGCGGTGCCGCGCAGCATGCCGGCGCCGCCCGCTCTCGCTCCGATGGCTCCGAGGACGGCGAGAAAGACCAGGGACGAGGCGGAAACGACGGGAACCAGCGCGCCGGCTGGCGAGACGACGACCATCAGCAGCGGAAAGGCGGCGCCGACCGAGAAGGTCGCGGCCGAGGTCAAGGCGGCCTGCACCGGGCGCGCGGCGGTGATTTCCGATATCCCGAGCTCGTCGCGGGCGTGGGCGGCGAGGGCATCCTTCGCCATCAGCTGGCCGGCGACCTCGCGGGCGAGCGCCGGCGCGACGCCGCGCCCGACATAGATCTGTGCCAGCTCGTCGAGCTCGAAGGCCGGGTTCGCGCCCAGTTCGCCGCGCTCGCGCGCGAGGTCCGCCTGCTCGGTGTCGGACTGCGAGCTGACGGACACGTATTCGCCGGCGGCCATCGACATGGCGCCGGCGACGAGGCCGGCGACACCGATGATCAGGATGCCGGTCTGCGTCGATGAGGCGGCGGCGACGCCGACGATCAGGCTCGCGGTCGAGATGATCCCGTCATTGGCGCCGAGCACGGCGGCCCTGAGCCAGCCGATGCGGCCGACGAGATGGCTCTCGCGGTGGAGGCGAAGTCGGCTCATGGCTTCCTCTCAGCTAACGTCGTTCTGTCGGGAGCCTGGGCTGCCTTCACGCGCTCGCGCGCGGCGCCAGCTACTTGACCACGAGGTTGTTGCGCACGGACCTGACGCCGGGGACGCCCGCGGCAACTTCGCCGGCGCGTGCCTTCACCTGGTCGGTGTTGACGAAGCCGCTCAGCTGGACCGCGTCCTTGAAGGTCTCGACCGAGATGGCGAAGGACTTCAGGCCGGCGTCGCTGAGCAGGGCCGCCTTGACTTTCGAGGTGATGGCGGCGTCGTCGACATATTCGCCGGTGCTCTCGCTGGTGCGGGTCGAGGTGCAGGCGACGATCGTCGTCGTCGCGAGGAGGGCTGCGACGAGGCGGATCAGCAAGGCTTTCTTCATGACGGGGACTCCTGGATTGAAGGGGAGGACGGCGGCCCTCGGCCGCTCAGGCTCGGCGCAGCAGAATGACGAGCAGGACGATCAGGATGACGAGACCGACCCCGCCGCCGCCGTAGCCGAAATGCGTCGGTACATGGCCCGCATAGCCGCCGAAGAACGACAGCAGGACCAGCACGAGGACGACGACGAGGGCGGTGTGCAGCATGGTTTGCTCCGGCTCGGCCATCTCGAGATTTCGACGGCGGCGCGCCGGCTTCTTCGGAGCCGTTCGCGCCGCCGCCAGCAACGATCAGCGAGGCTGCTTGACCACGGTGACGTCGACGACCCGGTTGCGGGGCTCGACGGTGTCGTCGAGGGTGACCACGTCCTGCCGGCCCTCGCCGGTCCAGGACGTGTCGATGCGGGCGGCCGGCACGCCGGCGGCGACGAGCGCGTCCCGCACCGTGTCGGCCCGCCGCTGAGCCAGCGCCAGGTTGGCCGGAGGCGCGCCGACGCGATCGGTCTTGCCGATGACGGTTACGCGTGTCGGCCCGGCATTGGCGACGACATGGGCGACGGATTTGACGATCGTCTGTCCCCGCGCGTTGATCGCGGCGCTGTTGGTGTCGAAGAACACCTGGTACCAGGCGCCGGCGAGCTCTGGCTCGTCGCCCGCGGCGGTCAGGGGCGGCTGATAGGCGGCCCGCTGCCCCTGCTCCGCGCATCCGGCCACGACGGCAAGAGCCACGGTTGCAGCAAGCACACGCATGATTGTCGCTGAACGAGACATTTTGACCTCCATTGGATGAAGACGGTGTCGTGGATGCGAACGGCCTAGCGCCAGAGCGGCCGGCCGAGATTGATCTGATGCGGATTGGTCAGCGCGCCGGTGCCGGCGCCGACGACGCCGCCGATCAGCGCGCCCTCGACCGGCGAGCCGACCATGAGCCCTCCGAGCGCGCCGACGCCGGCGCCGATCCCGGCACCGCTGAGCGCGCGGTCGCCCTGGGAGTGACCGCACGCGCCGAGTGCGAACAGCGAAAGCAAGAGCGTGGCCGCGAAACTGAATCGCTTCATGACTTGTCTCCGGTTGAAGTGGTTCGTGCATCCCGCCACAGGCGGGTCGATCGACGCCGTGCCGCCGATTGCGGCGGAACGGCAGCGTGGGAAAGTCAGGCGAACAGAACCGTGAATCGCGCGCCGCGGCCGCCGTCGCCGCGACCGATGCGTAACTCGCCGCCGATCTGCTCGACGAGAGAGCGGATGATCTTCATGCCCAGCCCCTTGCCGGCCGCCGGATCGAATCCCTCCGGCAGGCCCGGGCCGTCATCGCTGACCGACAGCGCGTAGCCACTTCCGGGAGTCCGCTCCAATCGGACCGAGATCGGCCCCTGGCCGTACTTGGCGGCGTTCATGATCATCTCGTTGACGATGAAGCCGAGCGGGATGCCGATCGTGGTCGGCAGCTCGACTTCCACTCCTTCGACGACGATGGGCGGCTCCGGACGTTCAGCCGGGGGCAGCATCGCCGCGAAATCCCGGCAAAGCTCCTCGAGGTATTGCCTGAAGGCGACGGTCCGGACGCCGTCCAGGCAATGCAGGCGCCGGTGGACGCGCTCGATGGCGGAGACGCGCGTGGCGGCGACGACCAGTTGCGAGGAGAGCTCGTCATTCGTCGCCTTCCGGCTCTGCAGCATGAGCAGGCTCATGATCATCTGCAGGCCGTTCAGCAGCCGGTGATCGGATTCCTTGCTGAGGAGCTTCTGCTCTTCGAGCAGCTTCTCCTGCCGGCGAAGCAGATCCTCTTCGCGGGCAAGGGCCGCGCGCAGATCAGTCTCCGTCGTTCGGCACCTTGCCAGTTCGCGCTCGTGAGTCCAGGCCATGCGACGCTCCGGGCGTGGGGGAACAATGTTCGAAAGAGTGTCGACGCTCTGGGCGATCTGCACCGCGATCATGTCCTCAGCCTTTCGCTTGAGACATTTCGGCAGCGCGAAATATGCGCCGAGGACCGACGGTCGGCCTTGATGCAGATCAACTATGTCGGATAGCAGACATGAATTTCACAACCTGTGATTTTTCTGTTACGACATGCCTTGGGCAGCATCTCGATGGCCCGCGATAACGTGTCCGGTACCAGACATTGCCTTGCTAGCCCTGAACCGAAGGCGCAGCGTGATCTCCGGCTGCGCAGATGCTCATCTGCCCGATCGACACGACGTCGAGTCAAATGAAGCGAAAATTGTCAGCCCGCGACGCGGCGGCAATCGCTTGAGGCGGCCGGACTTCGCTGGCCGCGCGACTATCGAGAAAGTGTTCAGCATGACCGACCGGAGCGGCAAGGCGATGGCTGCGCGCAAGGCAGCGGGCCCGGGCGGCAATCGATTGCTCGGTTTGCTGGCACGGGGAGACTACGCGCGACTTCGTCCGCATCTTCGACGAATTCCGCTCGAATACAGGCAATCGCTTTATCGCGCGCACGAGGCCATCACCTCGGTCTACTTCATCGAGACAGGTGTCGGCTCGCTGGTGAACACGATGGAGGACGGCAAGGCGGCGGAAGTCGGGACCGTCGGCAACGAGGGCATTGTCGGCTTGCCCATCATTTTCGGCGACGGCAGGGCGCCCACCAGCGTCTACGTCCAGGTTCCCGGTACCGGGCTCAGGATGAAGGCATCGCTGTTCAAGGCGGAGCTGGCGCGAAGTACGTCGATGCGGGCGGTGATGCTTCGCTATGCCCACGCCTTCTTCAACCAGGTGGCCCAGTCCGCCGCGTGCAATCAGTTTCACTCGATCCAGCAGCGGTGCAGCCGCTGGATGCTGATGACACACGACCGCATGCAGTCCGACGAGTTCCTGCTGACGCAGGAGTTCCTTGCCATGATGCTGGGGGTCCAGCGCACCGGCGTTACGGCCGCGGCAGGCGCCCTGCAGCGCGACGGCCTCATCCGCTATAAACGCGGCAACGTCTCGATCCTCGACCGGCGCGCGCTCGAACGCCGCACCTGTGAATGCTATTCGGTTTCCCGAAAGGAGTTCGACCGGCTGCTCGGCGATCGGCCGACGTCGAAAAGTCGCGCCGCCGGGCTGTGACACAAGCAGGGTCGCCGCTTCATCGCGAGGCTGGCCAGCGGAGAATGCCGAGCGCGACCAGGAGGCCGATCATCGCGAAGGCGAGGCCGAGGAGCTGGATCAGCGTCGGCCACTCGCCCAGGATCGGAATGCCGAAGAGGATCGCCACGCCCGGCACCAGCGCCGGGAACAGCACGGCGCGTCCGGCGCCCAGCAGGATGACGATCCAGTTGTAGGCGATGGTCGAGAGCGTGCCGCTGAGCAGGCCCTGGGTCAGCCCCTGGAGGAAGACGTCGTGCGCCGGGAGCGCGAGGAGGTGGGGCAGCGAGAAGAACAGCGGATAGACGATCAGCATGGCGAAGAGCGAGATCACGCTGACGACCGCGATCCCGGCCACCGCGTCCAGCCGCCAGTAGCGGAACAGCAGCGTGTAGCTGCCCCAGAGGACGCCCGACGAGATGAACATCAGATCGCCGATCCACACCCCGGCACCACCGGACATCAGGCCCTCGCCGCCGATCAATCCGAGGCCGGCCAGGATGCCGAAGGTGCCGACGGCGTGCCGGGGGCCGTGGCGCTCCTTCAGCACCACCACCGCCATCACCGAGCAGAAGACGGTCACCGACATCGGCACCAGCACCGCGCCATGGGCCAGCGGCGCGTAGGCGAAGCCGCCGACCTGCAGGAAAGCCGCCGCCGGCCCGGCGGTGAGCGCCAGCAGCAGGCCGCGTCCCCAGCCGATGCCGGCGAGGTTGCCGATGCCGCGCCAGAGGACGAAGGGCAGGAAGATCAGCCCGGCGACGGCGAAGCGCAGCAGCGTGATGTCTTCGGGGTGGACGCCGTGAAGGATGCCGCCGCGCGCGACCGAGAACGAGGAGGCCGCGCCCAGCGCCATGGCGATGCCGATGGCGATGCCGAGACGCGTGCGCTTGCGCGCCGCCGCCTCGGTCTCTCCCGGATGTCCCCCCGACTGGTCCATGTCAGGCGCGCCGTCTGGGGTGCGGGTCGGGATCGAGGGCGGCAAGCGCGGTGCGCGCCATGCCCTCGATCAGGGGCCGGCTGGGGTTGACTCGCGCGATGACGCGGAGGCCGAGGATGACGCCGAGCAGCATGCGGGCGAGGTCGATCGCGCTCTGCCGGGAGGCGATCGAGCCGTCGGCCTGGCCGGCGGCGATCTGGCGCCGGAAGAAGGCCTCGATCTCGCCGAGATATCCGGCGATGGAATCACCGAGCTCGGGGTCGTTGGAGCGCTCGAGTGCGACGTTGAGGAGGAAGCAGCCGCGGCGCTCGGGGTCGCCCAGCGCCCGCTTGACCACCTCGGCGAAGAAGGCGCGGATGGCGGCGGCCGGCGCCATCGATCCTTCCAGGCGGGCGATGCGCTCGCGCATGGTCTGGTCGAGATAGCGCTCGATCGACTGGATGAAGAGGCCGTGCTTGTCGCCGAAGGCGTTGTAGAGGCTGGGGCCGCTGATCCCCATGCGCTCGCTCAAGTCCCGGATCGAGGTCCCGCCGAATCCTTCCGCCCAGAAGCAGTCGATCGCCGCGTCCAGCACGGCAGCGTCGTCGAACTCGCGTGGCCTCGCCATGGCCGCGAGCCTAACGGGATTTTAGATCGTGCGATCTAAAATTATCGCGAGGGCTTCGGAAGACGGGGTGGAACCGGTTGGCACCGACGGTTCTTCCGCGAGCATTTCCTCATCAAGGGGGCGGAAGCGGCCTCGGCCTGCTGGCGGACGCTGGCCAATCTCGACCACGCCCGCCGTCTGCAGGACGTCGCCGACTGACGACGCCGGTCTGATTGCCGCCGGGGTCACGCCTCCGGCGGTGCCAGCGGCTCGAATTCCATCTCCTCGGGGAAATCGCGGGTGAGCGCCGAAAAGGTCGCGCCGCGCAGAATCATCGCGGTCCGGCCCTGGTCGTCGACCAGCGGCAGCTCGACCGTCTCGGTCGTCAGCCAGTCGCGGCGATGCCAGTAGAGCCGGGTCCGGCGACGAAAGGGCCGCGCCTCCCGTGCCAGCTGCTCGAGGGTGGCCAGCAATCCGGTCGCGTGCGAGCCGTAGAGATCGGCGGAGATCTCCTTGCCGGTCACGTCGCGTTCCAGCCACTCGACGATCTCGGTCCCGACCAGGCGATGGCGGAACGACAACGGCTCCCAGCGGACGTCGATCAGATGCAGGATCGGCAACAGGTCCGGGATCTCCGCCGGATTGAGGTCGGACCGGTGCGGCGCCACCCCGCCGTCACGCTTCTGCCACCAATATCGATAGAGACGAGCCAGCCGCTCGTCACCGAACTGAGACCCCATTCTTCCCCCGCCCCGATTGTCGTTCTTTTTGACGGGATGCTCATTCCCCACCGGCATCCCGGCCTTAGATCGTGGGCTTTGCGCTATTCTCTACGTAAAGTAGCGCGTGTGATCGGAATGCCTCTTTTCAGGATTGCGCACGACGGCTTGGAAGGGATGTTAGGCGAAAGCCGGCAGGTTGCAAAGAGCGGAGATCATCGCCGCATAAAATCGGAGATTTCGTCCGGCGGGACGGAGCTTAGGACTGTCCCATATCTTCGCGTGCCCAAGACTTGACCGGCGGAGTCGAGATGTGTCGGCGCCTAGTCTTGCCGCGGATGCCGGGGTCGACAAGAAGAAGGCCCCGGCGATGCCGCCGGATCTCTCAGGCGGTAGACGGGAGGTAGACGCAGGTAAAGGGAGGCCGGCGCGGCCGCCGCTAGCTTGCGACGGCCGTCGGCACCATCTCGACGCCGTCGCGGCTGACGGGACCGGCTGCGAAGACGATGAAGCGCATGCCTTCGGGCCGGACGGCGACCAGGCGAAGCTCGGAGAGCCAGGGCTCGAGGTCGATCGTGAGGAAGTCCCTGCGCGCCGGGAGCGCGCGGCCACGGCACTTGTCGGTCCAGAGCTGGAGCAGCGCGGACAGGTAGGTGGGGAAGGCGGCTGGGATCGACATGCCGGCAGTATCGTCCGGCAATGCTTTCGTGCCGGTTGATGCCGGCGACGAATTCTCAGGCGGCGGCGACCGTTATCCGCTCGATGTCGACCATGGCGAAAATCATGTCGACGGTCCTGCCGTCGACGCCGAGCGGCATCAGGCAATGCAGCATGCGGCGGATGAACGGGTCGGCACCGACATAGGGCACCTCCGACCACAGCGGCCGCCCGGTCTCCGCCACCTCCTGGTACTGCGCCCAGAGGCGATTGCCGCGGCGCATGTAGAGGATCTCGGAGAAGCGCACGCCACGGAAGTTCCGGTGCGAGATCGCGTCGATGTCCGATCCCACCAACCGGTAGCGGAAGTCGAGGGGATCGCGGAGCACGTCGACCAGCAAGACTCCGGTCAGCAGCTTCGGGATCGCGGCCGGGTCGAGGTCGGCGCGCGCCGGCATCCGCCGGCCGCGGCAGAGCTCCTGCCAATAGGTGAGGGCGATCTCGGCGCGGGGGCCGAGGACGGAGGGCGCGTCGTTCACGGGGCCACCATCGGCAGCAGGTCGCGAAGCCGGGTCAGCACGTGATCGGGACGCACCTCGGTGGTCTTCGGCAGGCCGCGGCCGAAGGCGTCGTACCAGATCGAACGGGCGAAGCCGAGCGTCTGCGGCACCGACACCTCCCATTCGAGGTTGTCGCCGATGATCCAGGCCTCGCCGTGAAGCGATCCCAGCGTCTCCAGCGCATGCGCATAGGCGGCGGGCTCGGGCTTGCCGAACGGATGCTCGCCCTCGATCTGGATGTGGTGGAAGCGGTGCTCGAGATCGAAGCGCTCGACCTTGGCCCGCTGCACCGCCGCCTCGCCGTTGGTGATCAGGCAGAGCTGGATGCCGGCGGTCTTCAGCGTGTCCAGCACGCGATGCGCGTCGTCGAACAGCTTGACCCGCCGGTCGCGATTCACCCGGAAGCCCTCGGCGATGTCGGCGACCAGCGTCGGATCATAGAGGCCGAGCTTTCCGAGCGCGCCCGAGACCAGGCGATGGCGGGTGCGCGCCATGTCGAGCCGGCCCTCGCGATGGCGCACCGGGTCCGCCCAGAACCAGCGCATCTCCGCTTCCATCGCCTTGACGATCGCCTCATGGGCATGGCCGCCGAGGCGATGGGTCACCGGCGCCAGCGTATCCGCCCACACCTCCTGCCGTTCGCCGGAGGAGGAGATCAGCGTGTCGTCGAGATCGAAGAGGATGGCCTTGGGGCGGAGAGGAGGGCTCATCTCGAAGCCGTCGGCCTCATGCCTTCGGCGGGGCGGCGATGCGGATCGAGAGTTCGCGGAGCTGCTTCTCGGTCACCTCGGACGGCGCGCCCATCATCAGGTCTTCGGCGCGCTGGTTCATCGGGAAGACGATGACCTCGCGGATGTTGGGTTCGTCGGCGATCAGCATGACGATGCGGTCGATGCCGGGCGCCGAGCCGCCGTGCGGCGGGGCGCCGTAGCGGAACGCGTTCAGCATGCCGCCGAACTTCTTCTCCACCACCTCGGGCCCATAGCCGGCGATCTCAAAGGCCTTCAGCATGATCTCGGGCTTGTGGTTCCGGATCGCGCCCGAGGACAGCTCGACGCCGTTGCAGACGATGTCGTACTGGTAGGCCAGGATGTCGAGCGGGTCCTTGGTGGTCAGCGCCTCGAGGCCGCCCTGCGGCATCGAGAACGGGTTGTGGCTGAAGCCGATGGCGCCGGTGGTCTCGTCCTTCTCGTACATCGGGAAGTCGACGATCCAGCAGAACTTGAACGCCCTCTTCTCGATGAGATCGAGCTCGGTGCCGACGCGCGTGCGCGCGAGGCCGGCGAGCTTGGCGGCGTCGTCCGCCTTGCCGGCGGAGAAGAACACGGCATCGCCGTCGCCGGCGCCGGTCGCGGCCTTGAGCGTGGCGAGACGATCGGCATCCAGGAACTTCGCAATGGGTCCCTTGGCCTCGCCCTTCTCGAAGACGATGTATCCCAGACCCGGATAGCCCTGCTCGCGGGCCCAGTCGTTCATCTTGTCGAAGAAGCTGCGCGGCTTGTCGGCGGTCTTCGGCGCGGGAATGCCGCGGACCACGCCGCCCTTCTCGATCGCCTTGGCGAAGATGCCGAAGCCGGAGCCTGCGAAGACCTTGCTGACGTCGGCGATCACCAGCGGGTTGCGGAGGTCGGGCTTGTCATTGCCGTATTTCAGCATCGACTCTGCGTACGCGATGCGCGGGAACGGCGGCTTGGTCACGCTGCGACCGTCGGCGAACTCGTCGAAGACGCCGGCGATCACCGGCTCGATCGCGGCGAAGACGTCTTCTTGCGTGACGAAGCTCATCTCGAAGTCGAGCTGGTAGAACTCGCCGGGCGAGCGGTCGGCGCGGCTGTCCTCGTCGCGGAAGCACGGTGCGATCTGGAAGTAGCGATCGAATCCCGCCACCATCAGCAGCTGCTTGAACTGCTGCGGGGCCTGCGGCAGCGCGTAGAACTTGCCGGGATGAAGCCGGCTCGGCACCAGGAAGTCGCGGGCACCCTCAGGCGACGAGGCGGTGAGGATCGGCGTCTGGAACTCGGTGAAGCCCTGGTCGATCATTCGCCGGCGGATGGAGGCGATCACCTTGGAGCGCAGCAGGATGTTCTTGTGGATGCGTTCCCGCCTGAGATCGAGGAAGCGGTAGCGAAGCCGCGTCTCCTCTCCGGCGTCCTCCTGCGCGTTCACCTGGAGCGGCACCTGCTCGGCCGCCGACTGCACGACGTAGTCGTCGATCACGACCTCGATCTCGCCGGTCGGCAGCTGCGCGTTCACCGTCTCGGCCGAGCGCTTGACGACGCGGCCGGTGACGGTGACCACGCTTTCGACGCGCGTGTCCTCGGCCGCCTTGAACACCGGCTTCGAGGCATCGGTCACGCATTGCGTGATGCCATAGTGGTCGCGGATGTCGATGAACAGCAGCTGGCCGTGGTCGCGCTTGCGGTGGACCCAGCCGGACAGCCGGACGGTCTCGCCGACCTGGGGCGCGCGCAGCTCGGCGCAGGTGTGGGTGCGGTAGGAATGCATGCGGCTTCTCACGGGTGGTCGGCGAGCACGCCGAGGAGGTAGGTGCCGTAGCCGGACTTCAGCAGCGGCTCGGCCAGTCTCTTCATCTGCTGAGCATCGATCCAGCCCTGGCGGAAGGCGATCTCTTCCGGACAGGCGATCTTGAGGCCCTGGCGTTCCTCGACCGCGCGCACGAACTCGCCGGCCTGGAGCAGCGACTCGAAGGTGCCGGTGTCGAGCCAGGCGAATCCCCGGCCCAGCTTCTCGACGTTCAAAGCGCCCATCTCGAGATAGGCGCGGTTGACGTCCGTAATTTCGTATTCTCCGCGCGCCGACGGCTTGATCGTGGCGGCGATGTCGCAGATGCGGGCGTCGTAGAAATAGAGGCCGGTGACGGCCCAGTGGCTCTTCGGCTGCTTCGGCTTCTCCTCGATCGAGGTCGGCTTGCCGGCGTCGTCGAACGCGACCACGCCGTAGCGCTCGGGGTCCTTGACCCAGTAGCCGAAGACGGTGGCGCCCGTGTCATTGGCCGCGGCGCGGGCCAGAGACTCGGTCAGGCCATGGCCGAAGAAGATGTTGTCTCCCAGCACCAGCGCCGCCTTCTCGCCGCCGACGAAGTCGCGGCCGATGACGAAGGCCTGGGCGAGCCCGTTCGGCACGGGCTGCACCGCATACGAGATGCGGACGCCCCATTTGCCGCCGTCGCCGAGCAGGCGCTGGAACGCGGCCTGGTCTTCGGGCGTGGTGATGATCAGCACGTCCTTGATGCCCGCCAGCATCAGCGTCGCCAGCGGGTAGTAGATCATCGGCTTGTCGTTGACGGGAAGCAGCTGCTTCGATGTGGCGAGCGTCAGCGGATGCAGCCGCGTGCCGCTGCCGCCGGCGAGGATGATGCCCTTCATGGCTTTTCTTCCAGGAGGCGGGAGAGCGTCTCGTCCAGCGCCTGCTCCCACGGACGCCTGACGACACCGAAGGTGGCGACGATCTTCGCGCAATCGAGGCGCGAGTTCATCGGGCGCATGGCCGGCGTCGGATAGCCCGAGGTCGGGATCGGCTCGATCGTCGGGCGGCGGCCGAGGCGGGGGCCGGCGATGTCCCAGATCCGGCTGGCGAGCCCGTGCCAGGTGGTCGCGCCCTCGGCCGTGTAGTGATAGGTGCCGGCCGGCTTGCCGTCGCGGAGCCCCTTGAGGCACGCCACTGCGGCACGCGCGATGTCGTCGGCCAGCGTCGGCGCGCCGGTCTGGTCGGCGACGACGCGCAGCTGGTCGCGCTCTTTCCCGAGGCGCAGCATGGTCTTGACGAAGTTGTTGCCGTGGACGGCATAGACCCAGCTGGTGCGCATCACCACGTGGCGTGGATTGGCGTCACGCACCGCGCGTTCGCCGGCTTCTTTGCCGAGGCCGTAGATCGACATCGGATTGACCGGGTCGGTCTCGACATAGGTTTCGGGGTTGGTGCCGTCGAAGACGTAGTCGGTCGAGAGCTGCACGATCGGCAGGCCCATCTTCGCCGCCTCCGCCGCCAACACGCCCGGCGCTTCCGCGTTCACGGTCACCGCCAGCGCGCCCTCGCTCTCGGCCTTGTCGACCGCCGTATAGGCGCCGGAGTTGATCACGCCGTCGATGCCGTCGGGCAGGCGGATGGTTCCGGGCTTCGAAAGGTCCAGCGTGTCGCGGCCTGGCGCGATCACGGTGACGCCGAGTTCAGCGCTGAGACGGCGCAGCGCCTCGCCGACCTGGCCGGTGCCGCCGGTGACGAGCAGCTTCATGACTTCAAGCCCAGGCGGTCGCCCTGGTAGCGGCCGTCGAGGATCGGGCGCCACCAGCTTTCCTCAGACAGGTACCACTCGACCGTCCGGCGGATGCCGGCGTCGAAGGTCAGCGACGGCTTCCATCCCAGCTCGCGCTCGATCTTGGAGGCGTCGATGGCGTAGCGCTGGTCGTGGCCCGGCCGGTCGGCGACGTAGGTGATCAGTTCTTCCCGCGGACGGTTGCCGGGACGGAGCTCGTCGACCAGCTTGCAGATCGTGCGCACGACTTCGATGTTCTGCATCTCGGCGCGGCCGCCGATGTTGTAGGTCTCGCCCGGCCGTCCCCTGGAGACGGCGAGGCGCAGCGCCGCCGCATGGTCCTCGACATAGAGCCAGTCGCGGATGTTGTCGCCCTTGCCATAGACCGGCAGCTTCTCGCCGCGCATGGCCTTCAGCACCATCAGCGGGATCAGCTTCTCCGGGAATTGGTAGGGGCCGTAATTGTTCGAGCAGTTGGTGACGATCACCGGCAGCCCATAGGTGTCGCACCAGGCGCGTGCCAGATGGTCCGACGACGCCTTGGATGCCGAGTAGGGCGAGTGCGGGTCGTAGCGCGTCTGTTCGGTGAAGGCGCCGGTCGCGCCCAGCGAGCCATAGACCTCGTCGGTCGAGACATGGAGGAAGCGGAACGCGTCCTTCGCCGGCCCGGTGAGATCGCGCCAATGCTTCAACGCCGCCTGCAGCAGGTTGAAGGTGCCGATGACATTGGTGTGGATGAAGGCGCCGGGCCCGTCGATCGAACGGTCGACATGGCTTTCGGCCGCCAGATGCATCACCGCGTCCGGGGCATGCCTGGTGAAGACGCGCGCGACCTCGGCCGCATCGCAGATGTCGACCGTCTCCAGCACGTAGCGCGGGTTCGTCTCGGCGCCGGGAATCGAGGCGAGGTTCGCGGCATAGGTGAGCTTGTCCAGGTTGACGACCTTGGACGCGCCTTCGGCCAGCAGCTGGCGGACGACGGCCGAACCGATGAATCCGGCGCCGCCGGTGACGAGGATGGTGCTCATGGCTTCAAGTAGGTGAAGTGCGTGGGCATCGCGGCCAGCGTCGGCTGCACCTTGTCCTTGTCCGACAGCAGCGCCGCCTCGGCGCTCACCGGCCAGTCGATCCCGAGTGCGGGGTCGTTCCAGAGAAGGCCGAAGTCGTTCTCGCGGCTGTAGAGCGCCGTCACCTTGTAGAGGACCTCGGCGTCGGGGGTCAGCGTGCAGAAACCGTGGGCGAAGCCGGCGGGCACGTAGATCTGGTTCCACGCCTCGGCCGAGATCTCGGCGGCGACGTGCTTTCCATAGGTCGGCGATCCCCGGCGGATGTCGACGGCGACGTCCAGGATGGCGCCCCGGGTCACCCGCACCAGCTTGGCCTGGGCAAACGGCGCGGTCTGGAAATGCAGGCCGCGGACGGTGCCCTTCGGCCCGGAGAGCGAGTGGTTGTCCTGGATCCAGACGTCGGTGATGCCGGCTGCGTGGAAGGCGCGCTGGTTGTAGGTCTCCGAGAAGAAGCCGCGGGCGTCGCCGAACTTCTTGGGCGCGATGATCTTGACCTCGGGGATCGAGGTCGCCTGGATGTCCATGACCGGCCGGATTTCGTGGGCTTTACGAGGTGCCGGGCTATATCACGCAGGCGCAGCAAGCGGCAAGGCGGGCTACAGGGCGAGCGCGCCCAGGGTGACCACGGCGGGGAGCTTGGCGCCCTCCACCCCGGCGCCGTGGACAACGCGAACCAGCCGGGCGTCGGCCGTCACCAGCGGCAGCTCCAGAAGCCAGGCGGTGGCGAGGTAGGCGCAGTCATGAGCCGGATGGTCGAGCATGCGGGAAAGCTCGGTGATCTTGCCGAGCAGGGGGCGGGTGGCGTGGAGACCGATGTCCGCGTGCTGGAGAAGGCCGATCGCCTCCTCGACCTGGCCCCAGGTCATCTCGCCTCGACGCCCCTTTTTCCAGAGGATGTTCGCGCATTCCGTCGTCAGCAGGTCGGGAGCATGGAGGGGCGCGGAGCGAAGCGTGACGGCCGTCTCGCTGAACGGCTCCGGCGCGAACCACTTGACCACGACGGAGGCGTCGACGACGTAGCCGCGGGCGGAGATCATCGCTCATCGCGCCCTTCTTGCTGGAGATTCTCCGAAGGCGCCTGCGGCCGGCTGCCGATGGCGGCGCGGAGCCGGGCGGCCCGCTCCCAGAAATCCCCGGTGGGCTCGGAGGCGGTGGCGTGGGTCAGGATTTCCCGCACCTCGGCCTCGGTCGACCGGCCGTGACGGGCGGCCCGCTGGCGAAGCTTCGCGTAGACGATGTCGTCGATGTTGCGGACGGTCATGCTCTTGGGCACGCAGAGTCTCCGATAGCATTGATATCAATGATATCAGATTGTGTGAGGTGCCACAAGCTTCGGCCTTGGCCGAAGCATCCCGGCCTGGCCCAGAGATAGCGTCCGGCTTCACCCACTCGGGAGCCCGGAAATGACCGTCACCGTCCAGATCCGTTACGTCATCGACCCGTTCAAGCTCGATGCCTTCGAGCGCTATTCCCAGGCCTGGCTCGAGATCATTCCCCGCTGCGGCGGCGGGCTCATCGGCTATTTCCTGCCGCATGAGGGCACCAGCAACATCGCCTGGGCGCTGATCTCCTTCGACAGCCTCGCCGCCTACGAGGCCTACCGGGCCCGGATCAAGGCCGACGAGAAGGGCCGCGCCAATTTCGCCTTCGCCAGGGCCGAGCGCTTCATCCTGTCGGAGGAGCGGACCTTCCTGAGGCCGGTGGCGGCTCCCTGAGTCACCCCCACCCCAACCCTCCCCCATCAAGGGGGAAGGAGTAAAAAGAGGGCGTCGACTTCAGTTCCCCTCCCCCCTCTGTGGGGGAGGGTTAGGGTGGGGGCCTTCGAGCCGCCCAACCTCGCTTCAAGGGGAGACCGCCGATGATCGCCGTCATCTTCGAGGTGTGGCCGGCCGAGGGCCGCCGCCAGGAGTATCTCGATATCGCAGCAAGCCTGCGTCCGCTCCTGGCCGGGATCGAGGGCTTCCTCTCGATCGAGCGCTTCGAGAGCCTGTCCGAGCCCGGCAAGCTGCTCTCGCTCTCCTTCTGGCGGGACGAGGACGCGGTAAAGGCCTGGCGCAACGTCGAGGCGCATCGCATGGCCCAGGCCGCCGGCCGGGACGGGATCTTCCGCGACTATCGGCTTCGGATCGCCGGCGTCATCCGCGACTACGGCCTTGCCGAGCGCGCCGAGGCGCCGGACGACAGCCGCGGCATTCACGGGTAAGGACCTCGCCTTGCCTCCCTACAACCTGAAGGCCGGCGCTATTCTGTGGCTCCGCCCGCCGCCTGCCAGGCGGCGAAGCCGCCGGCGATATGCGCGACCTTGGTGAAGCCCATGTCCATCAGGGTGCGGGCGGCGAGGGTCGAGCGGCCGCCGGAGGCGCAGAACAGGATCAGGCCCTTGCCGCTCGAGAATTCGGGCTTGTGCATCGGGCTCTCCGGATCGGCAATGAATTCGAGGAAGCCGCGCGGCGCATGAACGGCACCCTTGATGGTGCCGGACTTCTGCACCTCGACCGTCTCTCTTATGTCGACGAACTGCAGCTTGGGATCGCCGACCAGGGCGAGGGCGTCCTTCACCGGGATCGTCTCGATGACGGCGTTGGCCTCGGCGATCAGCGCCTTGAACCCTTTGGTGACCATGCGGTGCTCCTCGTGGACGGTCGTCCGGCCTGAAAAATAGGTAGTGGACGGGCCTGTCGCAGGGAAGCGCGCGCAATCGTCGCGCCCAGCCACGCCGGGCGCCCGGCGACGGCCGCCGCATGCTGGAACGTGGCAGGCGGCCGACAGTCGGGTGACCGCCGGCCGCCGACCCGTCTCTACTGCGCGTTGCGCAGAAGCAGGTAGCCCAGCGCCCCGCCGGCGGCGACGCCGACGAGCACCGGCGCGCCGGCGGCTGCGATGGTGCCGGAAACGGCCGTGGCCGTGGCCGGAATGACGCCGGCGACCGCCGACACGGTCGAGGTCGCGGCCGAGCTGATCGCCGCCGCCGTGGCCGGCAGCCCGTTCGCATAGAGCGAGCCGGCGATGCCGCCGAGGAACCCGCCTGCGACCACCGGCATGACCTGAGCCTGGGCCGCCTGCGATGACAGGGCCAGGCCGCCCGCGACCGCAGCCATCAACGCCACTTTACGAATCAACATCCTATTTCCTCCCCTTGGCCGGCGCCCCGGCGCCGACGGCAATGAAGCTCCCGTAGAGTAACGGTTGTTTCGGAATTTCCAAGAGAGGACAAGAGCACCTCCTTGAAGCGCCGAAGCCCTCCCTTGACCCCCTCCGGCGCTGCGGCCAAGGTCCGCCCGCATGTGCGGCATCGTCGGCATCGTCGATCGGCGGGGGGCGTCTTCGGAGGCGCTGACCCGGCGTGTCCGGTCGATGATGGACGCGATCCGCCATCGCGGGCCCGACGACGACGGCGACTGGGTGGACGGCGAAACCGGGGTGGCGCTGGGGTTCCGGCGCCTTGCCATCATCGACCTCTCGCCCGGCGGGCATCAGCCGATGGCCTCGGCCGACGGGCGCTTCGTCGTCGTCTACAACGGCGAGATCTACAATTACCGTGAGCTGAAGGACGAGCTGTCGGGCCTGGGCCATCGCTTCCAGAGCCAGTCCGACACCGAGGTGATGCTGGCGGCCATCGGCCAATGGGGCGCCAAACCGGCGCTGCAGCGGCTCACCGGCATGTTCGCGATCGCGCTCTGGGACCGCCAGACCCGGACGCTGACCTTGGCCCGCGACCGCCTGGGCGAGAAGCCGGTTCACTACGCGCATACCGGCGGCCTCTTTCTCTTCGGCTCGGAGCTGAAGGGGCTGCGCGCCCATCCCGACTGCCCGCGCGCGATCGATGCAGATGCGCTCTCGCATGTCTTCCGCCGCGCCTATGTGCCGGCGCCGCTCACCATCTATGCCGGCGTGAAGAAGCTGCCGCCGGGTCACATGCTGACCTTGGCGCCCGGCCGCGACGCCGTGGTCGAACCCTATTGGAGCCTGGCCGAGATCGCCGCGCGCCCGCGCTCCACCTTGCCGGAGGACGAGCTGGTCGAGCGGCTGGATGCGCTGCTCCGCGACGCGGTCGCGCGCACCACCATCGCCGACCGGCCGCTCGGCGTGCTGCTCTCGGGCGGCGTCGATTCATCCGCGGTCGCGGCGCTGATGCAGGCGACGTCGACGGCGCGGATCAAGAGCTTCACCATCGGCTTCGGCGAGGCGAGCCATGACGAGTCGGCCGCGGCCGAGGCGGTGGCGCGCCATCTCGGCACCGATCATGTGACCTTGAGGGCGACGCCCGAGGACGCGCTGGCGCTGATCCCGTCGATGGCGGAGATCTACGACGAGCCCTTCGCCGATTCCTCCCAGGTGCCGACGCATATGGTGAGTCGCCTCGCGCGCGAGCATGTCGTGGTCGTGCTCTCCGGCGACGGCGGCGACGAGGTCTTCGCCGGCTACAACCGCCATGTCGCGATGGCACAGCTGGGCTCGCTGCTCGACCTGCCGCGGAGCGTGCGGGGATTCGCGGCTTCGCTCGCCGGCGCGGTGCCGCCCTCGGTGTGGGAAGCCGGGGCCTCGGTTCTGCCCGCCTCGGTCCGCCCGCGCGAGATGGCGGACAAGATGCAGAAGCTCGCGGGCTTCCTCGATGCCGAGAACGCGGATGCGGTGCATGAGCGGCTGCTGACGCATTGGGACGCGCCGCCGGTGGTCTCGCCGAAGCCGCCGCCGGTACCGCCGGGAGCGGCGCTCGCCGATGCGCTGGAGCGCATGCAGCTCCGCGATTCGCTCGACTACCTGCCCGACGACATCCTGGCCAAGGTCGACCGCGCCAGCATGGCGGTCGGCCTCGAGGCCCGCGCGCCGTTGCTCGACCATCGCGTGGTCGAGCTGGCGTGGTCGCTGCCGAAATCGATGCGGGTGCGCGGCGGCACCGGCAAATGGGCGCTTCGCCGCGTGCTCGACCGCTATGTGCCGCGCAGCCTGATCGACCGGCCGAAGACCGGCTTCGCTCTGCCGCTGGCCGAGTGGCTGCGCGGTCCGCTCCGCGACTGGGCGGAATCGCTGCTGGCACCCTCGGCGCTGCATCCGGCGCTCGCCGCCGCGCCGATCCGTGCCGCCTGGGCCGAGCATCTCGCCGGCACGCGCAATCATCAGCATCGGCTGTGGTGCGTTTTGATGGTGCAGGCGTGGGCGAAGCGATGGGCGTGACATACGCCCGCGGCCCCCGCGCCTTGTGGCGAAATGCTCCCGTTACGATGCTTCGCTGCGCTTCGCATCGAACTGCCGCATTTCGCCGCGCGGGGAAGTCGGTCGAAGCGCGCACCCAAGCGAGCGTCCGTGGTCGTACGGGGTGAGAGCGTGACCAAAACTCTCCTCTTCCTCGCCGCCGAAGACTTCTTCTTCGTCTCGCATCGGATGACGCTGGCGCGCGCGGCGCGGGACGCGGGCTATCGCGTGGTGGTGGCGACGCGGGTGGTCGCGCACGGAGCGGCGATCGAGGCGGAGGGCTTCCGCGTCATTCCGGTCCGCATGCGTCGCGGGCTCCGCAACCCGCTCGCCGATCTCGCGGCGGTGATCGAGCTCTTCGCCATCTATCGCCGCGAGCGGCCGGACCTCGTGCATCACCTGTCGCTGAAGGCGGTGCTGCTGGGATCGATCGCCGCACGCCTCGCCCGCCTGCCGGCGGTGGTGAACGCGCTGACCGGGCTCGGCATCCTGTTCACCGGCGAGGGCGGGGCGGCCGGGCGGCTGCGCGGACCGGTGATGGCCGCACTCCGCCATCTCCTGAAGGCGCCGGGCCGCTGGACCCTGCTGCAGAACGCCGACGATCTGGCGACGCTGCGCGCGGCCGGCATCGGCGCGCCGGAGAGAACCGAGCTGATCCGCGGCTCCGGCGTCGATGTCGCCCGCTTCGTGCCGACGGACGAACGCCCCGGCGTTCCGGTCGCGGCGATGGTGGCGCGGCTGGTCGGCCTCAAGGGCGTGACCGACCTGGTCGAGGCTGCGCGGCTGCTGAAGGCGCGCGGGATTGCACTCCGCATAGCTCTCGTCGGATCGCCCGACCCCGACAATCCGACGGCGATCTCTCAAAGCCAGATCGAGTCATGGGTCGCCGACGGGCTCGTCGAGTGGTGGGGCCAGCGGAGCGACATCCCTGCGGTATGGGCGGAGACGCATATCGCGGTACAGCCGTCGCGGGGCGGCGAGGGCGTGCCGAAGAGCCTGCTCGAAGCCGGCGCCTGCGGACGCCCCCTGGTGACCACCGACGTGCCGGGCTGCCGCGACCTGGTGACCGATGGTGTCGACGGGCTGGTGGTGCGGCCGCGCGATCCCGCGGCGCTGGCCGATGCACTGGCGAAGCTGGCCGGCGACCCTGATCTCCGCCGCCGTCTCGGCGCGGCCGCGCGCAGGACCATCGAATCCCAGCACGCCGACACCGCCGTCGCGGCGGCGACGCTGGCGCTCTATCGCCGCGTGCTTCCCGACTGACCGGTGATCTCGCGGAACAGGCGAAGCAGGTCGGGCGCGATCACCTGCACGCAGTATTTCTGCTCGACCGCCCGCCGCCCGGCGGCGCCCAGCTTCTTCCTGAGCTCGGCGTCCGAGATCAGCTTGAACAGCGCGTCCCACCATTCCTGCGGCGTACCGGCGAGATAGCCGCTGCCCGCGCCCTTCACCAGCGCGACGTTGACGCCGACCGGGGATGCCACCACCGGGCGCGCCTGCGCCATGTACTGGATCAGCTTGTAGCCGCACTTGCCGCGCTCGAACGGCTCGTCGGGGATCGGCATGATGCCGATGTCGAGACGGGCGACGTCGGCGGCCTCGGTGTTCTCGTGCCAGGCGATGCGCTCGGCCGGGACACCGGGAAGCACCTGGTCGCCGCCGCCGATCAGGAGCAGCTTCGCCGCTCCGGTCTCGGCGAAGGATGAGAGCGCCGGGCGCACCTCTTCCAGGTAGCTGCCGGTCAGCGGCGTTCCGATCCAGCCGATCACCGGCGGGCCTTCGTCGCGCGGCGGCGGCGCCCGGTAGCGGTCGAGGTCGACCACGGTCGGCAGCACGACGACGCGCCTCGCGCCGGCCTCGCGGGCGCGGTCGGCGAGATAGTCGTTGCCGACGACGACCACCGCCGCCGCCTCCATCACCCGGTCGATCTTGTTCGACAAGAGGCCGCGGATCAGCGGGCTCGGATGCTGGTCGTAGCGGTGGAAGACGGCGTCGTCATAGTCGACCACGAGCGGCGGCCCGCCCTTGAGGATCCAGGTCTCGAACGAGGCCGGCATCCACGGCAGCGCCTCCTTCTCCATCCACACCAGGTCGTAGTGGCCGCGCGTGCGGATGACGGCGAGGCGGTTGACGTAGGCCGCGAGCACCGCGGTGGTCTTCCGCCTGCCCTCGTCATAGAGCGAGGTGAGGTAGTCGTCGTCGAACAGCGGCTCGGACACGATCTCATGCCCCGCCGCCCTGAGGTAGGGCAGGAATTGCTCGAACCGGACGCGGCTGCTAGCGCCCAGCCGGCCGTAGCGCGCGAGCAGGAGTATCCGCATGGTGGCGTAGCGTCCAGGCGAGGGAGAGAACTGAAGGGAGGTCGCGAAGCAGCAACCAGTAGGCCTTGACCGTCTCGCCGCTCGAGGTCGGCGAATTGCTGAGAGCGGCATAGACGATTCGGGTCATCGGCTCGACTGCGAGCGTGCCGACGAGAACCAGCAGCGCGACCGCCGGATGGAAATGCTTGAAGGCGTACAGGATCCGGCTGCGCAGGCTGTAGAACAGCCGCGCCGCCTTGACCTGGCGCGAGACGCCGCCGCCGCGATGGAAGGCGCGGACCTCGGCGAAGAAATAAGACTTCCAGCCGTTCAGATGGGCCCGGTAGGCGAGGTCGACATCTTCCAGGTAGACGAAGAAGCGCTCGTCCCAGCCGCCGAGCCCCTCCAGGACATGGCGCCGCATCAGG
>CAMDFP010000010.1 GCA_945897335.1 Asaia bogorensis | reverse complement strand
TGCCAGGGCTACGATCATCACCTGTGGAACGGGCTCACAACCCTCGAACTCAGCCGCCTCGTCGCGGTGCTCCTGGAGCGAGGCATCACGGAGCGCGGCATCCGTCATGTCTTCGGAGAGGATCAGACCAAGCGCCAGGTGCTGGAGGCCTTCCGCGACGCGTTCGCACACCCGATCCGGATCCGTCCCGTCGCTGGCGGGACGCCCAGGGACATGCGGCTCGCGACCGCGTATCCAGGCTTTCTCGAAGGGCTCGGAGTCCGGCCTTTCGGTGAGCAGCTCACCGAGCTCAGGGCCGTGATGGACGAGCGCGGCTTCTGGCGGCCCGACGTCACGCCCTAGGGCGACCGGGCGTCGCCATCCTGGCACCATAAACGCCAGAGCCCTCTGACCGCCGCCTCGACCGCGCGCGCGGCGGCGGCCCCGTCGGTCAGGGGAGAGGCAGCCATGCGCGGCCTCAACCCGCGACGCATGTCCGCGAGCGTCTGCGGCGATCGCGCCAGCGAGGTGGCCAGGGCAACATAGTCGTCGACCGAGTCTGCGATCAGGTCCGGCAAGCCGACGCGGGCGAGGAAGCTGACGGACTGGCGGGTGACCGGATGGCCACCCCTGAGCGTGACCACCGGAACGCCCATCCATAGGGATTCGCAGGTCGTGAGGCCGCCGGGGAACGGGAAGGGGTCGAGCGCCAAGTCGACCTCGCCATAGGCTTCGAGGATCCCCTTCTGCGTTGCGGCGCTCATGTCCAGCCTATCGGGATCCAGGCCGAAGCTGTGGCAGCGCGCGGCGAGTCGGTCGCGGTATCTGGGGTCGGCGAGAGGCGGAGAGCGCAGCACCATCCTTGCGTCCGGTGTCGCCGTCAGAATCCGTCCCCAGGCCGCAAGCGTCGCGTCGGTCAGCTTGGCGACGTTGTTGAAGGAGCCGAAGGACAGGCGGCCGGACGCCAGGACCGGCGCCTCCTTCACGTCCGGCGCGTCCACCGGCGGGCCGTAGCAGAGCCGGCCCGACGGCAGCCGCACGATCTTCTCGACGTACCAGCGTTCGTCGCCGGGCTCGACCTCCCAGGGATCTGCAAGTACGGCGTCGATGGCGGTGAGCCCAGTGGTGTCGTAGTAGCCGAGCCAGGACACCTGCACAGGCGCGGGCTTGCGGGCGAACGTCAGCAGCCGATTGCCGGCGGTGTGTCCGGAGAGATCGACCAGGACGTCGATGCGGTCCCGGCGAACTCGCTCGGCGAGCGCGTCGTCGGACAAGCCCGAGATGTTGTTGAACTCCGAGGACGCGCGGCGGAACAGCTCCGTCATGTCGTCCTCGACCGCCCGGTCGGAATAGCAGACCACCTCGACCGATGCCGGGTCGTGGCGGGGCAGGACTGGCGCCAGGAAGTAGCCGACCGGATGCCTGCCGAGATCGGCTGAGACGTAGCCGAGCCTGAGACGGCGGTCGGGCTCGCGCATATTGGCGTGGGGCTGGAACTGCCGGGCGAGTTCGGGTTCATGGGTCCGCCCGAAGGCAACGTGCTCGGCGAAGATCTGCTCGGGCGTGAAGGAGGGATCGAAGTGGCTGAGGAACAGCAGGTTGCTGCGGGCCGGGGCGTTCAGCGGATCGAGTTCGAGGGCGCGCCGGTAGGCCGCGACGGCCTCGGCGAAGCGCGCCTGGGCGTTCAGCGTCCGCCCGAGGTTGCTCCATGTCGTGGCGCTTCGCGGCTGCAGGTGTAGCGCGCGCCGGAGCGTTGCCTCGGCTTCGGTCGGCCGTCCCTGGCTCTGGATCAGGTTGCCGAAATTGCCCCAGGCGTTGGGATCGGCCGGCGACAGCACCAGCGCCATCCGGTCGTGGCGGGCGGCGACCGTGCGCTCGCCGAGCCGGTCGAGGGCCATGCCGAGATTGGCGTGGGCCGGGCCGAAGCCGTGCGCGATCGCGAGCGTGCGACGAAGCCAGTTGACCGCTTCGGCGAGGCGGCCCTGCTGCTGGTCAAGCGCGGCGGTCGCATTGAGCGCGTCTAGATGGGCCGGGGCGAGAACCATTGCGCCCGTCAGCAGCCGGCGCGCGGCGGGGACGTCGTCCTGCTGCGCCCGGATGACGGCGAGGTTGCAGCGGATGTCCACCGCTTCCGGCGCCAGCTTGAGCGCCTGCTCGAGCTGATGCGCCGCCGGCTGCATCTTCCCTTGTCGCAGCAGCACCACGCCGAGCTTGGCCAGAGCTTCCGGGCTCCGGTGCTGCTGGAGCGCGCGCTTGAACGCGGCCTCGGCCGCATCCAATCGGCCGGCGGCGGCCAGCGTATCGCCGAGATTGAGGTGCAGTTCCAGGACCTGCGGCGACTCCCGGATCGAGCGCCTGAGGAGGTCGATGCCCTCATCGGTCCGGCCGCTCGCGGCCAGCAGGATGCCCAGATAGTTGAGCGCTTGGGCGTGCTTCGGTGCCTTGGCAAGGATGCCGCGATAGATCGCCTCGGCATTAGCAAGATTGCCGCTGCGGTGCAGGCCGACCGCGCGGGCGAGGTCGGCTTCGAGCGCCGGGTCGGTCGGTCGCGATCGGGTCATCGGCTCCGGAGGACAGGTCCGGCGCCAGATGATCCGACCGCGACTTTCGATGCAACCCTTTCCGGGGCAGCCGTCCGTTCGCCTTGGCTATGTTCCAGTAGACCGGCAGCGGCGCGGCCAGGATGCCGCTGAGCTTCGTCGAGTATCTCCGCGCCAGGTAGAGCTGGCCGAGCGGGACATAGGGCACAACCTCGTTGGCGCGGCGCTGGACGGCTTCGGCGATGCGCTTCCTCTCCGCCGGGTCGGCGGCATCGGCGAAGGCGCCGCGCAGCTTCTCGATCTCCTCGTCGCAGGGCCAGCCGAACCAGGCCTTGTCGCAGTTCGAGCGGAGCCCGAGATGGCCGAGCGGATCGCTCATGTCCGGACCGGCGGGGCGGCGGGAGTCCTCGCATTCGGCGACGCTTTCGGCGCTGAAGGCTCCGGTGGTGCTGGTCGACCGCACCCTCGACGGCTTCGGCTTCGACACCGAGGCGCTCGACAACCACATGGCCGGGCACCTCGCCGGCACGCATCTCGTCGGCCTCGGTCACCGCCGGATCGGCGTCATCCTGGGCTCGTCCTCGGTCTCGGCCGGCCGCGAGCGCCTTCTGGGCTTCAAGGAGGCCCTGGTTGCCGGCGGCGTGGTGTTCGATCCCGCCCTGATGCGGGAGGTGGGCCTCCGCGACTCCCGCGCCCATGACGCGACGGTCGAGCTGCTCTCGCTGGCCGAGCCGCCGACGGCGATCTTCGCCGGCCACAGCCTGGTCCTGCTGGGGGTCATGCGGGCGCTGGCCGAACGCGGGCTCCGCTGCCCGGATGACGTCTCGGCGCTTGCCGTCGACGACTTCCCCTGGGCGGCGGCGATGCAGCCCCGCCTCACCATCGTCGCCCAGCCCGTGTCCGAGATGGCGGCCGCCGCGGTCGACCTCCTGTTCGAGCGGATCGGGGGGGGCAAGGCAGGGGCCGGGGGAGCGCAGCCTGCGGCCGCCCCGCCTGATCGTGCGCGATTCCTGCGGAAATCCGCCGAAAGTCGCCTAGACACGCCTAAGCCCTGGGGATAGAAGCGGTTCCCCGGGTCCGCCGGTCGAGGCCGACCGCGCCCCGGCTGAACCTCCGCGCAAGGGCCTGTGTCATGACTTCGACGAACGACATCCGTACCGGCTTCCTCGAATACTTCCGCCGCCACGACCACGAGGTGGTGGCTTCGAGCCCGCTGGTGCCGCGCAACGACCCGACGCTGATGTTCGCCTCCGCCGGCATGGTTCAGTTCAAGAACCTGTTCACCGGCGTCGAGAAGCGCAACTACGTGCGCGCCGCCACGGCGCAGAAATGCATGCGCGCCGGCGGCAAGCACAACGACCTGGAGAACGTCGGCTACACCGCGCGCCACTGCACCTTCTTCGAGATGCTGGGCAACTTCTCCTTCGGCGACTACTTCAAGGAGCGCGCGATCGAGCTCGCCTGGGGCTTCGTCACCAAGGATCTGGGCCTGCCCAAGGACAAGCTGCTGGTCACCGTCTATCACGAGGACGAGGACGCGGCCGGCCTCTGGAAGAAGATCGCCGGCTTCTCCGACGACAAGATCATCCGCATCGCGACGTCCGACAATTTCTGGTCGGCCGGCGATACCGGCCCCTGCGGTCCGTGCTCGGAGATTTTCTTCGACCAGGGCGACAAGGTGTGGGGCGGCCCGCCGGGCTCGCCCGAGCAGGACGGCGACCGGTTCCTCGAGTTCTGGAACCTCGTCTTCATGCAGTACGAGCAACTGGAACCCGGTAAGCGGGTGCCGCTGCCGCGTCCGTCGATCGATACCGGCATGGGGCTGGAGCGCATCGCCTCCCTGCTGCAGGGCAAGCAGGATGTCTACGACACCGACGTGCTGAGGTCGCTGGTGCTGGCCTCGGCCGAGGCCACGGGCGTGGCGCCCGACGGCGAGCAGCGCGCCTCGCACAAGGTCATCGCCGACCACATCCGCGCGTCCAGCTTCCTCATCGCCGACGGCGTCATGCCGTCGAACGAAGGCCGTGGCTACGTGCTTCGCCGCATCATGCGGCGCGGCATGCGCCATGCGCACCTGCTGGGGGCGAAGGAGCCGCTGCTGTGGAAGCTGGTGCCGGTGCTGGTCCAGCAGATGGGCCTGGCCTATCCGGAGCTCGGCCGCGCCCAGACGCTGATCCAGGAAACCATCAAGCTGGAGGAGACGCGTTTCCGCCAGATGCTCGACCGCGGCCTGCGTCTTCTCGGCGACGAAACCAGGAAGATCGGCCAGGGCGGCACGCTGCCCGGCGAAGTCGCGTTCAAGCTGTACGACACCTTCGGCTTCCCGGTCGATCTCACCGCCGACATCCTGCGCGGCCAGAACCTGAACCTCGACCAGGCCGGCTTCGACGCGGCGATGGAACGCCAGCGCGCGGCGGCGCGGGCGGCGTGGTCGGGCTCGGGCGAGGCGGCGACCGACCGCATCTGGTTCGAGACCCGCGAGAAGACCGGCGCCACGGACTTCCTGGGCTATGCCACGGACAAGGCGGAGGCCCGCATCGATGCGTTGGTGGCCGGCGGCAAGTCGGTCACGGAGGTCGCCTCCGGCGAAGTCGCGATTATCCTCAACCAGACGCCGTTCTACGGCGAATCCGGCGGCCAGATGGGCGATACCGGAACCATCGTCACGTCGTCGGGCGCGCGCATCGAGGTGACCGATACGGCGAAGCGCGTCGGCGACCTGCATGTCCATCTCGGCAAGGTGGTGAAGGGGCCGCTCAAGGTCGGCGACACGGTGGTGGCGGAGATCGATGCCGAGCGTCGGCGGCGGCTCCGCGCCAACCATTCGGCGACCCATCTGCTGCACGAGGCGCTGCGCCGGAAGCTCGGCGAGCATGTGACCCAGAAGGGCTCGCTGGTGGCCCCCGACCGGCTCCGCTTCGACTTCAGCCACCCCCGTGCCATCGAGGCGGCTGACCTGTCGTCGATCGAGACCGAGGTCAACGCCCGCATCCGGCTCAATCGCCCGGTCGGCACCACGCTGATGACCCCCGACGACGCGGTCGCGGCCGGGGCCATGGCGCTGTTCGGCGAGAAATACGGCGACGAGGTCCGCGTGGTCGCCATGGGCGCGGGCGAGGACGAGAAGTTCTCGGTCGAGCTCTGCGGCGGCACCCATGTCGAGCGAACCGGCGACATCGGCCTGTTCAAGGTCGTCTCCGAGGGGGCCGTCGCGGCCGGCATCCGCCGCATCGAGGCGGCGACCGGCGCCGGCGCGCTCGCCTATGTGGCCGAGGAGGAGAAGCTGCTGCAGGCAGCGGCGATGGCGGCCAGGTCGGCGCCGGCCGAGCTTCCGGCGCGCGTCGCCCAGCTGGTCGAGGACAAGCGAGATCTAGAACGTCAGCTAGCAGACATGAGGAAGGCCCTCACGTTGGGGAGCAATTCTGGTGTGGAGACGTTCAGCATTGGCGAGAACAGCTTCGCTACCTACACCGCGAATGGAATTCCCCCGCGAGAATTGAAAAGTATGGCCGACGACGCTGCGAAGCAGAATGGCTACGCGGTGGTTCACATTGCGGGAGTGGATCAGAATAAGGCGAACACCGTTGTTCGCGTATCGCCCGGCCTTTCAAGCACAATGAGCGCAAAGGACCTCGTGGTACTGAGTTCCGGCATCTTAGGTGGAACTGGTGGAGGGCGACCTGATTTGGCTCAAGGTGGCGGTCCCAATGTGGACAAGATTGATGATGCAAAAAGGGCGGTCGCTGCTGAGATACGAAAGCGTCTGACCCAGCCATGACCCAGAGTGTCGTCGGCGTGCTGCTTGCCGGCGGCCAGTCGCGACGAATGGGCGGCGGCGACAAGAACCTGCGCCAGCTGGGCGGGCGGCCGATCCTCGACCGGGTGATCGAACGGCTCCAGCCCCAGGTCGGCCGCCTGATTCTGAACGCCAATGGCGATCCGGGGCGGTTCGCCCGGACCGGTCTCACCGTGGTGCCGGATTCGGTCGAGGGCTTCGTCGGCCCGCTGGCCGGCGTGCTCGCCGGGCTCGACTGGGCAGCGGCGAACGTGCCGGCTGCCATGTGGGTCGTTACCGCTGCGACCGATGCACCCTTCCTGCCGGCGGACCTGGTCGCGCGCCTCGTCGTCGCGACCGAGGAAGGGGCCGAGCTGGTCTGCGCCGCCTCGCATGGCCAGCCGCATCCAGTGATCGGCCTCTGGGCGGTGCGCCTCAGGGAGGATCTGCGCCGCGCCGTTGTCGAGGAGGGTCTGCGCAAGGTCGATGCCTGGACGGCGCGCCACAGGCTCGCCATGGTCGACTTCCCGGCCGATCCGGTCGATCCGTTCTTCAACGTCAATACGCCTGAGGATCTGGCCGCGGCCGAGCGGCTGGTCTCGGGCTAGCTGCCCTCGCAGCTCGGCGGCAGTTCGCCGACCTTGGGCATCAGGACTTCGGCCGACTCGGCGCAGGCCCGGGGATTCTGGGCGCAATAGCCGAAGGCGGCGGTGTTGCCGGCCGCCGCGGCGTTGGCGAGCCCGCTCGGCATATAGTGCAGGACCGAGAGGGCACCTAGGCGCTTGAAGGCGGCGACGGCGACCTCGGCCTGACAGCGGGCATCGTCGCTGATGCCGGGAAGCTGGCTGATCACCGGTTCCTGCTTCTTCGTCGGCGCGCCGCGCTGCTTCTCCTTGGCCTTCTTGTCCTTGTCGCTGGCCTTCTCCTGGGCAAGAACGGCCGTCGGCACCGCCAGCGTGGCGACGACGGGGGTGGCGAAGACCGCCAGGGCGAGGAAAAGCATGCGAAGCATCGAATCGCTACTCTACTCCGCCGCAGACGCCGCGGCGAGGCCCGGAATCAGGAACTTTCCTCGGTGACTTCTTGCAGCGACACGACCTCGGCGTTGATCAGGAGCTTGCCGGCATTCTCGAAATTGACCGTGATGCGACTGCCGACCGCCGACTGGACTTGGCCCAATCCCCAGTCCGGGCGGTCGGGGTGGCGCACCAGGGCGCCGGGGGCAAGATCTGAGGACAAGGTTCGGCTCCGCTCGGGTGCTGTTACTATAGGTAAAACTGGAGTTCCACGTGAGCGCCTTCGACCTCAGGCTTGCGGAAATGCTGGCGTCCCGGCTCTGCCACGATCTGGTCAATCCGATCGGGGCGGTCGCCAACGGCGTCGAGCTGATGTCGGAGTTCTGCGACACGATGCAGAAGGATGCGCTCGACCTCGTCGCCTCCTCGGCCGACAGCGCGATGAGGCGGATCGCCTTCTTCCGCGTCGCCTATGGAAATGCCGGACATGACGAGGGCCAGAGCGTGCAGGAGGTGAGGGCACTGGTCGACGGCTTCCTCGTCGGCGGCAAGGTCAAGCTGGACTGGCCGGTCAAGCCGGAGGACGCAGCGGTCGGGCTGCCGCGAAGCGGCCTCAAGCTGCTGGCGGCCATGGTCGTCCTGGCGGCCGAATCCCTGCCGCGGGGCGGCGGCCTCGCCGTGAGCGTCGATCCGCCGGCCGGTGCGAGTCTGGTGGCGACGGGCGTCGGTGCCCGCATCGAGGCTTCGGTCGCATCCGTGCTGGCCCTGCTGGGATCCGGAGCGACGCCCGATCCGGACGCTCTCGATCCGAAATGCGTAGGCGCGGCCTATGCCGGCCGCCTCGCCGCCTCGATCGGGGCCAAGATCGCCTCGGACGCGAGTGCGGACCGGGTCGGGTTCACGATGCGACTTCCCTGAGGAAATCGGTTCAACCGCTTTACATAAAATTAGGCTTCGATCGCGATACTCCGCGTCGTTCGGGGGAGGTCCTCCCCGCCACTTCCGCAAATCCCCAAGCGGCGAACCGACGGACGGCGATCATGGACGACCTGCTGCGCGAATTCCTGATGGAAACCTCCGAGAACCTGTCGGTTCTCGATCTCGATCTGGTGAGGCTCGAGCAGCCCCCCAACGACAAGGCGCTGCTGAGCAGCATCTTCCGGGTCATGCACACGGTGAAGGGCGCCTGCGGGTTCCTCGGATTGCCGCGGCTCGAGAAGGTCGCGCACGCTTCCGAAAATGTGCTCGGCAAGTTCCGTGACGGCGCCCTCGAGGTGACCCCGGATGCGGTCGGCCTGATCCTCCGCTCGCTCGACGCCATCAAGTCGATCCTCTCCGTCCTCGAGCAGACCGAGGCCGAGCCTCCCGGCGACGACTCCGACCTGATCCAGCTTCTCGACGCCTGGGCGGACGGCACGGCCGTGCCGGCCCCCACCCCGGCACCGATCGCTTCGAGCCGATGCCGGGTGAGCGCGGCATCTATGGCCTGATGCCACCGGCTGCGCCCGTCGCGGCGATGATGCCCTTGCCGATGCCGGGAGGGCTTTTTGTCGGTCGCTGGAAGCGAGGCTTTAGCTCGCTTTGGCCTTCACTTCGGCGGGATCGCGCAGCACGTATCCCCGGCCCCAGACGGTCTCGATGAAATTGTCGCCGTTGGCAGCCTTGGAGATCTTCTTCCTCAGCTTGCAGATGAAGACGTCGATGATCTTCGGCTCGGGCTCGTCCATGCCGCCATAGAGATGGTTCAGGAACATCTCCTTGGTCAGCGTCGTGCCCTTGCGGAGCGAGAGCAGCTCGAGGATGCCGAATTCCTTGCTGGTGAGATGCACGGGCTTGCCGTCGATCTCGACCGTGTGGGCACCGAGGTTGATGCTGAGGCGCCCGGTCTTCAGGACCGAGGCGGCATGGCCCTTGGAGCGGCGCACGATCGCCTGGATGCGGGCAATGAGCTCGCGGCGGTCGAAGGGCTTGGTCAGATAGTCGTCGGCGCCGAAGCCCAACCCCTTGATCTTGTTGTCCATCTCCGAGAGGCCGGAGAGGATCAGGATCGGCGTCGTCACCTTCTGGGCGCGGAGCCGGCGCAGGACCTCGTAGCCGTCGATGTCCGGCAGCATGAGATCGAGAAGGATGATGTCGTAATCGTATAGCTTGCCGACCTCGATGCCGTCCTCGCCGAACTCGCTCGTGTCGACCACGAAGCCGCTGGAACGGAGCATGAGCTCGATGGACCGCGCGGTGGCGGAGTCGTCTTCGACCAGAAGGACACGCATCTCGTTAACCCCCTATCAAGGTTAACTCATCCTATTAACAACATCCTAAAACTTGGTTAACAGCATCCCCGGCGAGGCTCGATTGTCGATTTCATGATAGAGTGCGCCTGCGAATCCCCGGCTGCAACGTCGTAACGGCAGGACATTCATGACCTGCAAACCCTTGCGGTGATTGGGCTAATGCACGTCAATCCCTTGCGGCAGGCCGTCGACCAGCTGGAGAAGCTGTCGGAGTACCGGCTGTTCGGCCGGGTCGCCTCGATCCTCGGCATGCTGGTCGAGGTCGGCGGCGTCGAACGCCAGCTCTCCATCGGCGACCGCTGCCATCTGCTCGCCCGCGGCGGCCGGCGGGTGCCTTGCGAGGTGGTCGGATTCCGGAAGGACCGCGCGCTGGTCATGCCCTTCGTCTCCCTCGAAGGGGTCGGCGTCGGCAGCCGGGCTGAGGTCGCCGAATCCGAGCCTGTCGCTTTTCCCGACAAGTCCTGGCTGGGGCGCACCGTCAATGCCATGGGTGAGCCGATCGACGGTCTCGGCCCGCTTGCCAATGGCCGCGTGCCCTATCCGCTCTGCGCCAATCCGCCGCCTGCCCATTCGCGCCGTCGCCTGGGCGGCAAGATCGATCTCGGCGTCCGCGCGCTGAACACCTTCCTCACCGTCGTCGAAGGCCAGCGCATGGGAATCTTCGCCGGCTCCGGCGTCGGCAAGTCGGTGACCATGTCGATGATCGCCCGCTTCACCTCGGCCGACGTCAACGTCATCGGCCTGGTCGGCGAACGCGGGCGCGAGGTCCAGGAGTTCATCCAGGACATCCTGGGGCCCGAGGGGCTGGCGCGCTCGGTCGTCGTCGTCGCCACCTCGGATGAGTCGCCGCTGATGCGCCGCCAGGCGGCTTATCTGACGCTGACGGTCAGCGAGTTCTTCCGCGATCAGGACATGGAAGTCCTTTGCCTGATCGACTCGATCACGCGCTTCGCCATGGCCCAGCGCGAGATCGGCCTCTCCGCCGGCGAGCCGCCGGCCTCCAAGGGCTATACCCCGACCGTCTTCACCGAGCTTCCGCGCCTACTCGAGCGGGCCGGTCCCGGCACCGGCAAGGGCGCGATCACCGGCCTCTTCGCCGTGCTGGTCGAGGGCGATGACCACAACGAGCCGATCGCCGATGCCGTCCGCGGCATCATCGACGGCCATATCGTGCTGGAACGTCAGATCGCCGAGCGCGGACGCTACCCGGCGATCAACCTGCTGCGCTCGATCTCGCGCGCCATGCCGGGCTGCAACACGCCCGAGGAAAACGCGCTGGTGATGCGCGCCCGCGCGCTGCTCAGCACCTACGAGGACATGGCCGAGCTGATCCGGCTCGGTGCCTATCGCCGCGGCACCGACCCGCAGGTGGATCAGGCGATCGCCTACAACCCGCTGCTCGAAGCCTTTCTCAAGCAGGACAAGGACGAACGCTGCGATCTCGGCACCGGCTATGCCCAGCTCGCTCAGATCCTGAACAACCCGCCGCCGGCGACATGAAGCCGACGTGAAGGACCTCGGCAGCCTCATCAGGCTGGTGCAGTGGCGCGTCGACGAGAAGCGGCGCGAGCTGGCGGATGCCCAGCGCGAGGCCGATGCCTGCCGCCAGGCGCTCGTCGATCTTGGGGCCGAGCTCAAGCGCGAGCAGGAAGCTGCCCGCGGCTCCTTCGAGGCGGGGCAGGGCTACGCCAGCTACGCGAAGCTCTTCCTCAGGCGGCGCGAGGTGACGGAAGCCGCCATTCGTGCGGCCGATGTCGAGGTTGAGCGCTTGCGCGACGAGCTGTCGGGACTCTTCCTCGAGCTGAAGCAGGCGGAGATCACCCAGGCCAACCGCGAGAAGCGCGAAGCCGAGCGGCTGGCGAAGCTCGAGCAGACCGAGCTCGACGAGATGGGAAGCATGCGCTTTCAACGTGCGAAAAAGGCCGAAGCAGGCGAAGGCCGCGGCTGAACTTCAGGCAACGGACTACATTTTAAGCAGGTAAGGGGCACGCTTACGATCCGCTTGGGTGGAGCGGCGGGGGCTGCTAGCCTCGTCTCCCTGGGAAGGGGAGAGCCGTCTCGCAGGCGCAAGAAGGTGCGGCATCCGCCTCCCGTCCATCATCAGGGAGCCAACTTCAATGACAGCGTTTCCCCGGATCTTCGGTACGGCCCTGGCCGTTGCCGCGGCGATCGGGCTCGCGGCCACGCCGGCTGCTGCCCAGAAGGTATTGCGGGTCGTCCCGCACGCCGACCTCAAGGTGCTCGACCCGACCACAACCACCGCAACCATCACGCTGATGCACGGCGTCCAGATCTACGATTTCCTGTTCAACTGGGACGAGAAGCTGGAAGCCAAGCCGCAGATGATCGGCGACCACAAGGTCTCGGCCGACAGCCTGACCTACACCTTCACGCTTCGTCCCGGCCTCAAGTTCCATGACGGCTCGCCGGTGACGACGAAGGACGTTATCGCCTCGCTGACCCGGTGGATGAAGAAGGACTCGGTCGGCGGCTCGCTCCAGGACCGCATGGCGTCGCTGGAAGCCGTGGACGCCAACACCTTCGTCCTCAAGATGAAGGAAGCCTACGGCCCGGTGCTGTTCTCGCTCGCCTCATCGGGCGGGCAGCTTCCGATCGTCATGCGCGAGAAGGAGGCTTCGGTCGACCTCGGCACCGTGATCAGCGAGACCATCGGCTCCGGACCCTTCACCTTCAACAAGGCCGAATGGGTTCCGGGCTCCAAGGTCGTCTACGACAAGAACAAGGACTACGTGGCGCGCTCCGAGCCGGCGAGCGGCCTGGCCGGCGGCAAGGTGGTGAAGCTCGACCGGGTCGAGTACAAGGTCATCCCGGATTCGGCGACGTCCATCGCCGCCCTCAACCAGGGCGAGGTCGACTTGGTCGACCAGCCGCCGCTCGACATGGTGCGGCTGGTCAAGAACAACCCGGATGTGAGGATGGAGGCGCTGTTCCCGGTGCCTGCGGTCGGCGTCATCCGCCCGAACCATCTGCACCCGCCCTTCAACAACGTGAAGGCGCGCCAGGCGCTGCAGATGATGGTCGACCAGCTCGACTATCTTCGTGCCGGCTTCGGCGATGACGAAAAGCTGTGGAGCGTCTGCCATTCGTACTTCGTCTGCGGCGCGCCGTTCGGCACCGAGGCGGGGGCGGAGCCCTACAAGAAGGCCGACATGGCAAAGGCCAGGCAACTCCTCGCCGAGTCCGGCTACAAGGGCGAAAAGATCACCATCATCGGCGCGTCCGACCTTCCCTCGCTGAACGCCATGACCTTGGTCACGGCCGAGAAGCTGAAGGCGATCGGCGGCAACGTCGAGGTGATCCTGGCCGACTGGGGTTCGATCGTCACCCGGCGCTCCAAGAAGGAGCCGCCGGAACAGGGTGGCTGGAACATCTTCCACACCACCTGGGGCGGCGTCTCCATGCATCACCCGCTGACCAACGTGGCGGTCAATGCCGATTGCGCGCAGAAGAACTGGTTCGGCTGGCCGTGCGATCAGGAAGCGATGAAACTGCGCGACCAGTTCCTGGCGGCGGCGACGCCGGCGGAGCAGAAGCGGCTCAGCGACGCCTATCACGCGCGTCTCTACGAAGTGCAACCGCTGGCGGTCACGGGCCAGTACAGCCAGCCGACGTTCTTCCGCAAGAACGTCACCGGGCTTCTGAAGGCGACCATCATCGCCTTCTGGAACGTCGACAAGAGCTGAGGTCCGCCTGAAGCGACAAGGGCGGCGCGACCACGGTCGCGCCGCCCTTTTTTTGGCCCGACGTCAGCGCGTCAGGACTTGTCGATGCCCCAGAAGAACTGGATCGGCGACTTGACGATGCCGGTGATGTTCTTCCGGTGCGGAACCGGCTGCGTGTACTGCGCCAGCGGCACGAACGGGATCACCTCCCACAGCCGCTTCTGGTACTCGACGCCAATCTCTTTTTGCTTAGCCGGGTCGGTCTCGGCCGCGAACTTGGCCAGGATGTCCGATGCGACCTTGTCGCAGGGCCAGCCGAACCACGACTTCTCGCAGGCCGTGCCGACCGGGAGGCTGGTCAGCGGGTTCGACCCACCGGCGCCGCCGAAGGTGGTGTGGAAGATGTGCCAGCCGCCCTTGTCCGGCGGGTCCATCTTGGAGCGCCGGGTGACGATGCTGCCCCAGTCGGCGATGACCGGCTCGACGTTGGCGCCGATCTTCTTCAGGTTCTCGACCGTCATCAGCGTCAGCGCGTTCAGGCTCGGGATGTCGGCGGCACCGATCACCACGATCTTCTCGCCATTGTACCCGGACTCCTTCAGGAGCTGGCGGGCCTTCTCTAGGTTCTGCTTGGCATAGGGCTCGCCGCCGGCCTCGCTCCCGAACGGACCGCCGCATACCAGCATCGACATGCAGGTCCGCCAGTACTTCTTATCTCCATAGGCAGACTGGGCGTACTCGGACTGGTCGACCATCAGGGCGAGGGCCTGGCGTGCCTTCGGGTTGTTGAAGGGCGGGAACAGCACGTTCGGACGCAGCCCGCCGTAGTTCTCCAGGAGAGTCGGGTTGCTGATCACAACATCGGGGTTCTTCTCGACCGTCGGGAGCAGGTCCGAGGTCGGCTGATCGAGAAGATCGACTTCTCCCGCGCCCAGCGCGGTGAAAGCGGTCGCGGCATCGGGGATGACCTTGTACTCGACCCGGTCGACCTTCACGATTTTGGCGCCGGCGAGCGCGCTCTGCGGCTCGCTCCGCGGAACGTAGTCCTTGTTCTTGTCGTAGACGACCTTCGCGCCGGGAACCCACTCGGCCCGGTTGAAGGTGAAGGGACCGGAGCCGATCGTCTCGGTGATCGGCGTGTTCGGATCGGTCAGCGCCTCCTTTTCCCGGTAGATACCGGCATAGGCGGTCGAGGTGCCCGGCAGCATCAGCGTCAGGAAGCCGAAGGGTTCCTTCAGCGTGATCGAAAAGGTCTTGTCGTCGATGCCGTCGACGCTGGCGACATAAGGGGCTGCGACCCTGGCGACGGTCTCACGGATGAGCATGCGCTTAACCGATGCGACGACGTCCTTGGACGTCACGGGCGTCCCGTCATGGAACTTCTGCCCCGGTCGCAGAGTGAAGGTGTACTTCAGCTTGTCGGGCGTGACCGTATAGCCCTCGACCATCTGCGGTTTGACCTCGAGCTTCTCGTCCCACGCGAAGAGGGTGTCGTAGACCGAGATCATGTGCATCCCGGTGATGGTCGCCGTCGTCTGATAGCCGTCGAGCACTTTGAGGTCTGCGTGTGGCACCACGCGCAGGACCTTCTGGGCGGAAGCGGGTTGCGCGAACGCGAGGGCGACGACGAGCGAGGATGTGAGCCCCGCCATCCACTGGATCCTAGGTTTCAACATGCACTTCTCCCATTGGTGGGCCCTGAAGGCCGGATTCGAGGAATCTTCGGCAGGCCAACGCTAACAGACTGTCGAGGTCGGCGCCTACGGCCTCGGGGGCGCCGGCGGCGGGGGGTAGGCCGGAGGTGGTTGTGACGGTCGGCTGCGGCATCCGGAACTTGTGCGAGCCGTCCGTGGCCGGGTGACGTTGCCCCCTTCACATCCACGGTCGGACGTCGCTTCATCATACCGAAGGTAGCGCAGCGTTCCCAACTTGGGATCGGAAGCGCACTCTTCGCAAAAGACTCGCACTTCAAGCCTCCACCGAATATAGTAAGCATGTTGTTTAGATGCCCCTAGATCTTCGATGGGAGGCCACCGTGGAGTGGAGCGAAGACCGAGTTCATCAACTCAAGGATATGTGGGCGAAAGGTATGAGCGCTCGTCAGATCGCTGAGACACTCGGGGGTGGGGTGACTCGAAACGCCGTCATCGGCAAGGCGCATCGCATCGGCTTGTCGCAACCGAGTCCGGCCAAGGCGAAGCCGAAGCCGGCCATGGTGGCGATGGTGAGCGACCGCGGCTGCCGGTGGCCGATCGGCCATCCGGGCGAAAGCGGGTTCCACTTCTGTGGGTCCCAGGCTGCGGCCGGCCGGCCTTATTGCACGTCCCATTGTTCGGTCGCGTACCGCAACAAGGACGAGGCAGCGGCTTAAGGTTCTACCTTCAGCCGGTTGGTTTCCGAGAGGGCGCGGTCTAGGAGGCCGCGCTCTTTCACTTTCAGCTACAGGGTCACCTTGTCGAGCGGCGCCATCGGCCGGCGCATGCGCTTGAACGGATATTGCAGGTAGTTGGTCGATAAAGCCCCCGGCGCATCCAGATAGATGATGGTGGAGGCGATCGGCGCGAAGGCGGCGTGGAAGTGCTGCGCCGACTTCACCGCCAGGATCTTCCGGGTCCTGGGGTCGATGCCGAGTTCGGTGAAGGCTTCCGGGCTGAACGTCTGCTGGCGGATCGAGTTCAGCACCACGTCGATGCCGTCGACATGGATCGCAGCCGAGCGGCCGAGCGGGGCCTCGGCGCCGAATACGAACTGGCGCGGCGTCTCCGCCAGTGCCGTCACCTTCGCGGTCACGTCGAGCGGCATCCCTGAGAACTTCCCGGTCTTGCCGCCGATGCGGAGGTCCAGGGTGGCGCCGACGCCGGCATCGAAGCAGGACTGCACCGCCATCGGATCCCAGATCATGGCCAGCGCTGCGTTCCTGATGCCGCGCTTCAGCAGGGCTTCCAGGACATAGGTCGAATCCCCGGGCGCGCCGCCGCCGGCATTGTCCGAACGGTCGGCCATGACCACCGGCCCCTTGGCCGCGGCGACCGCCTGGTCGAGCGCGGCCTCCAGCGACATCAGCGGGCTCGCGATCTTCTCGCGCATGTTGAAGAAGCGCTTGCCCAGGGTCTCGGCCAGCGACTTGGCCTTGGCGACGTCGCCGTCGGCGACCACGACCACGCTCGCTCCCATCTCCTCGAAGTCGGCCCAGGCGAAGCCGTGGATGAGCGAGATCGAGAGGATTCCGTCCTTGCCTTCCATCGCCGCGGTCTCGTCGACGAAGGAGCGGAGCGGCTCGCGGGTGGTCGGGAAGTTGCCGAGCATGGGGACGTCGAACTTGGCCATCACCGGCTTGATCTCGCCCCGCGCCGCCCGCCGGGTCAGCTCGAACAGGTCCTTCGCCCGCTCGCCGAAGTCGATATGCGGGTATTCCTTGCACGCCATCAGGGCCGTGGCGTTCGCCAGCATCTTCTGCGTGACGTTGGCGTGGAGATCGAGCTCGATTCCGATCGGCACCTTGGGGCCGACGATGGCGCGGACGCGTTCGGCGATATCGCCCTCGCAGTCGTCATAGCCCTGGGCCACATGCGCGCCATGGAGCATCAGCAGCACCATGTCGACGGGCATGGCCGCCTTGAGGTCGTCCAGGATCTCGTCCCGGAGTTCCTCGTAGTCGCGCTGGAGCATCGGCGCGCTGGGCTGCGCCTCGCAGTAGAGGCTCTTCACCACCTGCATCTGCGATTCCTCGCCGAGCCGGATGAAGTCGCCGTAGCCGACCGCGTCTTTCAGCCGATCCATGCCCTGGCCGGTCTTCGGGCGGATCATCAGCTCCTGGAAGCTGCGCTTGGATGTGGGCAGCGGCGAGAAGCTGTTGGTCTCGTGGCTGATCCCGGCGGTGAACAGCTTCATGGAGCTACAGGCTCACCTTGTCGAGCGGCGCCATCGGCCTCGGCATGCGCTTGTAGGGGAACTGCAGGTAGTTGGTCGAAAGCGTACCGGGCGCACCGACGTAAATGATCTTGGCGGCGATCGGGGCAAAGCAGCCATGGAAGTGCTGCGTCGACTTGACCACCAGGATATGCCGCTTCGCCGGATCGATGCCGAGTTCCGAGAAGGCCTCCGGGCTGAAGGTCTGCTGGCGGATCGAGTTCAGCACGATGTCGATGCCATCCACGTTGATCGCCGCCGAGCGGCCGAGCGGCGATACCGCGCCGAACATGAACTGGCGCGGGTTCTCGGCCAGCGCCGTCACCGTCGCCGTGACGTCGAGGGGGTGGCCGGAGAACTTGCCGGTCTTGCCGCCGATGCGAAGCTCGAGGGTGGCGCCGACGCCGGCATCGAAGCAGGACTGGACGGCCATCGGATCCCAGATCATCGACAGGGCCGCGTTCTTGATGCCGCGCTTCAGCATGGCTTCCAGGAAATATGTGGAGTCGCCCGGCGCGCCGCCGCCGGCATTGTCCGAGCGATCGGCCATCACCACCGGCCCCTTGGGCTCCGCCAGAGCCTGGTCGAGCGCCTGGTCGAGGGTGATCAGCGGGCTCTCGATCTTCTCGCGCATGTCGAAGAAGCGCTTACCCAGCGTCTCCGCCAGTGCCTTGGCCTTGGCCATGTCGCCATCGGCGACGATCACGACGCTGGCTCCCATCTCCGGGAAGTCCGACCAGGCGAAGCCGTGCACCAGCGATACCGAGAGGATGCCGTCCTTCCCCTCCATCGCGGTCGTCTCGTCGACAAAGGAGCGGAGCGGCTCGCGCGTGGTCGGGAAGGCGCCCAGCATGGGTACGTCGAACTTGTACATCACCGGCTTGACCTCGCCCCGCTGGGCGCGGAGGCAGAGG
Source organism: Asaia bogorensis (assembly GCA_945897335.1). Classification (GTDB taxonomy): domain Bacteria; phylum Pseudomonadota; class Alphaproteobacteria; order SHVZ01; family SHVZ01; genus SHVZ01. The sequence goes on along the minus strand of CAMDFP010000010.1, from coordinate 17,816 downwards.
TCGAAAAGCTGCTCGGCCCGCTTGTCGAAGTCGATGTGCGGATACTCCTTGCACACCATGAGCACGGTCGAGTTCTCGATCATCGCCTTGGTGACGTTGGCATGCAGGTCTAGCTCGATCCCGATCGGAATCTTCGGGCCGACGATGGCGCGCGCCTTGGCGATGATGTCTCCCTCGCAGTCGTCGTACCCCTGGGCCATCTGGGCGCCGTGAAGCATCAGCAGCACCATGTCGACCGGCATGGCAGCCTTGAGGTCGTCGAGGATCTCGTCACGCAGCTCCTCGTAGTCGCGCTGCAGGGTCGGCGCGCTCGGCTGTGCCGCGCAGAAGAGGCTCTTCGTCACCTGCATCTGCGACTGCTCGCCCAGGCGAATGAAATCCTTGTAGCCGAAGGCGTCGCCCAGCCGGTCCAGGCCCTGGCCGGTCTTCGGCCGGACCAGCAGCTCTTCGAAGGCCCGCTTAGAGGTCGGCAGGGGGGAAAAGGTGTTGGTCTCATGCGCCATGCCGGCGACGAACAGCTTCATGGGCGGGTGCTCCGGGATGGACGGCGAGGGAGGAAACGCAGTATGGCGCGGCGGCGGCTCCCCGGTCTACCGTGCGCCCCCTGGAAATTGGGCGGGAAGGGGGACCCTCATCGTGATGACGCGACGAGACATCCTGCAGGGTGCCGTGGGCGCGACGGCCTTCGCCATCGGCCCCGCCGTCGCGGCCAGCCGGGAAGAGTCGCTGTCGATCGCACTCGCGGGCACCGGCGCCGCCTTCGTGATCCGGAACCTCGGGACCGGCGAGACGCTTCGCCACGAACCTGAGCTCGCCGCCCAGCCGAAATCGCCGTTCTCGACCTTCAAGATCTGGAACACGGCCATCGCCCTCGACGTCGGCGTGATCCCCGATCTCTCCTTCCGGCTCGACTGGGATGCGGAGAAGCACCCGGCGGCGGCCGACTGGCCGGAGGACTGGAAGCGTCCTCATGATGTCAAGAGTGCTTTCAAGGTCTCGGCGGTCTGGTTCTTCCGCGAGGTCGCCCTCCGCATAGGGCCTGAGCGCATGGGCGCGGCGTTGCGCTCGATCGGCTACGGCAATGCCGACATCTCCGGCGGGATCGACCGGTTCTGGATCAACAGCAGCCTTCGGATCACGGCCGAAGATCAGGTCGAGCGATTGTCCGATCTGATCGAGGGTCGGACAAGCTTGTCGTCCCGCACTGCCAAACTGGTCCAGGAGGTCATGGAGATCGAGCGGGGGCGAGGGGCGGTCTTTTCCGGCAAGACCGGGGGGGGCCGGGCCGGCAACGTCTATGATGGCTGGTTCGTCGGCACGCTGATGCGCCCGAGGGACCGCTACGCCTTTGCAACCTTCTTGCAGGCGACGACCTGGGAGGGGATCGGGAACCAGCGGCTGGTGCTGACGCGGGAGGCGCTGGCGGCGCTTGGCCTCCGTGTCGGCTAAGCGATCTTCGATCTCCGCAGGTGACGGCAGGCCCCGGCGCGGTTAGCCTTGCGCCGGGGACGTAACATCTTGTCTCGCACATGCCCATACAAAGGGTAGGCGTCGGATGGAGGAGGACAGGTCATGAAGAGCATCCTTGCAGTTCCCGGCGGTGATGGCGGCACCTCGGTCTACGATACGGCGCTGCTGGTGGCGCGCCGCTTCGGTGCGCATGTCGTCGGGCTGGGAGCCGGGACCACGGCGCCGGTGGTGATCCCGTGGGGCGAGATGGGAGTTGCCGTGCCGGTCGAGGCCGACCGGGTCCTCGAGCAGGAAGACAAGGAGCGGCGTGATGCCGCCCGCAAGACCTTCGAGACCTACATGGCGGGGAAGAACGTTGCGCTGGCGTCCGCCCAGCCGGCAGCCAAGGGCGTCACCGCCGAGTGGCGCGAAGAGCAGGGACAGCAGAATGCCGTCGTCGGATCGCTCGGCAGGGTCTTCGACCTCATCGTGGTCGAGCGTCCCGACAAGCTGGTGTCGCTGGCGGAAGCGACGCTCGAGGATGCGTTGTTCGAGAGCGGTCGTCCGGTCCTGATGGCGCCGCCGAAGGTGCCGGCCAGTGTCGGTGAGCGGATCATGATCGCCTGGAACGGCTCCAGCGAGACAGCGCGGACGATCGGATTCGCCAACCCGTTCCTGAAGCAGGCGAAGGAGCTTCAGGTCATCAGCGTCGAGGGCGGGATGACTCCGGGCCCGAGCGGCGACGAGCTGGCTCGTGCATTGACCAAGGCGGGGGTTCCCGCGAGCGCCCGCCACGTCGATGCGCGCGGGCGCACCGCCGGCGAGGTCTTCTGTGCCGAAGCCCTGGAAATGAAGGCGGACCTGATGATCAAGGGCGCCTACACCCAGAGCCGGCTCCGCCAGATGATCTTCGGCGGCGCCACCCGGCACATCATCATGAACGCGGAGGTGCCGGTCCTCTTCGCTCACTGAGAGCGGAGAGGGAGTCCTACTCGGCGGCGGCGAGCCCGACCGGGCAGGCGACGCCGGTGCCGCCGAGGCCGCAATAGCCGGCCGGATTCTTCGCCAGGTACTGCTGGTGATAGTCCTCGGCGTAGTAGAACGGCGGCGCGTCCAGGATCTCGGTGGTGATCGGCCCGTAGCCCGCGCGCTTGAGCATGCCGGCATAGGTATCGCGCGAGGCTTCGGCGGCACGCCGTTGCGCCTCGGTATAGGCGTAGATGCCCGACCGGTACTGGGTGCCGACGTCGTTGCCCTGGCGCATGCCCTGCGTCGGGTTGTGGCTCTCCCAGAAGATCCTGAGCAACTCGTCATAGCTGATACGCCGGGGATCGTAGGCGACCAGGACGACCTCGTTGTGCCCGGTCATGCCCGAGCAGACTTCCTCGTAGGTCGGATTCGGAGTGACGCCGGCAGCGTAGCCGACCGCCGTGCTCCACACGCCGTCGGCCTGCCAGAACTTTCGCTCGGCGCCCCAGAAGCAGCCGAGACCGAACATCGCCGTCTCGATCCCTGCGGGAAACGGCGGCTTCAGCGCATGACCGTTGACGAAGTGCCGATTCTCGATCGCCAGGGCCTTGTCGCGGCCGGGAAGCGCATTGTCGGCGGTCGGCAGATTCAGCGACTTCTTGCGGAAACCCCACATGGCAGACTCCTTGGATCCTCTCGGCAGGCTCATGCTAGCGCGGGGCCTGGCCCGGCGCATCCTCGGCGGAGAGGATATGGGCCTTGGGCAAACCCGGCTCAATGGCCTTCCGACGGCGAACGCGGTACGGGCAAACCGCAGGGTGAAATCGACTGTAAGCGGTCAACTCGTTAACCGGCTGGTAACCCTGACGTCTCTAGCTTGATCGGCATGAGCGAGGCGCAGTCAGCCGGTCCGAACTGCTTTGGCCCCGCCGGGCGTCGCTCACTCGGCATCTGGCCGAGCCTTCTGCTTTCCAGTCTGGCGCTGCTCTCCATTGCCGGACGCGACCTCTTCGCCCTTAATCCCGACCGTCCGGCCGCCATTGCCTGGCGCTGCTCTGCTGGCGCTCGCTGGTGATCAGCGGCGCGCTCGGCGTGCTCCATCACTTCCTGCTCGTCTATCTCCTGCCGCTCTGGGTCTTTCCGGACGGTGCCAACCTCCGGCGGGTCTTCCTGCACGGCGGCGTCGTGGTGATGCAACTCTCGATCCTAAGCTCAACGCTCCTTGACCGGGCTCGCGCACTCCGTCCGGTCCCAGGTCCTGCAGACCGTAGCGACCGCCGCCCGCCCGTCGAGAGATGCCCGCGAAGGTCGATGAGATGTGCCGGCGGCAAGCGTGTACAGCATCACTCCGGCGCGGGGATCGCGCGCCATTTCCTTTGCGTACCTGGTGAGCGTCGACGCGGTCGCAGGCGGACCGCCGCCGCCCGTGCCGCCGATGCGGGCACCGAGCAGCAGCCGGCCAGGCCAGATGTCACGGTAGGCGGCGAAGGCGAGGAGCGGATCGAAACGCCGTCCGGCGCCATAGGCCATGATCGCGACCAGATCGAGCTCCGCCGCGACCGCTTCGCGGCCGAGCCAGAGCATCGACCCGGTATGCCGCGCGGCCGGAACGGCATCGGCGAAACGTCCGGTCCCGTAGGCGCCGACGCTCCAGGCCTGAGCGGTGACCAGCGCCGGGCGCGGCAGGTGCGTTCGCGTCCGCCGGATGATCTCGGCCCAGACGGCGTCGCTTTCACAAACGATGTCATTCCGCTCAGGTCGCGGGTGGCAGCCGGGATCTGTCGGCTCGTAGTCGAGATCCACGCCGTCAATGCCGAGGGCGGCGACCAGCCGCGCCGCGGCCTCCGGCGCAAAGGCATCCCACCGATCGTAGGTTGCGCCGCCGAGCGAAAGCAAGATGCGCGTCCGCGGGCTCCGCTGCCTGAAAAGGGCGAGCGCTTCCGCCGTCTCGGCGACGCCGAACGGCATCTCGAGACCGGTCGCGGTCAGGTCGTTGTCGCCGGAATAACTAAGGTCGGGTCGGGCGAAGCCGAGCGCCAGGATGTCGAGGTGCTGCGGAAGGTTGGCCAGCCGCGTCGCCGGGGGCGGCGCGCCCGGCCGCTCCGACCAGCTCTCATAGAAGCCCATGAGGAGAGGCGGCTCGGCCTTCGCCGGAGACCACAGCAGCAGGAACGTCAGAGCGAGCCAGCGCGCGAAGGCCGACATGGGATCTGCGTCAGAAGACGTTGCGGCCCCAGAGCCCGCCGAGAACGGTGCGGGCCATGATCACGATGTCGAGCCAGATCGACCAGTTCTCGATGTATTCGAGATCGAGTTCGACGCTGCGGCGCGCTTTCGCCTCGGTATGGATGCCGCCCCGCATGCCGTTGATCTGCGCCCAGCCGGTGATGCCGGGCTTCACCCGGTGGCGGGCGGCGTACTCGATCACGGCCTGGGTGTAGATCTGGTCCTCGACCAGCATGCCCGGCACATGGGCGCGCGGGCCGACGACGGACATGTGTCCCTGCAGCACGTTGAAGAGCTGAGGCAGCTCGTCGATGCTGGTCCTTCTGATGAAGCGCCCGATCCGGGTGATCCGGGGATCGTTGGCCGACGTGCCCTTGGACCCGTCGTCGGCCGGATCGACCGCCATCGAGCGGAACTTCAGCATGTCGAATTCGCGATGGTTGAAGCCGACACGACGCTGTCGGAAGAGGATCGGCCCCGGTCCATCCAGGCGGATCAGGAGCGCCGCCACCAGCATGATCGGCGCCGTGAGCAGGATCCCGATCGTGGCGACGACGTAGTCCTCGATCACCTTGAAGAGCACGAGCGAACCGACCAGCGGCCGCCGGGTCATCTGCAGGAACGAATAGCCGCCGACATTGCGAAGGCGAACTTCCTTGAGGCCGAGGCGGTTGATCTCCATCAGCAGCAGGATGTCGGCCGGGATCGAGCTCAGCCGCTTCATCAGGTCGGAGATGCGCTCGCGCGCATTCACCGGCAGCGCGACGACGACGACGTCGATCGCCATGGTGCGGGAGAACTCGATCAGGCGGTCGATGCCGCGGGTGACCGGTATCCCGTGGATCTTCTCCTCGCGGCGTTCGGTCCGCTCGTCGAAGATGCCGATGATCTCGTAGGTGTTGCGACGCTCGTTGCGGGTGAGTTGCTCGACCACGGCAATGCCCTCGGAGCCGGAGCCGACAATCGCCACCTTCTGCGTGAGCACGCCGCGGCGGCGCAAAATGGAGGCGGCCGAGCGCACCGCGAGCCGGACGCCGATCGTGCCGGCGAAGGCGGTCACGAACCAAGCCATGGCCCATTCGGGGTCGGCGCCGGCCTGCCCGAAGATGGCGAGGACGAGGAGAGTCGAGGCGACGCCGGCCGCGAGCCCGACGGCGACGTCGACGGCTTCCCAGAGCAGCCAGGCGTAGCGGTCCCAGCGATAAGCTCGCCGGTTGCCGCTGATCAGGCGGAAGGGAAGCAGCGCGACCAGCGACAGCAGGAGGGATTGAGGGAGGGTGAGGCCCGGCGCGATGTGGCTCGCGACGAGACCGGCGAGGACGAGGCTGGCGACGTCGCCGACCTTGAGGCAGCCGTTGATGAGGCCGTGCGAGACGAGCGATCGTCGCACACCCGCTTTGTCCCGCGGCGGCATCGGGCCGGCGGCGGATGCGGCTGTCATGGTGCGGATCTCCTGAACAGCGAATGGAACGCCGCCGGAAGGGCCGGGGCGAGAAAGGTGGCGGCCTCGGGGATGAGGAGGCGGGCCGCGATCGCCGTCCCGATGCCGCCCTGGGCGACGGCGAGCGCGGTGATGATGGCGGCGCCCTCGGCCCCGAACGTCGTGATCAGCGGGATCGACAGCACCAGCATCGTCCCGAGCTGCAAGAGGTTAAGGACGCGGAGAGCCGAGCCGTTCCCGGTCATCGCCAGAAGGATGTCCTGCGCGGTGTAGAGGGCGCTGACGAACTGGCCGGCGGCCATGATCGCAAGCAGAATGGCCCCGGCCGCAAAGCTGGTGCCGATCAGCGACAGAAGCGGGCCGCCGCCCGCCGCCAGGACCAGGCAGACGCCGCCGCCCATCACCGTCCCCGCCAGCTGCATCTGCCGGTTGAGGCGGGCGAGCGCGGATACGGATCTTGTCCGGTGCAGGGCGGCGAAGCGTGGGGCCGCGACGGTGCCGAGGCTGAGCAGGACAACGTGGACGAGCATCGAGGCGCGCTGGGCGAGGCTGAAGATGCTGACCGCGGTGGCGTCGGCGACCACGCCGAGGATCAGGGCGGGCAGCGAGGCGATGGAGACCTGAACGAGCTCGACCACGTAGAGAGGTGCCGCGGTTGCCGGCAGCGATGGCAGGAGCTCGATGTCGGGCGGCAGCGGCTGGTTGCTGACGAGCCTGGCGCGGTCCCGGAGAATCCAGAGGGTCGCCAGGATCATGGCGACGAGCATCGTCGTCGCCTGGGCCAGGATGACCGTTTCCGGGTCGCGGGCGCCGAGCGCGAGGCCCAGCAGCATGCCAATCGGCCAGAAGACGTTCTGGAAGATCTGCGCCGCCGAGGTGCGGTCGAGACCCGACAATATGGCGGTCAGCGTGAAGGTGAGCGCCATGACCGGAATGACCAGGCCGCTGGCGGCGAGCGGGGCGGCCAGGGCCGGGTCATGGAAGAGGATGTCGGCGGCGATCGGGGCTGCGAGATGTGTGGCGAGGCCGAGCGTGGTGCTGGTGGCGGCGACGATGGCGAGGCCGCTCAGGATCTGCCGCCGGGCGCTTCGTCCCTGACCCACGGCAAGGTCGCCCGCGACGAGTCGGGTCAGCGCGCGCTCGATGCCCAGCCGGGACAAGGTCGCGGCGAGGTGCCCCCAGGTCATGGCAATGAACAGGAGGCCGCTGCCGACGACGCCGAGAAGTGCCGCGGCGACGACATAGAGGGCGAGCTTGGCGGCGACTTCGATGCCGCGAACCGCCAGGCCGGCAATGGCGTTCAGCAGAACTGCCGATCGGCCGTTCACCGCGCGAAAAACCCAGGTATGGATATTCTTTGAGACAAAAGGCGTCCTTGCTACAAAATCTGGTGCCAGAATCCCCGAATCGAGTGCAGGCTGGCCCAGGTATAGGTAAGGTCCAATTTAGATCAATAATGATGAAAGTTTAGGGCAATTCGATGAGTGGCGGCGTGCGGCGGCTCCGGTACAGCCCCGACGAAGGCGGTGGGTTTAGGGCCTTCCGCTATCCGCTCGTAGCTTGCCTGCGATTTGGCGTGATTGCGAGCCTGCCGGCATGACGGTCACCGTCGCCAATGCTCCGATCCCGAGCCAGGGCCGGCCGGCCGCTGCCTCTACTTTTTCCGTCCGCGATATCGTCGTCATCGCCGCCTATCACTGGCGTCTCATCGCCTCCGTGCTGCTCCTGGCGGCGGCGGCGGCGGCCGGATGGGTCATGAGCCCTGTCCTCTATACGGCCAAGGCCCAGGTCCTCATCCTCCCCGGGCGTGACGCGACCGGCGCTGCCGGCCTTCTCGGCGGCGCGGGGCTGCTGCCGGTCGATGCCGCGCGAGCCACCCAGGCCGAGGTCGAGCTGCTGCGCGACCGCGGCGTGGTCCGCACCATGGTCGAGAGGGTCGATCCGGAAATGCTCTACCCGCAGGTAGGCAAGGCCCGGTTCTTCGGGCTGCTGCCGCCTTACCCGGAGGAGCAGCGACAGGAAATCACCGTCGATGTCGTCCTCAAGTCGCTGACCACCGCGGCGGAGACGACGTCGAATCTCATCACCATCTCCTTCGAGCATCCTTCGCGCGACGTCGCGATCGCGGCAGTCAACGCGCTCATCGACGCCTACCTCGAAAAACGGACCGAGATCTACCGCACCCTCCGTTCGCCCTTCCTTCGCGCCCGCGCCACAACCTATCTCGATCAGCTGCGCGGCGTCGAAAGCGAGATCCGGGCAAAGAAGGCCGAGTACAAGATCCTCAGCTTCGAGCAGGACGTCCTTCTCGCCATCCGCACCTATGACAGTGCCGTACAGCGTCGCCAGTCAATGCTGGAGCGTCGCGAGTCGACGTTGGGGCAGGTCCAGTCGACCGAACGGCGGATCCGGGAACTGCCGGGAAGCGTCTTCGACTATCGCGAGAAGACCGACAGGGTCGACAACGACGAGACCGAGAACGTGCTGACCAAGCTCAGGCTCGAGCGCGACACGCTCAGGCTCCGCTACCAGGACAGTGAGCCTCGCCTCGAGGAGGTGAACCGTCAGATCCAGGTGCTCGAGGACATCAAGCGCCAGCCTCGGCGCGACTCTTTGACCGCCCGCGAGGTGCGCAACCCGACGATCGACGTGATGACCAACAACCTCTACCAGCGCCGCATCGAGGCCGACGCCGCATCGCGCTCGGTCGCCGAACTCGACCGCCAGGTCGAGGAGGCTCAGGTGCGCATCGATCAGCTGCGTGCCGCCGAGGGCGTGTTCCAGACCTTGGAACGGTCCCGCGCGATCCTTGAGCAGCTCTACAAGGAGGCTAGCCAGCGGACCGAAGTGGCCTTGTTCGAGGAGGCGTCCGCAGGATCGAGGACCGCCAACATCCGCGTCGTCGGTGGCGCCGACGCCTCGCTGCGGGGCCGGAGCAACGGGCCGAGCATCGCCGCCGCCGCCATGATCGGCGGAATGCTCCTCGCCGGTGTACTGACGGTGCTGGCGTCGTGGAACCGCCGGATCTTCCTGCTGCCGGACGAGGTGACCCGCCAGCTCGGCCTGCCGGTCCTCGCCAGCTTCGCCGAGGACGACGGGTTCAACACGCCGGACGGACGAGCGCAGATCACCTATCTCGCGAGCCAGCTCGCGCTCAACCAGAGCCGCGCCGTCGGCGGCACCGCGATTCAGGTCGTCTCCTACAGCCGGACCGAGCGCCGCTCGGCCTTCGTCGGCGCGCTCGCCTTCGAGCTGGCCGAAGGCCAGAACAAGCGTGTCGTGATCCTCGACCTGATAGGAGACGGCGATCATCACTGGAAGCGGTTCAAGGGCAAGGACCCGGTCCCCGTGCGCAATACCGGGATCATGACCGCCCAGACCTCGGTGCCGAGGCTCCAGGTCTCGGTCGGCGCCACCAAAGGCCCGGTGGACTGGCAGCGGATCGACAGCCTGACGCTGCGGGAGATCCTCGGCAGTCTCCGGTCCGAATACGAGATGATCGTCATCGACAGTCCGCCGGCGCGACAGACCCTGGTGACGCTCAGGCTCGCCAAGGCGGTCGAGGGATCGATCCTGGTGGTGCGGGCCGAGCATACGCGGACGCCGGTGGCGGCTCGCCTCCGCGACCAGCTGCTCGAAGCGGGCGGCGACCTCTTCGGAGCTGTCGTGACCGGGCGCAAATTCAGCATCCCGAAAGCGATCTACCGATGGCTCTGACCGGACGGCACGTCTTCCTCGCCGCGGCACTTGCCGCCGTCCTCGCGGCCTGCGGCGGTACCGGCCAGTCGATCAGCCCGCGGCCCTCGCCAGAGGTGTCCCGCGGCGATCCTCGGGCCGCCGATCCTGCGCTGGCGCGGTTCGCTGCCTGGTCGGAGACCGCGCCGGGATACCGCATCGGCGAAGGTGACAAGCTGAGGGTGCTGTTCCCGCTGACGCCCGAGATGACCCAGGAGGTGCTGGTCCGCCCCGACGGCATTGTGACCCTGCGGGCGACAGGCGACGTTCGGGTCGCGGATCTCACCTTGGCGGAAGCCACGACATTGCTGACCCAGAAAGCCCTGGCGCGGCTCCGCAATCCCGAGGTGATCGTCGAGGTCATGGATCCGATCTCGGCGAAGGTCTATGTCGGCGGCGAGGTCAAGGTGCCGGGCGCCTATCCCATCTCCGGTCCGCTCGGCTCCGTCTCCGCCCTTCAGCTTGCCTCCGGCACCACCGATACCGGGCGGATCAGCGAAGTGATCCTCATCCGCCGCAGCCCGGACGGCCGCCCGATGCTGAAGATGGTGGATGTCCACGGTCTCCTGGAAGGGAAGCCCGTCGACGATCCCCGCATCGTTCCCGGCGACATCCTGTTCGTGCCGAAGACCCGCATCGCCGAAGTCGGGCTGTGGGTCGAGCAGTTCATCAACCGCGTGGTGCCCTTCCAGCGGTCGTTCAGCTATACGCTGGGGCGGACGACGACGACCACGAACTAGGGTGAACGCGGCTCGGCTCCCGGCCCGCGGCGCATATAGAGGAACAGAGCGCTGATGGCGGCGAGCTCTCCCGGCACGAAGACCGCCGAGTAGATCGAGCTGGTCAGCAGCAGGTAGAGGACGTAGGCGCGGAGCGCGTTGGTCATCGCCGCGTCCTTCTCGTCGCCCCACTCCACCGTTGCCGGCAGCCGCACGATGACGATGTAGAGGCTGAGGATCATCAGCGAGCCGACCAGTCCGTATTCGAAGAGCACGCCGAGCCAGCCGAGGTCGGCGAGGTAGAAGCTGGCGGAGCCCATGATTTCGGACAGGGTCGTATTGGCGAACCGCGTAGTGCCGCCGACGCCGAAAATCCAGCGCAAAGGTTCGTTCACCAGGTATTGGGTAACGAGTGCCATCGAATGCTGGCGGACACTGAGCGAGGCGCCGAGGGACTCGGTGATCCGGTCGAGGTTGGCAAGTGCCGTTATCGCCATGGCGCCACCGATCCCAGCGCCAAGCAGCACGAAGATGGACCGCGCCAATAGCGGCAGCCGGGCGACGAAGGTCCAGCCGATGACAATGATAGTTGTGAAGATGGCGAGCCGCTGCTTGTAGATGTAGACGAGGCTTCCGAGCATCGCGATCGACGACAGCACGATCCAGAGCCGCGGCCTCTCGGCCATGCGGCTGGCCAGGTAAAAAAGCATGATGATGCCGAAGGTCACCGGCATGTAGATGCGGTAGCCGCGCTCGTTCTCGAACATGAAAAGCTTCGAAATCGTCGAGTCGCTCGCATAGAAGCTGACCGGGACGACGATCCACAGAATCCACATGATCGCGTAGGTGGCGATGCCGAGCTGCAGGATCGTGCGCGTGATCAGCGTCGGCGACGGCTTCAGCACCACCAGCACGGCGAGCATGCTGAAGTAGTAGGTCAGCGGCCAAACCTTGATGGTCGTGGTGAAGGCGTCGACGATGTCGTTTCCGAGCCACGCCATCGACAGAACCGGGGTGACGCCGAGCGCGTAAGCGATGGTCAACATGTAGAGGGTGTGGAAGGGGGTCGAGACCCGGAAGACGGCGTAGGCCGCCAGCGGCAGAGTAAGGAACGGCCAAGCCTTGGAGAGGTAGTAGATCGGCCCGACATCGATCAGGTAGTGGAACAGCTGCCCGAACAGCGGCAGCGTCAGCAGCAGCAGGATGCCCGCATGCTGCTGGAGGCTGCCCGCTGTTCCGATGCCCGCCGCTCCCGGCCGCCCCCCGACCTGCGAGAGCGGGAGGATGCGTCCCCTCTCGAGGCCCGCGAGTCCGACGCGGCCGCGGCGGGCGGCGGTCATGAAGACCGGGCCGTCAACGCGGGGGCGGCCCGTCACCGGCCGCCCGAAGGATGCCGGGGCCGCCGAGGCGGGCGCGCAGGAGGATCCAGATCACCGGCAGGGACTCGACGAAGATCCGCCGGAAATGCGTCCCCGGCCGCTGCACCAGCCGGTAGAAGGCCTCGAGGCCGGCCTTCTGCACCCAGAGAGGGGCGCGCTTGACCAGGCCGGTCGCGAAGAGAAGTGAGCTGCCGATGCAGAGGCCGACGCCTCGGCTCCCGCCGTGCGCGATGACGGCTTCCGCCAGGATCTCCGACTGCGGTGCCCCAACGGCGAGGAAGACGTAGCGCGCCGGATGCGCGACGAGAAAGTCCACGCAGGCGGAAACGGCTTCGGGATCGCGGATGAAGCCCATAGGCGGGTTGTGCACCCGAAGGCGGGTGAAGCCGTAGCGGTCGATCAGCGCCTGCTCGAGGACCGCGCCGCCGCCGATGACCGCGATCGGGTCGTCCGGCTTGACGTGATTCTGCATTAACTCGACCGTCAGGTCGCTGCCGGAGGCCTGCGGCAGCCGCTGGCCGAAGAGCAGGCGCGCCAGCATCGGAACCACCCGGCCGTCCATCAGTACGAGCCAGGCGCGCTCATAGGCGCGACGCCATACCTCGTCGCCGCGGGCCAGGCGAACCAGGTGCTGGGCGTTGGGCGTGATGACGTAGACGAAGGGGAGTTCGGGGGCCCGGGCGGCGATGGTTTCGGCCGCCGCGCGCACGCCGAGGTCGTTCAGGCGGACGCCAAGGAAGTCGAGCGCGGGAATGTCGGCGGCAGCTGGCATCCGGTCGGTCTCTCGGGGCCGCGTGAGGAAGCGGTGTGAGTTTCGGTATATAGCGAAAGGGCTTCGGAAATAAGCCCCGCCGACGGGGTCAGCCGCGAGCGTTTTTCAGGTGCTCGGCGAGTCTGAGCGAGAGTGCAACGATGGTGAGCGTCGGGTTGGCCTGGCTCGAGGTCGGGAACACGGCGCCGCCGGCGATGTAGAGATTCGCGATGCCATGGACCCGGCAGTCGGCATCGACGACGCCGTCCCTCGGCGTTGCCGACATCCGCGCCGTCCCCAGGTGATGGCCGCCATAGGCGCCGTCGCGAAGCGCGATCTCTTCCACCCGTTCGCGATCATAGGCGAGGTGCCCGACGCCGGTGCGGTCGAACTCCTCCGCAAGGACGTCGTAGGCGACGGCGACCGTCCGGATGTCCTGTGAGGTATAGCGCCAGTCGACCTTGACGCGCGGCATGCCGAGGCGATCGGTCTCCCCGATGAGGGTGATCCGGCTCTCAAGGTTGGGTTCCTGTTCGCCGTGGAACTCCAGCGTGAAGCGGTTCACCTTCGGGTGGATGATGACCGAGGGAAACTTGCGCTTGGCGAGGACCCGCTTGGTCAGCATGTGGAAGAGGAACCCGGCCGTCCCGAAGGCGTCGGTGACGACGTTCTTGGCGTGCCGGAGCCAGAGCCCGGCCGAGCCCGGATCCTCGTCCTTGAAGCGCTTGCTGTATTCGTAGCTGATCAGCGGCAAGATCAGGTAGAGCGCCGAGAGCGCGCCCGATCCGTGGGTCGGATCGGTGATGCGCGGGTGGTGCAGGCGGGCGACGATGTTGCCGATCCCGAGCGTCCGCTGCGTCTCAGCCGTCACCGCCAGGCGTCGGCGGCAGTAGACCCCGTCGGCGGAAACCTCATAGCCATGCCAGACCGCGGAGGTCGGGCGATCGACGGTCAGCGTCCCCATGGTGCCGGCGACGTGGCACATGTAAGTGCGGCCGACGAGATCGGCGCCGTTGCCGATGCCGGCCGCATGGACGTCGTTCGACGCCAGCAGGAGGCGGGGGATCTCGATGCCGCCACTCGCCAGCACGAAACGGCTGGCCCGGACCGTGAACCGCTTGCCGGAAAGCGTCCGCACCTCGACATGATCGATGCGGGTGCCGTCGGTGGTGGCCTGCAGCCGGGTGACGTTGGCCTTGAGGAGCACGCGGATGTTGCCGGCCCCGGCCAGCTGGCCGCCATAGACCCGGCCGAAGTCGGTCGGGCGGCTGAATCGCTCGAGAGTGTCGGAGCTCACCCGCTCGCTCCGGAAGCCCTCGATGATCTCCTTCATGCCGTCAGGGAAAGCCGTCGCCGCCGTGTAGGCGAACGCACCGGCTTCGCAGATCTCGTTGGCGCGGACGTAGTAAGGATCGAGCACCTCGCGGCCGAAGGGCCAGCCGCTGATGGCCATGTAGGGACGGGGCTCGAAGTCGATCGGGTCGAAGGGCATGCAGCGTCCGCCCCAGATCGTGGTCGAGCCGCCGAAGCGTCGCTGACGATAGCGATCAGGAGGCGCGTGCAGCCTTTTGTCGGCCACCTCCCCTTCGTAGAGCGACTGGGTCGCGGGGTCGGAAGTGGTGCCTCCGCCCTCGAGCAGGATGACCCGGTGGCCGGTCGACACGAACTGAAGCGCCAGCGAGATGCCGGCGGCGCCCGCTCCGACAATGCAGAGATCGGCTTCGAGGCCGGCCCTGTCCTCCAGCCGGTCGATGTCTTCGATCATCCGCGATCAGTATGAGGGAGGGGGCGCGACGCAATTGCCTGGAAAGGCTGGTGCCGCCTGACAGGATTGAACTGTCGACCTCGTCATTACCAATGACGCGCTCTGCCACTGAGCTAAGGCGGCGCCGCTAAAGCGCGCCGACGATCTGTAGGGAGCGCCGGGCGGGCGCTTCCATGCCACAGGGGACAGGGGGTTGCAAGCGCGGAGGCGGGGGAGGCGGCCGGCGATCAGGCCTCGAACCAGCTGGGGTCGGGCAGGTTGCGGTCGATGGAGCGGTCGATCAGCCGGTTGAGCAGACCCGAGCTCGCCCAGAGAAGCGCCATCAAGAGCACACCGGCCGCCATCGTCGCTGCGATCTCCATGGTGGCGCTTCCCTCTTTTGGTTGGCGCGAAACTACCGTTCATCCGTGACCCCCGAGTGACGCAATTGTGCGGATTTCGTGGCGCCAATCCCATCCGCCGGTGTTGGTGCTCCAGCGACCCTGTTGCTAGCGGGCTCTTGTCTAAGGAAGATCGACCTTCATGGTTCCGGATGCCCCCGATCCCGCCCGTGCCGTCGGCTGTCGGCCGTCACCAGCGACGGTGACGACCTTGCTCTCGATCGGGCTCAGCGACGAGGACCGGGCGCAGGTCCTGAGGCTGGCGCCGCCGGGCTCCCTGGCTCTGGCTGAGACCGGTAGCTACGAGGAGGCATCCGACCCCTATGTCTGCCGGCCCCGCGAGTTCATCGCCCGGGCCACGGCGTTCGCCCGGGAGCAGCCTCGGATCGACGGAGTCATCGGCGTCGAGGACTATCCGCCGAGCCTGCTGGTCCCGGCGATCTGCCGGAACCTCGGCCTTCCCGGCCTCGACTTCGGTGCGGCGGTCCGCTGCGAGCACAAGGGTTGGAGCCGGATGCTGCAGCAGCGCCTGGTGCCGGATTCGACGCCGCGCTTCGCCCTGGTCGATCTCGACCGCCCGGTGGAACTCGACGCGCTCGGCGTCGGCCGGCCGTTCTGGCTGAAGCCGATCAAGTCCTATCTCTCATATCTCGGCTTTCGCATCGCCGACGCGGCCGCCTACCGCCAGGCCCTGGCAACGGCGGAAGTGCAGCTTCCGCCGTTCCTCGAATCGTTCCTGGATCTGATGCGGGACGCCGGCCCGCCGGCGGATCTCACGCGCGGGCGCCAATGGATGCTGGCGGAGGAACTGATGGGGGGCATCCAGTGTACGCTCGACGGCTATGTCCATGGCGGCGAGGTCACCGTGCTGGGCGTCGTCGATTCCATTCGATTCGCCAACAAGGTCAGCTTCAAGCGCTTCCAGTATCCCTCGGCCTTGCCGCTCAAGGTCCAGGCGCAGATGGCGGATGTGGCGCGGAAGCTGATGCCGGGCCTCGGGTTCGACCATGGCCTCTTCAACATCGAGTTCTTCTGGGATCCCAGGCGGCCGGCACCGATGGTGATCGAGGTCAACGACCGCCTCTCCATGCAGTTCGGCGACCTCTACGAGAAGGTCGACGGCATCAACACCTACCGGATCCTCATGGACCTGGCGGAGGGGCGGCGGCCCGATCACGGCCGGCGGCAGGGGCGCTACCGGGCGGCGGCGAGCTTCGTGCTCCGGGGCTTCACCGACCGGCTGTGCCTCGCCGTGCCCGCCGACGAAGACGTGGCGCGGGTCGGGAAGGCGATCCCCGACACCGTCGTCATGATCCGGGCGGTTCCCGGAATGCGCTTGTCGGAGCTGCCGCAGGACAGCTACAGCTTTCGTCACGGCCTCATCAACATAGGCGGCCGCGACCTCGCCGACATGCAGGCGAAGCTCGACCGGGCGCTGACGATGCTGCCGTTCCGCTTTGCCGATTGAGGAGCGGAGATGACAGGGGGCAAGGACGTGTCGGGCAAGGTCGAACGCGACGAGCGCCGCGCCGCCGCATTGCGCCAGAACCTGAAGCGACGGAAGGACCAGGCGCGCGCGCGCGCCGAAGCGCCGCCGGACGGCGTTGCCGACGTCACCTGCTTCTTTCATGAACCCAGCTTCACCGCCACCTACCTCGTCGTCGATCCGTCGACCCGCCAGGCCGCCATCATCGATTCCGTCCTCGACTATGACGGCGCCTCCGGCCGGGCGCGGACGACGGCCGCCGATGCCGTGCTCGCCGCGGTTGCGGCGCTCGGGCTCGAGGTCGCCTGGATCCTCGAGACCCACGTTCACGCCGATCACCTGTCGGCGGCCCAGCACCTGAAGCGGGCGACGGGCGCGCCGATCGGCATCGGCAGCGCCGTTCCCCGGGTGCAGGAGACCTTCAGGCCGCTGTTCGGGGCTTGGGACGTGATGCCGGACGGCTCGCAGTTCGACCGGCTGTTCGCCGACGGCGAGCGGTTCCCTTTAGGACGCCTGACCGTCGAGGTGATGCACACGCCCGGGCATACGCCGGCCTGCATCACCTACCGGATCGGCGACTCCATCTTCGTCGGCGATACCATGTTCATGCCGGACTACGGCTCGGCCCGCTGCGACTTTCCGGGTGGGGACCCTGCGACCCTCTACCGGTCGGTGCGCAGGCTCCTCTCGTTGCCAGGCGAGACGCGCATGTTCCTCTGCCACGACTACAAGGCGCCCGGCCGTGACAGTTTCGTCTGGGAGACCACCGTCCGTGCCCAGCGCGAGGGCAATTTGCACTTCAAGGGCGGGGTGAGCGAGGAGGCCTTCGTCGCGCTCAGGCTTGCCCGGGATGCCAAGCTCTCCATGCCTGCCCTCATCCTGCCATCGGTTCAGGTGAACATGCGGGCCGGGCGATTCCCACCGCCCGAGGCGGACGGCTCGGTCTACATCCGGATTCCGGTCGATCGTATCTAGCGAAACCGCCGGTTTGCTTGTGGACAGGGCGGCCGTCCGCTACAACGGCTGGTAATATTCATTCCCAGGTTCAAGGCTTCCACCGTGGACAAAATCCGCATCCAGGGCGGCCGGCGGCTCTCCGGACGTATCCCCATCTCGGGGGCCAAGAACGCGGCCCTGCCGCTGATGTGCGCCAGTCTCCTGACCGAGGAGACGCTCACCCTGGTCAACCTGCCGCACCTCGCCGACATCTCGACGCTGGCGACCCTGCTCGCCCAGCACGGCGTCGAGATCGGCATGGACGGCTTCGCCTCCGGCGGCCACACCGGCAAGGCGCTCAAGCTGACTGCGGGCGCGATAACCAATACCACCGCACCCTACGACCTCGTCCGCAAGATGCGCGCGTCCGTGCTGGTGCTCGGCCCTCTGGTGGCACGGGCCGGAGTGGCCCGGGTGTCGCTTCCGGGCGGCTGCGCCATCGGCGCCAGGCCGGTCGACCTGCATCTGAAAGGGCTCCAGGCGCTCGGCGCCGAGATCGACCTGCAGCAGGGCTATATCG
>CAMDFP010000009.1 GCA_945897335.1 Asaia bogorensis | reverse complement strand
CGACCTCCTCCAGAGCGAGGCCGTAGTTGGTATGCCCGCCCGCTCCGTGCGGATCTGAGGCGATGGACCAGCCGGCGACGCGCAGCGCATAGGCCGCATCCAACACTCGCCATAGCTCCGACAGGTTGGCCGAATATTCGGCCGAGCCGGGCGACAATGCCAAGGCCGCTTGCAGGCACCGGCGAGCCGACTCCACCTTCCCGAGCTTCCGGAAGGCCGCGGCACGACCGTTGAGCAGCGATGCGGCCTGACCGGCATCCTCGGGGATCGGCATCGACGAAAGCGAGTCGAAGGCGGCTTGCGCATCGCCGAGCCTGAGGTAGGACACGCCGAGATTGATCCGTGCCGCGAGCCAGTCCGGCCATCCCGACACCGCCTGACGCCAGAGCGCGACCGCCCGGCGATGATCGCCACGGGCCGATGCGAGATCGGCGAGGACGGAGACCGCATTTCCACTGCTGGGATCGATCGCAAGGGCCTGCTCCGCCGCGGTCTCCGCGTCTGCCGGCCGCCCAATCCGGAAGAGGCAGAGAGCGCGGTCGGCCAGCCGCTCAGCGGACGCCGGCTCGGTCTGCCTCAGCCGGTCAAGCAGGTCCAAAGCCTGGTGAAAGTCGCCGACCTGGATAAGCGCATCGAGCAGCAACGACCCCAGGCGCGCAGACGACAAATGCCCGAGTCCGGCGCGGCAGGTTTCGATGACGGCCGCGAGAGCGCCGCGAGACCCCTGGATCGTCGCCAAGTTTTCGTAATAGACGGCATCCGGCCGTACTTTCAACGCCTGGGCGACCAGACCTTCGGCTTCGGCAGCATGTCCCTGCTGATAGCGCAGCAGACCGAGAAGGTGGAGCGCGTCGGCATTGTGCGGAGCCTGGCGGAGGAGCGTGCGGTAGTGCTCTTCGGCCTCCGCGAGCCGTCCGGCCTGATGGCACTTGAACGCCGCCTCGAAGATCCCCTGCAGCGCCCTGTCCATCAAATGCTTCCGTCGCGGCGGGGCACGATTAGCGGGTTTTGCAGGGCGGCGCAAGGCGGCCGGCCGCCGCCCCAGGCTTGTGCCGGAACGGCGTTCGAGACTAGAAAGTAGACGTGATCAACGGGCGCCGCATCCTTGCCGTGGTCTTGGCCCGCGGCGGGTCCAAAGGCCTGCCGGGGAAGAACCTGATCCCGCTCGGCGGCAAGCCGATGGTCGCCTGGTCAGTAATCGCTGCCGGCACGTCCCGGCTCGTCGACCGGGCGATCGTCTCGACCGACGATCCGGCCATCGCCGAGGCGGCCCGCGCTGCCGGCGGCGATGTCCCGTTCATGCGCCCGGCCGCGCTCGCGCGCGACGAGGCGACCGTACACGAGTCGCTGATCCACGCCCTGGATCAGCTTGGCCAGCCCTTCGACTATGTGGTGGCGCTGCAGGCGACCTCCCCGCTGCGCATCGGCGCCGATATCGATGGCGCCATCGAGGCATGCGACTCGGCGGGGGCGACGACGTGTATCTCGGTCGTTCCGGCGCCGAAGTCGGTCTACTGGTCCTTCGCCATCGGAGGCACCGGGCGGCTCGAACCGGTGCTGGACAGCCAGTGGCAGACCCGCCGGCGCCAGGAACTCCCGGCGGTCTATCAGCCGAACGGGGCCGTTTACGTCGCACGTGTCGACTGGTACCGCCGGAACCTCACCTTCGTCGGCCGGGATACCGTCCCCTATGTGATGCCGCCTGAACGGTCTCTCGAGGTCGACTCTGCCCTGGACATGGCGCTCATCAGCGCCATATTTACCGGCAATAGCGCCAATTTCAGCGGGAAACCCGGCTAATGAACGAGCTCCTCAAGGGGAACTTCCAGACCAAGACCCAAGTCACCGACGCTCCGGCCAAGCCGGAGTCGCTCGAAGACCGGTTCGAGCGTGAGGCGATGAAGCGGCTCGGCGGCAGCATCGCCTATGTCTCGAAGAAGAAGGTCATGTGGGACCTCAAGAACGACAAGGGGTGACATCCTCGGACGGCCCGCCGACCAGACCGACCGCTCCCGGGGCCGGTGGCGTCGGCCGGGCGCTGGTCGCGGAGCTCGGCCCCCTCACCTGGGAACGTCATGGCCCGATGGCCGTCGCCAATGCCGAGCGCAACCAGGCGGTTCTTCACCACGGCCGATCGATTGCCAAACTTCGTGATGCGCCCATCGGGCGCCGAGACAGCGCAATCGTCCTGGCGAACGGCCCCAGCGTCGCTCGACGCGACCCGATCACCCAGATCAAGGGTGCGGGCTATGACGGGGCGCTGATCATCGCGGACAGCGCGATGATCTATTGCCTGAAGAATGGTGTCGTCCCGGACCTCGTGGTCACCGTCGATCCCCATCCGACTCGCATTGTCAGGTGGTTCGGCGATCCGACCCTGGTGCAGGAAGCCCCAGGCGGCGACGACTACTTCCGGCGCCAGGACCTGGATCCCCGGCATACCAACGAGCTCCGGGCGAACCGCGAGACCCTGGACCTGATGGCCCGCCACGCCAAGGGCATCCGAATCGCGCTTTCCACCTCGGCGTCTGAAGCCGTGGTCCGCCGGGCGATCGACCTCGGCATGGACATCTACTGGTGGAACCCGATGCACGACGACCCGGACCTGCCGGGCAGCGTCACCCGGCGAGTCTTCGAGATGAATGGCATGCCCTGCATCAACGCCGGCGGCAATGTCGGCTCGGCTTCCTGGATGATCGCCCATGCGGTCCTGGGCAAGAGCTCAGTCGCCCTGGTCGGATTTGACTTCTCCTACTACGCAGACACCCCGCATTCCCGCACCCAGTACTATCGCGAGGCGGTCGACCTCGTCGGGGAGGACAACCTCGACGACGTGTTCATCTGGGTCCATAATCCGCATCTGGATCAGTGGTTTTATACGGATCCTGCTTATATGTGGTACCGAACGGCGCTGCTCGACATGGCGAAGGATGCCGAGTGCGAGACCGTGAATTGCACCGAAGGCGGGATCGTCTTCGGTGAGTCCATCCGCTTCGCACCGCTGGCGAGCTTTCTCGCCGCCGATCGCGCTTAGGGCTGGAGATCAGAGGGTCGCTTGGCCAAGGTCCTGTTCATCAATCCGATGGTCCGCGAAGAGGATGTGCCGCGGCACGTGCCCTACGGCATCGCGCTGCTGGCCGCCATCGCGATAAAGCGCGGCCATCTCGTGCAGGTCTACGACGAGAATGCCTGGCGCCGTGGCGAAGAAACGATCCGCGCCGTTCTTCAGGCCGATGATTGGGACACGGTCGCCCTCGGTGGCATCACCACCGCCTACGCCTCGATCAAGCGCATCGTCCAGATCGCGCGCGAAGTCTGCCCCAAGGCGACGATCATGCTCGGCGGCGGCGTGCTGACCTCGCTGCCGCGCGAGATGATGACGTGGATGCCCGAAGTCGACATCGGCGTCATCGGCGAGGCCTTCGAGACCTTCCCCGAACTCCTCGACCGGCTCGACCAGGGCGACTGCGCCTGGTCCACGGTCAAGGGCACGATCTCGCGCACCGCCGACGGCAAGCTGGTGATGTCGCCGGCGCGCGGCCTGCTGCACGACCTCGACAGCCTGCCCTACCCGGCCTGGGAGCTGTTCCCGCTCGAGGAAGTCTATTTCCCCAACAGCCAGGTCCTCTTCTCGGAAGAAGGCATGCTGGCAACGCGGCGCCTCGATATCAATGCCAGCTACGGCTGTTCGCTGATCTGCCGCTTCTGCTATCACCTCGGCATCGCCGGCGACATGCGCTACGTCGAGGGCGAGGACGGCGAGGCCAATGTCGAGTTCGACAAGCCGGGAGCCTATACGCGGACGATCCGCTATCACAGCCCCGAATACGTGGTGAAGCTGGCGCGCTACGCCTATGACCGCTTCAAGGTCAACTTCATCGGGTTCCTCGACGAGAACCTGATGACCATGGACCAGTACTCCGGAAGGACCTGGATGCGGGACATCTGCCGTCTCTGGAAGGAGAACGGCCTGCAGCCCTCCTACCTCGGCGACGGTAAGGAGCGCGGCGAGAGCTGGACCGGCATCCACTGGTCGGGAACCAGCCACGCGACACTCTGCACGCCCGAGATCCTCAAGGAGATGCGTTCGGCCGGCTGCTCCCACCTAGTCTACGGCTACGAGAGCTTCTCGTCCCAGGTCCTGAAGCGCCTCGGCAAGGGATCGTCGCCCAAGACCAACATCCGCAGCTTCTTCTGGACGCTGGATGCCGGGATCCGCCCGATCCCAAACCAGATGATCGGCTTCCCCAGCGAGGACTTCGACTCGATCCGGGACAGCATGGCCGCCTGGGACAAGCTCGGCATCGTGGTGAAGCCGTTCTTCTCGACGCCCTATCCGGGCTCCGAGTGGTTCACCGTCAATCGCGAGTCGATCGAGCGCCAGTATGGCGGCAACCTCGAAAAGTTCGTTCTTGACCTCGGCGACGCGACCAAGATCACCGGCGTCATCAGCCAGAACTTCAATGCCGTCGAGCTTCTCGGCCTGCGCGAGATGATGCTGATGAAGGACAAGAAGCGCATCGACGAGTACGAGCAGATCTGGCGCGCCAACCACAGGATCCCCGCCGGGCGGCCGTCGACGCTCTATACCGAGACGACTCCGCCGACCCTGGCCGTCGTCAGCGGCTGACCGCCGGCAGGTCGTAGAACGATTTCATCAGAATTCCGTCGAGCCGGACATCGCGCAACACGTCCCGGATCCGCTTGGCCGCGCCCGGCCGGCCATAGGGGGTTGCACTTCGATCGAACGCACCGAGAAATTTCGGATCGAGTGCCGTTGCGATCGCCGCGGCGATCGCGATGCGGGTCTCCGCACAGTCGATGATGGATGCCGCCCGTAGCCGGCCGCGCTGGCGGTCGCCGAGGTTCACCGTCGGGATGCCGAGCGCCGGTGCCTCGATGATGCCGCTGGAGGAATTGCCGACGACCGCGGCCGCGGCCCGCATCGCACCCAGATACAGGCGGGTCCCGAGCGACTCGCGGAGCATGACCCGCGCCGGTTGCGCACGCGCGTAGCCCGAAATCAGGTCGCGGACGCGATCGCCACCCGGATCGGCATTGGTCCCGGTGATCAAGACGCGCAGATCGGGAAACTCGTCCAGCGCCGCCAGGAGCTCCGCTACACCGCCGGCGGGATCGCCAGCGGCCAGCGTCGCGGGATGATAGGTGACCAGTAGGAAGCCGCCGCCGAGCTCGACGCCGAGCTCGCGTTCGAGCGCGGGGCGATCGGGAAGCTCGATGCGCTCCAGATTGTCCAGCCCGGCCGCCCCCACGACGAAGACGCGGTCGGGCGCCTCGCCGAGCTGGATGACGCGGTCGCGATAGGCTGGCGCGGAGACGAAGTGAAGATGCGCCATCTTGGTGACGGCATGACGGATCGCCTCGTCGATGGCACCTTCCGTCGCCTCGCCGCCATGGATGTGCGCGATCGGGATGCGCGCGACCATCGCCGCGGTGGCCGCGGCATGGATCTCGAAGCGATCGCCGAGGAGGACGAGGATGTCGGGCCTGAGGCGATCCAGCGCCTCGGCGATCCCCGCCAGCCCCGCCGCCATCGAGCGCGACACCGAAAGCGGCGAACTCTCATCGAGATGCATCGGGATGCGCGCGTCGATCGCAAAGCCGTCGGCTTCGATCCGCTCGGCGGTCATCCCGAACTTCGGCTCGAGATGAGCACCGGTGACGGCGACCTGGAGCTGAAGCGCCGGATCGTCCGCGATCTCGCTCATTGTCCAGCGGAGAAGGCCGTACTCCGCGCGACTGCCGGTCAAGACACAGACCCGGCGCCGTCCCTCTGCGACGCCGGCCTGCATCACCTGACGCTCCTCACCGCGTCGATGACGCGCGCCTGCTCGGCCTCGGAGAGATCCGTCGAGCAGGGCAGCGTCAGGATCGTCGGCCACAGCGCATCGCTGACCGGCATCGGCGTCGCCGGCGCCGCCCGATAAGGCACCTGCAGGTGCATCGGCTGCCAGAACGCACGGGTCTCGATGCCTTGGGCGCGGAGCCCGGTGCGTAGCGCCGCGACGGAGGGCGCAGGCGGGCTCACACGGATGCCCGAAAGCCAGCAGGCGCTCTCCTGGCCGGCGGGATCCGGGAACGGCGCGATGCCCGGCACGCCCCGGAAGCCGGCGTCGTAGCGGCGGCGGATACGCCGCTTCGCCTCGACCAGCTCCTCCCAGCGCTCCATCTGCGCGCAGCCGACCGCGGCCTGCAGATTGGTCATGCGGTAGTTGTAGCCGACGCGGTCATGCGCGTACTCCTCGCCGGCGCGCGCCGTCGTCGAGAGGTGGCGGACCAGACGCAGCAGCTCCAGGTCCTGGCTGACAACCGCGCCGCCGCCGCCGGCCGTGATCGTCTTGTTGCCGTTGAACGAGATCGCCGAGAGGGTCGCGCCGAAGCCGCCGAGCGGCCGACCCCGGTAGGTGGCCCCGATCGCCGCCGCCGCGTCGGCGACGATGGGCAACGCGAACTCGGCCGCGATCGCCCCGATCTCGTCCATCGCCGCCGGTACGCCGAGGGTGTGGATCGGCATGATCGCCGCGACCCGCCGGCCGCTCGGCACATGCAGCAGCCGCCCGGCCTCGCGCCGCGTGTCCCGCTCCAGCGTCCGGCGCAGCAAGGCCGCATCCAGGGTCCAGCTCTCCGGCGACACGTCGAACAGCCAGGGCTCCGCGCCGCAGTGGGCGATGGCATTGGCGCTGGCGATGAAGGTGAAGCTCGGAAGGACGACGAGGTCGTCGCGCCCGACGCCGAGGGCCACCAGGCTGATGTGGAGCGCCGAGGTACCGGATGCCGTCGCCACCGCACCCGTCGACTGGCTGGCAGCCGCAACCAGACTCTCGAAACGATCGACGAACGGGCCGACCGACGAGACATAGGTCGTCTCGATGCAGTCCTGGAGGTAGCGCGCCTCGTTCCCGGTCAGCACCGGCCGTGCATGCGGAATCATCTCAGGACTCACATCTTCTGATCGAGGTTGCGGCCGAGCTCCTTATGGACGAGCTCGGGTACGGCGGCGCGGATCGCCACGGTGACCGCAGCCTTCGTCCAGCCGGACCCGGCCCGGATCCGTGCGATCTCCGCCAGGAACGTCTCGATGACCCCCGGATCCGGTGGCGTCTCGCGGGCGACCCCCGCGGCACGAAACCGATCCTCGTCGATCACGTCCGTCGTCCGATGGAACTCCTCGACCGGCTTCTCTCCGGTGGTGTCGGACGGCGCGAAGTAGCAGGGCCACTGGCGGCCCGACGGCCCTCCGGCATCGATCGCCTCGCGCTCGCTCGCGCAGAAGCGCGGTTCGTAGCCGTGGTGGGCGAGGAACTGGACCGCGATGTCGGCGAGGCTGAGGAGATGCCGGGCCGGCTGCAGTTTGGGGAACAGAACCTGCCGGGTCTCGCCGAGGAAGCAGGCGAGCAGGCAGAGCTCGCCGGCTTCGCGCTCGCTGATGAAATAGCGCCGGACGTCGGTCGGGGCCGACAAGGGCTGGCCCTTGGCGAATCTCGACTCGAATCCCTCCAGCAGGCTCCCGGCGGAGAACGCCACGTTGGCGAACCTGGCCGAGGTCGCGGTCGCGGCGAGGCCGTCCTGGAACAGCAACTTCTCCATCAGGTTCTTGGTCGCCCCCATGAGATTGGCGGGACGCACCGATTTGTCGGTGGAGACCGAGAAGACGCGCGAGAAGCCGAGGCGCGGCGCGAGATCCAGGCACCGCTTCAGGCTCTCGACATTGACGTCGATCATCCGGAGCAAGCTGTAGACGTCACGTTCCGCCCGCACATGCTTCATCGCCGCGAAGTTGACGAAAGCGTCGTAGGGCGCGTGGTCGATTGCGAACCGGGCGAATTCCGGGCGCCCGTAGTCGACGCTGGCGGTGAGAAAGTCTCCCGGCATCGCCATCGGCGAGGACCGGAGATCGCGCACCAGTTCGACCAGCGCGTTCTCGTTGGCGTCGACGAGGTGCAGGGCTGCCGGACGGAAACGGACCACCTGCCGGACGAAGGCCGCGCCGATGGAGCCGGCCGCTCCGACGACGAGCAGCCGGCGGCCGGCGATGGCGCCCTTTAGACGATCGGCCTCGGTCGCCATGTCGTCGGCGAAGAACGAACGGGATCGTCCGAGGATACCGGCGAGCAGGGCGTCTCTGACCGGCTTGCCAGTGGACGACGTCATCGTTCAGCTCTATCGAGAACGAGGTTGGCGTTGCGGATGAGCACGCGCATGCGGTCGGCCTTGCGTCCGAAACAGTAGATCGGCCGGTCGGCGGCGGAGATGCCGGGGACGTGCTCGATGCCGGGAACCGGCGCGGCGTAGACCTCGAACCCGGCGGCGTGCGCTTTGAGGAGCAGATCGAACTCCTCGCAGAAGAACGGAGAGAGCCTGGGATCGAACGAGATGCCGGCGTCGTGCAGCCGCTGGGCATGAAGCGCGAAGGCATAGCCGCTCACCTTGTCGACGGCGAGCGGAGCCGTGAAGGTACCCGTGTAGTGGGTGGTGCGAATCTTGAGCCGGCGCATGTCGTACATCTCGCCGGCCATCCCGACCGCCAGCGCGTTCGGCAGCGTGAACAGGTATCGCTCGAGCTCGTCGAGCGCCGCCAGCGAGACCTTGAGATCGGCGTTCAGCACGAACACGACGTCGCCCTCGGCCTGGTTCAGGCCGATGTTCCAGGAACGGGCGACGCCGACGTTGTGCTTGTTGTAGCTGAACTTGTCGATGCGCGGATGCTCGCGAAGGTCGGCGAAGACCTCGGCGCTGTTGAAGATGCAGATGACCTCGCCCTCGAAGCCTTCGAGGTCGGCGAGCAGGCCGACGATGTCGTAGGGCGAGTTCGGCGAGTAGTCGAGCACCGGGATGACGACGCTGCGCTTCGGCCTGGGGGCTTCGGCGGCATACCCGGCGGCTCCGGCCCGGGCCATGGCGCGCGCCGCATCGCGATGCAGCCCGCTCGCCCATTGGAACAGCGACAGATTGTACCAATGCATGGAATCGCCGGGCGCCCCGGCGATGGCGCGGCGCGCGCCCGTCATCAACGGGCCCGCGTCCTCGCCTTCCTTGAGGGTGAAATGCGTGACCTCCGTCATGCCTGCCCGGACCGGCTCGAGTTCATCCGCGATCTTCCCAGGCCGCCCGACCGGCATCCGTCAGACCGCCGGCGTAGTAGCCTTGCATCGGCGTCTGGAACGGCCGCGCCTCGAACGGGCGAAGGAGGGCGGCGAAGAGGCCTCTGTCGCCCGTGAGGCCGCCCTTGGCGAGGAGGGCGGCGAAGCTGTCGCGTTCCTTGATCGTGTCAAGGCGCTCGCCGTTCTCGTCGCCGCCCATCAGCACCAGCATGACCACGCGATAGCCGTTGGCGGCGGCGAGGTCGTGGAAGAACGTCGGATGATAGTTGTAGAAGCCGTGGTCCGGGCCGCCCTGATGCGGCAGCGCGTGCAGCATGAACCCGCCCGGCCGGGTGAGCTCGTGCACCGAGCGGAACAGCTGGGCCTGGTCGAAAACGTGCTCGGACGTGCCGAAATTGGTGACGACATCGAAGGTCTCGGAAATCGGCAGCGGCTGGTTGAGGTCGTGGCGCCAGGCCGCCTGGGTGCCGTTGAGGTCGATCGCCCGGCAGGTTGTGCAGTCGAAGACCAGGCGATAGACCAGCTTTGCCAGGTCGAAGGCGATCGTCGGCGCCGCCGCCGCCGTCAGCCGGGCGACCTCGGCCTCGGTCTCGGCCACCCGATCGTCGCCGAGCTTGAGCGCGCGCGCGATCGCCGGCAGGTCGGCGGGCCGCACGTCCCCGTAGAGGTTCTGCTCGCCGAGATCGAGCACCCTGGCGGTGCCGAGGTCGAACAGCCCGGCCTTCCGCATCCTGACGAGGAGGCCGACGAGGGTCTGGGTCAGCGCCACCGGGCGATGCTCCCGCTCACGGCCGGCGATAGACGCGGAGCATGGTCTCCACGTCCAGGCCGGGGAGGACCGCGATCTCCGGCGGGAAGACAAACGTCCCCGCCCCGAGGAGACAGGACTCGGCGATCGCCATCACGTCGAAATGGTCCTGGGCCCAGCCATGGGTGGTCGGCACCCAGCGCGTCTGCGAGTTCGCAAGGAAGAAGCGCCCGCCTGGACGAAGCCCGGCGGCGATCGCCGGAAGGTCCTGGTCCGGCCGTTCGACATGCTGCAGGACGTAGCAGGCGAAGGCCCCGTCGAAGGCCTCGCCGAGGCCGGGATCGGCGCGGAACGCCTCGTAGGAGGCGACCGAGAACCTGGGCGATCCGACATACTCGACCGCCATCTCGCGCATGCTGGGGCTGATGTCGACCCCGACGGCCCGGCAGCCGACATTGTCGATCAGCCACTTCGACAGCCGGCCGAGGCCGCAGCCGAAATCGAGCACCCGCGAGTCCGGCCCGAGCGCCAGAGCCTGGCGGATCACCCCCCCGAACCAGGGGGTCTCGATCTCCCAGCGCCGGGCCACCCGGTCGGGCGTCTCGGCCTGCAAGATGATCGACCGCGCATCTTCGACCGTCTCGACGTCGAAGACCTTGGGCGAGTAGCGGATGGGCTCGTCGGGCTCGGGCATGGTCCTTAAGGGCGTCTACACCGACGCAGGCTGCAGACTCAACTCTATCCGACAAGCCTTTGTTTCGACACGGTCCTGGATGTACCCTGCATTGTCTGGAATCCGGGGGACCGACAACTCGGAGCCCGACGCATCGAGGAGGGAAGCCCGCCGCATGCGCCAGAAGCTCGAGGGCCGCAAGGCCGAAACCATCAACCGGGTCGTCGACCTGGCCCGTGACCGGCTCGGCGAGTCCGGCAAGGCCGCCGAGGCCGAGGCCTTCCTTCGCCTTTTCTACAAGAACGTCCCGGCCGAGGACATGCAGGCCGAGGACCCGATCGATCTGTTCGGCGCGGCCATGGCGCTCTGGCGCTTCGCCGAGACCCGCACGGTCGGCCAGCCCAAGATCCGGGCCTACAACCCGCGCTTCGAGGAGGATGGCTGGCATTCGACCCATACCGTGGTCGAGATCGTCAACGACGACATGCCGTTCCTGGTCGACTCGGTCACCTCGTACCTGAACCAGCGCGAACTCGGCGTCCACCTGGTGATCCACCCGGTGGTCACCGTCGTCCGCGACGCCAAGGGCAAGCGGCAGAGCATCGCAAAAGACCCCAAGGACGGCACGCCCGAATCGATGATGCAGATCCGGGTGCCGGCCCGGAGCTCGGCCGAGGTCCTGGAGCAGATCCAGACCGGACTCGCCTCGGTTCTGGCCGATGTCCGCGCCGCAGTCACCGACTGGCGGGCGATGCGGAAAAAGGTCCTGGAAGTGGTCGCCCATATCGAGGCGAACCCGCCGCCGCTGCCGGCGGCCGAGATCCAGGAATCGATCGAGTTCCTGCGCTGGCTCGAGGCCGACCACTTCACCTTCCTGGGATACCGGGATTTCGTCTACGAGGCCAAGGCCGGCCGCATGGCGGTCAATCCCGACTCCGGCCTCGGCGTCGTCCGCGATCCGGCCTTCCATGTCTTCGGCGGCATGCGGAACGTCTCGGAGCTGCCGGCCGAGGTGCGCGCCGAGGTCGAGCGTCCGATCCTCATCAATATCGCCAAGGGCAACCGACTTTCCTCGGTCCACCGCCCGGTGCTGCTCGACGTCATCACCATCAAGGACATCGACAAGTCGGGTGCGGTCGTCGGCCAATGGCAGGCGGTCGGCCTCTTCACCTCGGCCGCCTACAACGAGAGCGTCCGTCAGATCCCGCTGCTGCGCCACAAGGTCGACGAGACCCTGAAGCGTGCCGGCTTCGCCGGCGGCTCGCACAACGGCAAGACCCTGGTCACGATCCTGGAGGCCTTCCCCCGCGACGAGCTGCTGCAGGTCGACCAGGAGCAGCTGTTCGACATGGCGATGGGCATCCTCAACCTGCAGGAACGCCAGCGCATCGCCGTCTTCCTCAGGCCCGACACCTTCCGCCGCTTCATCTCCTGCCTCGTCTACGTGCCGCGCGACATCTACAACACCGACCTCCGGCGCAAATTCCAGATCATCCTGGAGCAGAGCCTGAACGGCCCGGTGACGGCGTTCTACACGCAGATCTCCGACTCGGTGCTGGCGCGGCTGCACTTCATCGTCCAGACCGACCAGCTCAAATTCCCCGACGTCGAGCCGAAGGCGATCGAGGCGAAGCTGATCGAGGCGGCGCGCTCCTGGCGCGACCATCTTTCCCAGGCGCTGATCGAGGCCAAGGGCGAGGAGAAGGGTCTCGCGATCCTGGGCCGCTACGCCGAGGCCTTCGCGTCGGGCTATCGCGAGCGCTTCCCGGGACAGGCCGCGGTCTCCGACATCGACCGGGTCGAGGAGGTGCTGGCGTCCAACCAGATCTCCATGAACCTCTACACGCCGATCGATGCCGAGGGCGACGACGTCCATTTCAAGGTCTTCAACCCCGGCCAGCCGATCGCGCTCTCCGACATCCTGCCGATGCTGGAGAACATGGGCCTGAAGGTGCTGGAGGAGATTCCCTTCCGGGTCAGGCCCAAGGAGACCGAGACCAAGGTCTGGATCCAGGACTTTTCGATGCAGCTCCGGGCCGGCGGCCAGGTCCCGGTCAGCCGGGTCAAGCAGGCCTTCCACGACGCCTTCCGCCGGGTGTGGAGCGGCGAGGCCGAGAATGACGGCTTCAACCGGCTCATCCTCGGCGCCAACCTGGTGTGGCGCGAGGTCGTGATCCTCCGTGCCTATGCCAAGTATCTCCGCCAGACCGGCTTTACCTTCAGCCAGGCCTATATCGAGGACGCGCTGGCCGATCATCCGGCCATCACCAAGTTGCTGGTGCGACTCTTCCTCACCCGCTTCGATCCGGCCGGCCGCAAGGACGCCGAGCTCAATGCCAACGGCATCGCGGTCGAGATCGAGCATGCGCTGGATACCGTCACCAATCTCGATCAGGACCGCATCCTCCGGCGCTTCGTCAACCTGATCCGCTCGACCCAGCGCACCAACTTCTTCCAGATGACCGTCGGCGGCCAGCCGAAGTCCTATGTCTCCTTCAAGCTCGACAGCCAGAAGGTCGAGGACCTGCCGCTGCCGCGGCCGCTGGTGGAGATCTGGGTCTATTCGCCGCGCGTCGAAGCGGTCCATCTCCGGGGCGGCCGCGTCGCCCGCGGCGGCATCCGCTGGTCCGACCGGCGCGAGGATTTCCGCACCGAAGTCTTAGGGTTGATGAAGGCGCAGATGGTGAAGAACGCCGTCATCGTGCCGGTCGGCTCGAAGGGCGGATTCTTCGTCAAGAACCCGCCGACCGAAGGCGGCCGCGAGGCCTTCCTCGCCGAAGGCATCGAGTGCTACCGCATCTTCATGCGGGGATTGCTCGACATCACCGACAACGCCGTCGGCGGCAAGCTGATGCCGCCAAAGGACGTGGCCCGCCTCGACCAGGACGACCCCTACCTGGTGGTCGCCGCCGACAAGGGCACGGCCACATTCTCCGACATCGCCAACGGCGTCTCGCGCGACTACGGCTTCTGGCTCGACGATGCCTTCGCCTCCGGCGGCTCCGCCGGCTACGACCACAAGAAGATGGCGATCACGGCCCGCGGCGCCTGGGAGAGCGTGAAACGGCATTTCCGCGAGATGGGCCGCGACTGCCAGACCGAGCCGTTTTCCTGCGTCGGCGTCGGCGACATGGCCGGCGACGTCTTCGGCAACGGCATGCTGCGCTCGAAGGCGACCCGCCTCGTCTGCGCCTTCAACCACATGCACATCTTCATCGATCCGGACCCCGATGCCGAGAAGAGCTTCGTCGAGCGCGAGCGGCTGTTCAACCTGCCGCGCTCCTCGTGGAAGGACTACGACGCGAGCCTGATCTCCAAGGGCGGCGGCATCTTCGAGCGCTCGGCCAAGTCGATCAGGCTGAGCCCCGAGATGAAGGCGCTGATCGGCCTCGAGCGCGACGCCGCGACCCCGGCCGAGCTGATCCAGGCGATCCTGAAGATGCCGGTCGACCTGCTGTTCTTCGGCGGCATCGGCACCTTCGTCCGCGCCGCCTGGGAATCGAATGCCGAGGTCGGCGACCGTGCCAACGATGCGCTGCGCATCACCGCGAAGGACCTGCGCTGCAAGGTCATCGGCGAGGGCGCCAATCTCGGCATGACCCAGCGCGCCCGCATCGAGGCGGCGCTGGGCGGCGTCCGGCTGAACACCGACGCCATCGACAACTCGGCCGGCGTCGACTGCTCGGACCACGAGGTCAACATCAAGATCCTCACCGGCGACGTCTGCGCCAATGGCGACATGACGGTGAAGCAGAGAGACCAGCTTCTCGTCTCGATGACCGAGGAGGTCGGCGAGCTGGTGCTCCGCGACAACATCGACCAGTCGCTAGCGCTGACGCTCTCCGAGGCCGACGGCCCGCAGGGGATCGAGGAGATGGCGCGGCTGATGCGGGCGCTGGAGAAGATCGGCCTGCTCGATCGCGCAATCGAGTTCCTGCCGGCCGATGCCCAGCTCGCAGAACGCCAGGCCTCCGAGCGCGGCCTGACGCGGCCGGAGATCGCCGTGCTGCTCGCCTACTCCAAGATGGCGCTCTACAACGCGCTGCTGCCGTCCGAGCTCTCCGACGATCCCGTGCTGATCCCCGATCTCGAAAGCTATTTTCCCGACGCGCTCCGCCAGCGCTTCAAACCCGAGATCGCGCGTCACAAGCTCCGCCGCGAGATCGTCGCCACTGTCGTCACCAACGCCATGGTCAACCGGGTGGGGCCGAGCTTCACAGCATCCATCGCCGACAAGACCGGCTGTGACTGGCCCGAGATCGCGCGCGCCTATCTCATCGCCCGCGACGCCTTCGGCCTCGGCCCGATGTGGGAACGCGTCCAGGCGCTCGACCTCCGCGTGCCCGCCGAGGTGCAGACACGGATGCACCAGACGATCCGGCGCCTTTCGGAGCGGGCCAGCCTCTGGCTCCTCAACAACGGCAAGCATCCGCTGTCGATCGCCGGCGCGCTCGCCGAGTTCCGCCCAGGCATCGAGGCGCTGACCAAGGGCCTCGATGAGGTGCTGCCCGAGGCCGACCGCGCCCAGCTCGACGTCGCGGCCAAGGCGCTCGCCGATGCCGGCGTGCCCCGGGATCTGGCGCACGCCGTCTCCCAGCTCGACTGGCTGGCGGCGGCACCGGACATCGTGCGGCTCGGCGGCGAGCCGCTGGCGGTCGCCCGGGTCTACTATGCGCTCGGCCAGCGCCTCGGCCTCGACTGGCTCAAATACCAGGCGACGCAGCTGAAGCCGCAGACCGACTGGCAGCGCCAGGCCGCCGCCGCCGTGCTCGACGACCTCTACGGCCACCAGGCGACCCTTGCCCGCCGCGTGCTCGCCGACTCGGGCGAGCTCGCGACCTGGGTCGAAGCCCGGAAGTCGGCCGTCGACCGCATCGACCACACGCTGACCGAAATGCGCGCCGCGCCTGCGGTGGACCTGGCGATGCTGGCGGTCGCCAACCGGCGGTTCGGGGAGCTGGCGGGGGCGTAGGGCCCCGTCTCACTCGTCCGCGCCGTCGTCACGGGCCCGATCGAGGTGGGCGCGGATGCGGCGGAGGAAGGGCAGCGCCGCCTCGACCTCGGCCGCGGTGGCGACGGCGTCGAGATCGGCGAACACGGGGCCAAGTGCGGCGATCGCCTGATCGCGCATGCGCCGGCCGGCGGCGGTCAGCATCACGCGCTTCGCCCGCCCGTCGGAGGGGTCGGGCGCGAGCACGATCAGCCCGCGCGCCTCCAGGCGCTGGAGCGTGTTGGTCATCGCCCCCTTGGTCACCTGGAAGGCGCGAGCGAGGACGACCGGGCTCTTGCCGTCGCCGAGCCGGGCAAGGTGGTTGAGCACGATGAAGTGCGGCGTCCTCAGCCCGTCGGGGAGAGCGCGCTTTAGCCGATGCTGCGCCAGCTGGTCGATGATACCGATCTCGTTGAAGAAGGCGAACAGGACTGGATCACCGCCTGGCCCCTGCTTCCTCGTGCTCACGCGGTCCTGATCCTCGTCTCGAGCGGCCAGCGCGGGCTCGGCGGCACCGCCGGCCCGTAGCCTACGCGCGCCAGCATTTGTAGACGCTCGCCGGGGGCGACGCCAAGCTCTCGATGGGCTTCGTCGAAGAGCTCCCTCATCTCCGGGAACTCCTGCAGCACTTGGCTGATCGGATGAATGCCGAGCCCGAGGGCCGTCGCCCTGAGACTGATCCTGATCCAGTCGCGGCCGGCCCCGAGCTGGGCCAGCCGCGTGTTCCCTGGTGTCGTCAGCCAAACATGGCCCATTGCCGTGCTCATGATCTCGCGATAGGTGTCGATACCCTGGCGGTAGGCGGAGGATCCGGCGTCGGCGATCTGTTCGCGTGACAGGACGCCGACCAGACGCAACGTCTCCAACATCGGACCGCCGAGGAAGATGCCGTCCGGGTTCGCCTCGATCTCGGCCTTGCCGATGCGCATCAGCCGCACGCTCTCCATCAGAGTCCGAGGAGTCGTCAGTTCGCGTACGAAGCCGCGGAAGGTCAGATCGCGGAGAGCGGCGACGCGCGCGGGGTCGCGGGTCGCCGCCGCGCCGGAGATTCCGTCGACCAGTCGGGCGAGCGTGCCGGCATCGACGGCGCGGGAAACGTCGAACGGCTTCTTGTTCGAGCGCCGCCGAATGATCTCGGCGAACAGCGGGTCCGCGATCGGCTCGACCTTCCGCAACCGCACGCGCGCCACCGGCCGGCCGTCGAGCCGCATCTCGGGCTCGCCCTCGGGAAACGGCTCGATCTCCGCCCCTAGGCCGTCCCGCGCCGCCGCCATCCGGAACAGCTCGAGGAAGCAGCCGAGCCCGATGGTGATCTGCCGGTCGAAGGGATCGGTCTCCGGCAGGCGGCGATCGAGGTCGCAGAACACCAGCACCTCCGACTCGCCCCTCAGCTCGACGATCCAGGGCTGGCGGTTGTGCGGATTGGGCGCCAGCACCGCGTAGGCGAACGCCCGGAGCCGGGGATCGGCGTAGGCGCCTCGGTGCGCCGAGTCCCATGGCGCCAGCGCCCGGTCCGGCGTGCGCGTGGCGAGAAACGCAGCGGCGCTTCCGCCCGCGACGGCGAAGGCCCCGGCAGAGGCGATCAGGGCGCGGCGGGAGAATTTCATCGGGAGCTCCATATGATTTAACGATGAACTATGTAGTTGATCGTTGAACCATATGCAAGCGCCGTCGCACCTCCATCGATAGCAACAGGGTGTGATCCCGCTGTGCCCGCCCTGTGAATGCCCGATGAGCAATCGATGACGATCGGGTGAGAAGATCCCGCGACGCGTGCCGATAGCGCCTTTCCCGCCAATGCCCGGCTTGCGCTTTCGCCCCGCCTCTGGCGTGATCGCCGCATCATGAGCAACCCCAGCAAGTCCGCCCTCGCCGCCTGGTGCCTGTTCGATTGGGCGAACTCGGCCTATTTCACCGTCATCGTCACCTTCGTCTTCGCCACGTACTTCACCGAGGCGGTCGCAGCGAACCCGACGCTGGGCACGACCCAATGGGGCTATGCCTCCAGCCTCGCCGGTCTCGCCATCGCGCTCCTGGCCCCGGCGCTCGGCGCCATCGCCGACCAGGGGCAGGGGCGGAAGGCCTGGGCGATCGCCTTCTCGCTCCTCTGCATCGTCGCGACCGCGCTCCTCTGGCAGGTGCACCCGACGCCGGCCGACGTGCCGCTGGCGCTGGGCCTGGTGGTCGTCGCCACCCTCGGCGCCGAGTTCGCCGCCGTCTTCTACAACGCCATGCTGCCCGGACTGACGTCCTCCGAGCGCATGGGGCGGCTCTCCGGCCTGGGCTGGGGCGTCGGCTATGTCGGCGGGCTCTTCTGCCTCGCGGTCGCGCTGGTCGGGTTCGTCCAGACCGATACGCCCTGGTTCGGCGTCGGCAAGGAGGACGCTGCCAACATCCGCGCCACCGCGCCGATGGTGGCCGTCTGGTATCTCGCCTTCCTGCTGCCCTTCGCCTTCCTGACGCCGGACATACCCGGCCGCGGGCTCAAGCCGATGGCAGCGCTGAAGACGGGCCTGGCCGGGCTCGCCGGCACCCTCCGCACCGCCCGCGCCACGCCCGATCTCTGGCGCTTCCTGCTCGCCAACATGCTCTACACCGACGGGCTGACGACGCTCTTCGCCTTCGGCGGCATCTACGCCGCCGGCACCTTCGGCTTCTCCTTCGCCGAAGTCATCCAGTTCGGCATCGCGCTCAACGTCACCGCGGCGCTGGGTGCGATCGGCTTCGGCTGGGTCGACGATCGCCTCGGCCCACGCACCGCCATCGCCACCGGCCTTGTCGGCCTGTCGATCTCCAGCGCCGTCGTCCTCGTCAGCACGTCGAAGGCGGTGTTCTGGATCGCCGCCCTCCTGATCGGGCTCTTTCTCGGCCCGGTGCAGGCGGCGTCGCGCACCTGGATGGCGAGGCGTGCGCCGGCGGAAAGGCGGGCCGAGCTGTTCGGCCTGATGGCGCTCTCCGGCAAGGCGACGGCGTTCCTGGGGCCACTCGTCCTTGCCGAGGTGACGCGCGCGACCGGCAGCCAGCGCTGGGGCATGGCGACCATCCTCGCCTTCTTCGTCGCCGGCCTTGCCCTCCTGGCATCCGTCCGCACGCCCGCGAAATGAGCTTCGCCAATTCACGCAACGTCAGCTACCAGGAGATCGGCCAGTTCGTCGCCGCCGTGCGCCGTGCCATCGCCCCCCGGCGCGACGGACGCAAGGCGGTGGTCTATCCGTTCGCGGGCGTCGACTTCATCGGCCATTTCTGGTTCGACCCGCACATCCTCCGCACCCTGTTCCCGACAGCGACCCACCAGGTCTTCTTCGTGCCGCTGCCGCTTTCGGGCCGGGTGGATGCCCGCATGGCGGCGCTGGCGATGCGCGGCCTCGAGGTGGTCGAGCGGATCGACCTGCCGCACGAGATCCTGTTCAGGGCCGCCGTCACCTTGTTTCGCGACCAGGCCCATTTCGACTTCGGCGAGCTCCATGTCGTCTTCGGCGGCGCCTCCAGGATCGCACGCGAGCTCTATCACCGCCGCCGGCGTGGCCAGCCGCCCCGCGCCACGCTGAGCCTGACCGAAGCGGAGGCGGCCGACGGCATCGACCTCGCCAAGAGCGCCGGGATCGACCCGGACCGGCCGCTGGTCGCGCTTCACGTGCGCTCGCCGGGATACAACCCCGCGCACGCCTTCAACCGCTTCCGAGACTGCGATATCGTCCGCTATGCGTCGGCGATCCGGATGCTCGTCGGGCGCGGCTATGCCGTGCTGCGCATCGGCGATCCGTCGATGCCGCCGCTTCCCGTCGTCGGCCCGCATGTCCATGACGGCGCCCATCTCGCCCAGCGGGCGCCGCTGCTCGACGTCTGGGCGATCGCACGCTCGGCCTTCATGATCCATTGCTGCTCCGGCCCCGCCGACATCGCGCGCGCCTTCGGCCGCCCCCTTCTCGCGATCAACGGCTACATCGGCGACTTCAACGAGTTCGAGTCCGGCCATCTGCTGCTGCCGAAGACGATGGCGGAGGTGGAGACCGGCCGTGCCGTCGACTATGCCGAGATGCTGGGCCGCCGCCTGACCATGCTCGGCCACATGTACCAGTTCGAGCAGATGGGCCTGCACATGCTTGAGGCGGAGCCCGAGGCGATCGAGGAGGCGTGCCACGAATTCTGCGAGCGCCTGGGCAAGCCGGCGGGGCCACCGTCGCGCTTCGAAGAGATCAACGAGGAGGAGGACGCGCTCCGCCGCGCCGTCGGCGGGCCGTTCCCGGAGGACCGCTTCTGGGCGATGGACCTGCCCGATTCACGCCTCGCCCGGGCCTTCCTCGATCGCAACCCGGGATTCCTCGACCGCCCGCCGCCGCCGATGGCCCACCGCAGCAACCCGCCGCCGCCCCCCGGCGGAGGCGCATGATGGGCTTCGCAACCCGCTTCCGACACCAGACAGACATGTCCCACCTGATCGTCTCCCGCACCGGCGATGTGCTCGGGATCACCATCGACCGGCCGGCCAAGCGCAACGCGCTGTCGCGGGCTGTTCTGGCCGAGATCCATCTGGCCTTCGGCGAGCACGCCAAGGACGAGACGATCAAGGCCGTCATCCTTACCGGCGCCGGCGACAAGTGCTTCGCCGCCGGCGGCGACCTGAAGGAGCTCGAGGCGGTGCGGGAGCCCGAGGAGGCGACCCGCTTCTCGATCGAGGCCAAGGCGGCGCTGCAGGCGGTCCGCGACTTCCCGGCGCCGGTGATCGCCCGCATGAATGGCGATGCCTGGGGTGGCGGCGCCGAACTGGCACTCGCCTGCGACCTCCGCGCCCTGGCGCTGCATGCGCGTCTCGGATTCCTGCAAGGGAAGCTTGCCGTCACCACCGGCTGGGGCGGCGGCTACGATCTGATCCGCCGGGTAGGCTCCTCGACCGCGCTCCGGCTGCTTGCCCGTGCCGAGATCCTTTCAGCCGATGAGACCCGCGCGCTCGGCCTCGCCGACGCGGTCGACGCCGACGCAGATGCGGCGGTCGAGACGCTGCTGGCGCCGATGCTGAAGCAGAGCGCCCATGTGCTTCGAGGATTCAAGGCGATCGCGATCGCGCATGACCGCCAGCTCAGGAGCGCCGTCGATCACGCCGAGACCGAAGCCTTCGTCGCCGCCTGGGTCCATCCGGACCACTGGGCGGCATCCGCGAAGGCGTTCAGGAAGGACTGATCGTCTCGGCGAAGCGGATCGGCTGGCCGGTGGGCGTGCCCAGCACTTCGCCGTCGCGCATGACGACGCGGCCGCGGATCACCGTCGCCTTCGGCACGCCGCAGACGCGCATGCCGGCGAACGGTGTCCACTTGACCTTGGTGCCCATGTCCTCGTCCTTGAGCTCTCGCCACGCCTGCAGGTCGACCAGCGCGAAGTCGGCGTCGTAGCCGCGGGCGATCCGGCCCTTGGCCGCGATCTGGTAGATCCGCTGCGGGCCGTGGCAGAGGAGATCGACGACGCGCTCCAGCGTCAGCTTGCCCTTCGACGCAGCGGTCAGTAGCAGGGGCAGGGTCGTCTGCACGCCGGGCATGCCCGACGGCGAGGCCGGATAAGGCTTCGCCTTCTCTTCCAGCGTGTGCGGCGCATGGTCGGAGCCGATGACGTCGACCACGCCCTCGGCGATCGCGCGCCAGAGCGCGTTCTGGTGGCGGGCCTCGCGCACCGGCGGGTTCATCTGAGCGCGGGCGCCCAGCTTCTCGTAACAGTCGGGCGCGGTGAGCGTCAGGTGGTTCGGCGTCACCTCGACGGTGGCGAGATCCTTGTTCGCCGCCAGCAGCTCCATCTCTTCCGCCGTGGTGACGTGCAGCACGTGGATGCGGCGCCCGTGCTTGCGGGCGAATCCCAACAGCCGCTGCGTCGCCTTCAGGCAGACGATCTCGTCGCGCCAGACCGGATGCACGCGCGGATGCCTGCCCTCGTCGGCGATGTGACGGCGTTCCTTCAGCCGGGGTTCGTCCTCGGCATGGACGGCCATGCGGCGGGTGCCGTTCCCGACGATGCGGTCCAGCGTCGCGTCGTCCTCGACCAGCAGGTTGCCGGTGGACGAACCCATGAACACCTTGACGCCGGCGCAGCCGGGAATGCGCTCGAGCTCGGCCAGCGCGTCGGCGTTCTCGGCCGAGCCGCCGATGAAGAAGGCGTGGTCGCACCAGGCGCGGCCCTTGGCCCGACCGAACTTGGCCTGGAGGTCGTCCGCGGTCAGCGTCAGCGGGTTGGTGTTCGGCATCTCGAAGATCGAGGTGACGCCACCCAGAACGGCCGCCCGCGTGCCGGTGTCGAGATCTTCCTTGTGGGTGAGGCCGGGCTCGCGGAAATGCACC
The DNA here is from genome assembly GCA_945897335.1 of Asaia bogorensis. Taxonomy (GTDB): domain Bacteria; phylum Pseudomonadota; class Alphaproteobacteria; order SHVZ01; family SHVZ01; genus SHVZ01. The sequence continues at coordinate 17,186 of CAMDFP010000009.1, read as the reverse complement.
TGGGTGTCGATGATCCCCGGCAGCACGAAAAGACCGGTGGCGTCGATCGCCTCCGCCCCCTGGTCCGGGTAGAGCTGGCCGAGCGCGACGATGCGGCCGTCCTTGACGCCGATGTCGATGGCGACGACGCCCGCCGGCGTGACCACGTGCCCGCCGTGGATGACCAGATCGAAGCCGCTCACGTGGGGGAGCCCTGCAGCTTTTTCTTCAGTTCCTGGATCTGCTGGCGGGCACCCGGAAGATAGGGGTTCGCCTTCAGCGCCGCCTCGAAGGCCTTCAGCGCATCGGCCTCGCGATCCAGCTCCATGTTGATCATGCCGAGGCCCGAGAGCGCGCCGAAATGCCGGGGCTCCAGCGCCAGGGTCTTCCGGATGTCGGCGACCGACTCCGCGAAATTGCCCATCATGTAGTGGACCGTGGCGCGCTTATTCCAGCCCTCGGCGAACTCGGGTGCATACTTGACCATACGATCGAAGATCTCCAGCGCGTCGGCATGGTTCTGCGCGCTCATCAGCCGGATGCCGCGCCGCATCATGTCGTTGACGTTGGAATCGTCGGAGGTCGTCCAGAGGACCCAGATCTGCTGGGTGATCGCCGACGCCTCGGCCTCCGAGGACGTCTCCTTCAGGCGTCCGAACATCTTGTCGAGCTGATCCTCGCGCGGCCCGGCGAGCGCCGGCGCGGCGACCGAGGCACCGAAGAAGAGGAGAACGAGGGCGAGCCTCAGGAGGCGCATGATAAACGCAAGTATGGGACGGCGGCCGTTTCGCTGCAACAGGATCGCGAGGGGAGGGAAATCACCGTCCCGTGGGCCGATCCGTCCTAAAAGAGAATCCGAGGATCATTCCCCGGCAATTGCGCGCGCGGCCCTTACTGGCTGGTAGACGCGGCGAACCATCCGGCGCCGCCCCAGCCGGCGTCGAACAAGCCGTCGGCGACTGCGAACATCGTCCGGGCCGCCGGCACCAGCCTGTCCGGCTCGTTGATTTGCAGTTCGATCTCGCCACCGGAGGCGCGCGCGATCTTCTGCGGCAGCGGCGTCGCCGGTTGCGCCTGAAGCGGGACGAGAGCGCTGGCCCGTAACGCGGCAAGCAGGGCGGCGGCGAAATGAGCCATGCAGAAGGAGTCCTAGAGGCCGGCAGCACAAATCGCCGTCACGGACTTCTACCGACGAGCCCTTAACAAAGCTGTTGTTGCGCCGGAGCGACGACCCGATCCGCATGATCGGTCGAGCCTTTGCATGACACTGGCCGACGACGGCGACACTCGGTCGCATATCCGGGGCGCGATTGCGCGCATCTCTTGACCTGCATCAACGACCGGCACCGCATCGAAACCTATCGTGAGACTTGGACGCCTCCCCCCCGCGTCCCACGATGAGGCAACGACACATGCGATCGATACTGACTCTCCTGCTGGCATTGGCCTTTCCGGCCGCCGCCGGCGCAGAGGTCTATACGTCCTTCACCTGGACTCCCTATACGCAGCGCAGCTCCGGCGGCGCCGTCACGATCACGCAGGCTCCCAACGCCTGGCAGGCGAGCGGCGGGAACCTTTCCCAAAGTCTGACCGGCGTCGGCAGCTACATCGAGGACTTCGTCCAGTCGAGCGAGACCTTCCCGGTCGAGGGAATCCGCGTGGAGTTCGACCTCACAGGCACCGTCGGCACGCAGTTCGGCTATGTCGGGCCGTTCGTGCTGCTGACCGAAGGATCTGGCAAGGGCTGGAACTTCGGCCAGGCGATCGGCGCGCAGGCGTTCTATCGCTGGGAATATAGCGGGACGGCCGGTGCCGTCGGCCGTCGCGGCCGCATCGGCACGCAGGACCTGGGTCGAGTCGCCTTTTCCGGCATCAACGGCGGCGCCGCAGCACACCACGTCTTCACGGTCTCGCGCGGCGTCTATACGTGGACGGTGAACGGCACGACAGTGTCGTCCGGCGACATGGGCACCGCGCCCTACACGAACATGCGCCTCATCGTCGGCGCCCGGATCTACGACTCGGGGCGGGCGCAGAGCGCCAGCATCACCAACCTGACGGTGACGACGGCGAGCCCCGCCTATACCGGCCCAGGCAACCTCTCGGTGACCGGCACCATCACCGACAGCGGCGGGACGCCGGTCGCCGCAACCTGCACCGGAAACGTCCAGCATCGCACCAGCGGCGCTACCGTCACCATCAGCGGTGCGGTCGGCTGCAGCGGCTCCAACAATGTCTACGTCAACATCTCCGGCACCTATGACGCGGTGAGCCGCGGTTTCACCGGCACCTACACCGATGCTGCCGGCGGGTCGTCCCAGGCGCTCAACTTCACTGCGACCGGCGACCTGCAATGGCAGGCGAGGCTCACCGGGAACGCCTCGACGTCCAGTGGCGCGCGCGCCTACGACCTGACCGTCGGCTTCACGGTTCCCGCCGACGAGTACCGCGCCAGCGCCGATCTCAGCGATCTCCGCTTCACCGGCACGATCAACCAGACCGAAGCCATCACCATCCCGCTCAACATTCCTCAGATCGGCGTCAATGTGAACTTCCCGCTGAACATCACCGTCTCGGGCAGCTGGGAGGTGCAGATCGTCCCCACGTCCACCAGCGCCTGGACTCTCACCGGCCATTCCAGCGGCACCTTCGCCGGCGATCGGCCCGTCACCGCGACCGGCTCGGTCACGGTGCAGGGGTTCACCATCCCGGTCCCGATCAGCTTCAACGTCACCGGCAGCTTCGGCGGGACCTTGTCCGGATCGTCGGCTGGCAACAATCTCAAGTTCGTCGGCAACTGGACCTCCACCGGCGGCGATCAGACCTTCGGCGGCTCGGTCAATCTGACGCTTCCGATGGACGTCAGATCGGGCCGCATCTCCAATATGGCGGCAGTCTTCCAGGGCGCGATGTCGCCGCAGATCTCGAACGTGACCCCGCCTTCGGTGCCGGTGAATTTCAGCGGCAGCGCTCCTCTGGCGGTGACGCCCCGATGAACAGGATCGTGAAGATGCTCGATACCCTACTCCCCAACCGGTCGGCGCGGGCGCTCGCGCTGGCCGCGGCCATGCTGTCGGCGGTTCTGGCAGCAGAGACGGTCCATGCCGACCAGACCTCGGCCATCGTCGGCAACTCGGCCAGAAGCACCTTGTCGGTCGTCAATCTCACGACCCTCCAGGTGACGGCGACGCGCCTCGGCGAGATCGGTTCGGCGCCTGCCGCGGTCGCGATCGCGCCCGGCATCAACCACCGGGCTTTCGCGGCGATGACCCGGTACAACACGGTCGAGGTGATGTCGGCCGACACGCTTGCAACGATCGCGACCGTCTCGGTCGGAGGCGAGCCTCACAGTATCGCCGTCTCGCCGAATGGCCGTGTCGCCTATGTCTCCAACAACGCCGACAGCAGCGTGAGTGCGATCTCGGTCGCGGACGCCAGCTTGATCACCAACATTCCGGTGCAGTCAGGGCCGCGGGGAATGTCGTTCAGCAAGGACGGCAGCCGTCTCTACGTCGCCAACAGCGGCTCCGCATCGATCTCCATCATCGATACCGGCACCAACACCGGCGTCGATACGATCGACGTCGCCGAGACCTATCCCCAGGGCGTGGTGGTCACTCCCGACGGCCAGTTCCTCCTGGTGCTGGGCGACAGCACGCGGGTCGCCATCATCTCGCTGCAGTTCCGTACGCTCTTGAGGAACATCACGCTCAGCGGCAACGGCATCGCGATCACCCTCTCGCCGAGCGGCGCCACGGCCTACGTCACCACCAGCGCCGGAACGGTCGACACGATCGACATCGCCAGCCTCTCGGCCGCCGGCGCGCTCTCGGGGATCGGCGGCGCGGGCTCGGTCGGGCTATCCGACACCGGCGCCCGCGGCTACGCGACCGACTCGACCGGCGGGCGTCTCCAGGTCTTCGACCCCACGAATCTCACCACCGATCCGACGATCCTCGGCGAAACCACGGTGCTGACCTTGAACGCCGGCGTCACCACGATCGCCGTGCCGCCGCCCGTCGTTCCGGTGAACGGCTGGTGGTGGAACGCGGCCGAATCCGGCCGCGGCTACGGTCTCGAGGCGAAGGACGGCAAGCTCTTCATCAGCACCTACCTCTACACCGATGCCGGCGCTCCGATCTGGTACCTGGCCAACGGCAGCACCACCACGACCGGCTTCAGCGCCACGCTGAACCAGTACGGAAACGGCCAGACTCTGAACGGGAGCTATCGGGAGGGCGTGTACATCGGCGGGGTGAGCGCCTTCGCCCTCAGCTTCACGACGCCGACCACGGCGACGCTGACCTGGGCCGGAGGCACGACGACGATCGAGCGCTACGATATCGTCGCCGGCGGCGCCGCGGCCGGACCGGTCGACGGCATGCCGCAGACCGGCTGGTGGTGGAACGAATCGGAGAGCGGCCGCGGCTTCGTCATCGAGGTGCAGGGCAACAAGCTCTTCTTCAGCGGCTACATGTACGACGATGCCGGCACCGCCACCTGGTACATCTCGACCGGCGACATGACGTCGACCTCGCTCTACACCGGCCTGTTCCAGCGCTGCTCGGGTGGACAGTCCCTGACGGGGCCCTACCAGACGCCGGGCTGCGTCGCCGACCAGGGCAGCGTCACGCTCCAGTTCACCAGCCAGGTCACCGCGAACATGACGCTGCCCAACGGCGTCGTGGTTCCGCTCACGCGCTTCACCAACTTCTAGGCGGATCGCCTCAGGGTCTGACGATCTTCCGGAGCAGGGTCGCCAGCGTCCTGGCTTCGGTGGGCGTCAGGCCGCGGGCGATCCGGCGCTCATGCGCGCGGACGCGGCGGCTGGCATCGCGGAAGAGCCGGGCGCCTTCCTCGCTCAACGACAAGGCGTTGGCGCGGCGGTCGCCCTCGGCCTTGCCGCGGACGACCAGCTTCCGCTTCTCCAGCCGGTCGATCACCGCGACCACGCTGGAACGCTCGATGCCGACGGCGCGGCCGAGGGCACTCTGCGAGAGGCCAGGATTGGCGGCGATCCTGGCCAGCACGCCGAACTGGCCGGGGGTGAGGTCGATCCCGGTCATCGACCGCTCGAAATCGGCGAAGACCGCGAGCTGGGCTCGCCTCAGGTGATAGCCCAGCAGTTCGGGCAGAATGCCCTCGTCATGGCCCTCGCTCATCCGAGGAGACGCACGAGCCAGAGCGAGATCGAAGGGAAGGCCACGAGATAGACTACGCGAACGGCGTCGGCGCAGAGATAGGGCATGACGCCGCGGAAGGTCTCGCTCATCGGCACGTCGCGGGCCATGCCGGAGATGACGTAGACGTTGAGGCCGACCGGCGGCGCCACCAGGCCGATACCGACCACGGTCAGCACCAGGATGCCGAACCAGATCCCGACCTCGGCCTTGGGCAGGCCGAAGTCGAGCCCCATGACGATCGGGAACAGGATCGGCAGGGTCAGCAGGATCATCGACAGCTCGTCCATGACGCATCCGAGCAGGATGTAGATCGCCATGATCGCCAGCATCACCGCATAGGGCGGAAGATCGAGGCCGGAGATGGTCTGGGCCAGCGCGTCCGGCAGATGGCTCAGGGCCAGGAACGAGTTGAACAGATCCGCGCCGAGCAGGATCAGGAAGATCATCCCCGTGGTCTCGGCGGTCAGCATCAAGGCCCGCTTCATCTGAGCCCAGCCTAACGCGCGCCTGGCCATCGCGGCGAGGAACGTCGCGAAGGCGCCGACCGCGGCCCCCTCCGTCGGGGTGAAGATGCCGCCGTAGAGGCCGCCGACGACCACGACGAAGATCGCGATCACCGGCCAGACCTCGATCAGGCCCCGGCGGCGCTGCGCCGGCGTGGAGGCCGCCGCCGCCGGCGCCGCCGCCGGATTGCGGCGCACGTAGATGGCGATCGCAATCAGGTAGCCGACGGTTGCGAGCAGGCCGGGGATGAAGGCGGCAGCGAACAGCTTGGCGATGTTCTGCTCGCAGATCAGGCCGTAGACCACCAGGATGATCGAGGGCGGGATCAGGATGCCGAGCGTGCCGCCGACGGCGAGCGTGCCGGTCGAGAGCGCGCCGGAATAGCCGTAGCGCCGCATCTCCGGCAGCGCCACCTGAGCCATGGTGGCCGCGGTCGCGACCGAGGAGCCGCAGATGGCGCCGAAAGCGGCGCAGCCGACGATGGTCGCCATCGCAAGGCCGCCCTTGCGATGGCCGAGCCAGGCGTCCGCCGCACGGAAGAGGGCCGCCGACATGCCGGCCTCTGAGGCAAACATACCCATCAGCACGAACAGCGGGATCACCGAGAGCGAGTAGCCCGAGAACAGCGCATAGGGCGCGGTCTTCAGGTATGCCAGCAGCGGCGTCAGGCCGGCGAGCCAAGCATAGCCCACCAGCGCCGAGACGATCATCGCGACCGCGATCGGCACCCGGAGCGCCATCAGCACCAGCAGTCCGACGAAGCCGATCGCGCCGATCCAGAGACCGCTCACCGGAGCGCCGCCCCGACGTGACGCGAGGTGGTGTAGGCGGCGACCAGGACCAGCCAGACCATTGACGGTACGATCAGGAGGAAGCTGATCCAGACCGGAAGGCCCAGCACCATCGTCCGCTCGCCATAGCTGACATAGTCGATGCCGCCGAAGACCAGCCGCCAGGCGAAGAGCGCGGCGGCGAGCGTGTAGAGCAGCGCGCCGAAGGCATCCAGCCAAGACTGGCCGCGGCGGCTCATTCCGGTGGTGAAGAAGTCGACGATGACGTTGGCGCCACGGAGCTGGCAGGCGGGCAGGAAGAGAAAGATCGCGAGGCCCGAGCCGATCTCCACCAGTTCGAAGTCGCCGGGCACCGGCCGCGAGAACAGCCAGCGCCCGGCGATCGAGACGATCGACATCAGCATGATGGCGGTGAGCACCAGCCCGCCGGCGAGCGCCAGAGCCGTCGATCCCAGCTCCAGCACCCGCCTCAGTCGGGACCGGTCGACAGAATCCTCCGACACTACTTCGCGTACTTCGCGATCATCGCGCGGGCGTCGTCGACCAGCATCTTGCCGTTTGCGCCCTTGCCGTCCATGTCCTTGATCCAGGCGTCGATCACCGGCTGGGTCGCCGCCTGCATCTTGGCGATCTCGGCCGGAGGCATGGCGTGGAACTGCACCTTGGCCGCCATCGCCGCGTCGCGGCCGGGCTTCTCGACGTCGTCCCAGATCTTGCCGACCTTGCGGGCCAGCGCCATGCCGGAATTGTTGTCGATGACCTTCTTCAGGTCGGCCGGCAGGCCGTCATACTTGGCCTTGTTCATCGCATAGAGAAATACGGACGTGTAAAAGCCGCGCGCGCCCGGGATCTCGGTCACGTGCTTGACCATCTCGTGCGCCTTCAGCGGCAGCGCCACCTCGAAGGGGATGGTGGCGCCGTCGACGACACCGCGGGACAGCGCCTGCGGCAGCTCCGGCACCGGCATGCCGACAGGGGTGGCGCCCAACGCCTTCAGCGCGTCGTTTATGACGCGGGTGGGAGCGCGGATCTTCAGGCCCTTGAGGTCCTCGACCGCCATGATCGGCTTCGACACCGTGAAGAAGCTGCCGGGAGCATGCGCGTGCATCACCAGCACATGCACGTCCTTGAACTCGTCACGGAGATGCTTCTCGTAGAACTCCTGCGTCGCCTGGGCGGTCGCCGTGGCCGAGGCCGCCATGAACGGCAGCTCGAACACCTCGGACTTGGGGAAGCGGCCCGGCGTGTAGCCCGGCAGCGTCCACACCACGTCGGCGACGCCGTCCTTCACCTGGTCGTAGAGCTGCGGCGGGCGGCCGCCCAGCGCCATCGAAGCGAAGATCTCGACCTTGATGCGGCCGCCGGATTCGGCGGCGAGCGCGTCGGCCCATGGCTTGATGAACTGCGCCTGCGCCGGCGACGGCGGCGGCAGGAAGTGATGGACCTTGAGGGTGACGTCCTGCGCCGAAGCCGGCAATGCTGCGAGCGCCAGGAGGCCGATCAGAGCACGCGAAAGCATGGCATCCTCCCTATGATTGTTAGTTGATCGAACAATTTGACAGTCGAACATTTGGACATAGAATAAGTCGCAATTCCAGCACCCGCAAGATTGAGCAGAAATGGTCGCGAGCGTACGCATCCGGCAATGGCCGACACCGATCGGGCTCGAGCCCGGACAGACCGTGCTCGACGCGGCGCTGGGGGCAGGCGTCCCCTATCCCTTCGGCTGCCAGTCGGGCAATTGCGGCGCCTGCAAGTCGATGCTGATCTCGGGATCGATCGAGCTCGCGACGTATTCGGAGTTCGCGCTGACCGACGAGGAGAAGGGCCAGGGCCTGGTGCTCGCCTGCCGGTCGATGGCCGACGACGACATCGAGATCGCCTGGATCGAGGGCGAGGACATCGCGCTTCATGCCCAGCGCCGGCTCGACTGTCGGGTCGTAGCCCTCGACCGGCTCACCCACGACATCACCGGCATGACGCTGGAGATCGAGTCGGGCGGTCCCTTCGCCTTCACCGCCGGGCAGTTCGCCCGCCTCACCTTCCCCGGCCAGAAGACCCGCGACTACTCGATGGCGAACCGGCCGGACGAGACCAGGCTAACCTTCCATGTTCGCCACATGAGCGGCGGCGCGGTCAGCGCCTATGTCGCGAACGAATTGACGGTGGGCACGCCGGTGCTGGTCGAAGGGCCGAACGGCATTGCGCATCTGAAGGAGGCGCATACCGGGCCGATCCTGGCGATCGCCGGCGGCTCTGGCCTCGCGCCCATTGCCTCCATCGTCGAGACCGCACTAGCCAAGGGGCGTCGCGGCCCGGTGCATCTCTATTTCGGCGCCCGCGACGAGCGCGACATCTACCTCGAAGATCACTTCAAGGCGCTGGCGGCGAAGCATCCCAACCTCACCTTCCACATCGTGCTATCGCAGCCGTCGGGCCCGACTTCGCGGCGCACCGGCTTCCTGCATGAGGCGGTCGCCGTCGACTTCCAGGCGCTGGACGGTGCCAAGGCCTATGTCGCCGGCCCGCCGGTGATGGTGGAAGCGATGACGCCGGTTCTGGTCGCCCGCAAGATGCGGCGGGAAGACGTGCACGCCGACGCCTTCTACACCGATGCCGACAAGCCGAGGGTGGCGTCATGACCGGATCGCTCGCAGGCCGCGTGGCCCTCGTCACCGGCGGCGCCCAGGGCATCGGCCGCGCCATAACCGAACGCCTCGCCGCCGACGGCGCCAAGGTGGTGATCGCCGATCCCGGCGTCGGCATGGACGGCCGCGGCGGCGATGCGGCGCTGGCGGGCGATCTCGCCATGAGGCTCGGCGGGGCCGCTTTCCCGCGTTCGATCGCGAGCCCGGGCGCGGCCGAGGAGGCCGTCGCGATGGCCGTCGAGCGTTTCGGCGGCATCGACATCGTGGTCAACAACGCGGCGATCCTCCGCGACGGCTTCGTCTTCAAGCTGGAGCCGGCCGACTTCGAGGACGTGCTCAGGGTCAACCTCTCGGCTGCCTTCTATCTCACCCGTGCGGCGACCTCGGTCATGCGCGATCAGGCCAAGGCCGAGCGCGGCGACAAGCCCTATGCCTGGGGCCGCATCGTCAACGTGACCTCGACCGCCGGGCTCTACGGCAATTTCGGCCAGGCCGCCTATGCCTCGGCCAAGGCCGGGCTGATCGGCCTCACCCGCGTGACCGCGATGGACATGGCGCGGAGCGGCGTCACCTGCAACGCCGTCGCCCCCTTCGCCTCGACCCGCGTGACCGAGAGCATCAAGCCGCAGAACGACGCACAGGCCGCCTACAAGGCGCGCGCGCTGAAGGTACCGGCGGCAGGCGTCGCCGACCTCGTGGCCTATCTGGCATCCGCGGCGGCGCAGTCCGTCACCGGCCAGGTCCTCGGCGTCCGGGGCAAGGAAGTGATCGCCTACGCCCAGGCGCGGCCCGGCAAGCGCACCACCGTGGGCGCCGGCGGCATGGCCCAGGCCTTCGCCGAGATCCAGACCGCCTTCGCCGATCTCGGGACCGACCTCGAAGCCTTCAACACCGATCCGATCCTTTGAATGGAGGGCGCTTGAATGAGCCATCCCCAGGTCAAGACCATCGACGCCTTCCACGAGCAGAGCGAGGAATACCGCTCGGCCGTGCTGAAGCTGGTGGTGAGCCATGCCGTCAACGAACTCTACGGCGCCCAGGTGTTCGACGAGCCGGCGATCGCGCTGGCGCCGACGCCCTATGCCAAATGGCTGACCTGCCGGGTCGCCATGGAGGAGTACGGCCACCACGTCCGTTTCCGCGAACTCGGCGTGAAGCTGGGCATGGCGGAAGAGAAGATGACGCCGAGCGCCAAGAAGCCGCTCTCGATCTTCGAATTCCCCCTGAAGACCTGGGAGGAGTTCTGCGTCATCAAGCTGCTCGCCGATCTCGCCGAGATCCTGCAGGTCGAGGACCTGCTCGCCTGCACTTTCCATCCCTTACGCGACCTCGCGCGCATGACCATGCCGGAGGAACGCTTCCACGCCCAGTTCGGCAAGGACTTCTGCACCGAGCTCTGCGCCACCGAAGACGGCCGCGCCCGCGTTCAGGATGCGATCGACCGCTACTATCCCTTCCTGCCGGCCTTCTTCGGTGCCTCGGGATCGAAGAACAACGAGACCTTCCGCCGGCTCGGCATCAAGCAGCGCACCAACGAGGCGATGCGCGCGGACTATCTCGACCGCGCCCGTGCGTTGGTGGTGGATCATCTGAAGCTTAGGATGCCGGAGTTGCCGCAAGCGGCGTAGATCGGGTCGGAAAGGACGGACGGGATGACCGCAGCGCCGAAGCTCACCAACGCCCGCGCCGACTTCTATGCCCGTATCGGCGAACACGGGATGACGCCGCTGTGGGAGGTGCTGAAGGGGCTGATCACGCCGGAGCCGCGCTCGCCCGCGGTGCCGGCGCTCTGGCGCTACGCCGAGATCCGCTCGTTCATTCTCGAGGCCGGCGAGCTGATCACGGCGAAGGAGGCCGAGCGCCGCGTCCTCATCCTGGAGAACCCGGGGCTGAAGGGCCGCTCCTCGATCACGCATACGCTCTACGCCGGCCTGCAGCTGATCCTGCCGGGCGAGGTGGCGCCGGCGCATCGCCATACCCAGACGGCGCTCCGCTTCGTCGTCGAGGGCGAGGGCGCCTATACCGCCGTCGACGGCGAGCGCACCACCATGCGTCCGGGCGACTTCGTGATCACGCCGTCCTGGACCTGGCACGACCACGGCAACGACTCGACCCGCCCGATGGTGTGGATGGACGGGCTCGACATACCTCTCGTTCAATTCCTGGACGCCAGCTTCGCCGAGCATGCCCGCGAAGACGTGCAGAGCGTCACCCGGCCCGAAGGCGATGCGCTGGCCCGCTACGGCCAGGGCCTGCTGCCGGTCGACCATCACGTGCGCACGCCGACCTCGCCGATCTTCAACTATCCCTATGCGCGCACCCGCGAAGCGCTGGAGACGATGCGGCGGTCGGGGCCGTGGGATCCGCATCACGGCCTCAAGATGAAGTACGTCAATCCGGCGACCGGCGCCTGGGCGATCCCGACCATGGCGACCTGCATGCAGCTGCTGCCGAAGGGTTTCGACGGGGCTGCCTATCGCTCGACCGATGGCACCGTGATCTCGGTGGTCGAGGGCAAGGGGCACACCCTGATCGGCGGCGAGCGTTTCGACTGGGGCCCCCGCGACATCTTCGTGGTGCCGAGCTGGATCGAGCACCGCCACGTCGCCGCCGAAGAGGCCGTCCTCTTCAGCTTCTCCGACCGCCCGGTGCAGGAAGCGGTCGGGCTCTGGCGCGAGCGCCGCTCGGCATGAACGACGACCTCGGACGCGTGGAGGCCCTCGCCGCCTCGATCGCGGCGACGCCCTGGTTCACCCGGGTCGGGCACGCGCTCACCCGGGAGGACGAGGAGAGCCTCGCCGACTCGGTCTTCGGCCTCGGTCTCGAGCCCGGCGCCATCTCCGCCGTCGCCACATGGGAGGACGCCGCCAGGGTCGCCGCCGATCCCGACTGGGACCGCCGCTGGTGGTCGGCCGAGGAGCGCGAGCAGGCACGCCTACAGGCCTGGGCCGAGGAACGCCACGGCGTCGGCGCCGCGCTGAAGGCGCTGACCCGCGTCGCCGAGGCGGCGTTGGGTCCGACCCGAGCCGCGGCCGAAGGCGCCAGCGACGAGGCGCTGTCGCGGGTCGCCGCCGGCGCCGCCGCCCAGGCCTGCCATCTGGCCGCCCTTGCACTGGCCGCCGGCAAACCGCACCACGGGTTCCTCGCCAAGCACCGCCTGTTCGCCGCCGGACGATGGCCATTGGGCCGGATCGCCGACCGGTGGTATCTGTTCTGACCCGTCCGAAGACCTTCTCAAGGAAGACCCCATGTCGCACGTCATCCCCTCCTGGCCGGTTCCCTCGGTCGCCGTCATCGGCGAGACCGGCAGCTATCCCGTCCGCCGCATCTACTGCGTCGGCCGCAACTACGCCGCCCATGCGCGCGAGATGGGCCATTCGGGCAAGGAAGATCCGTTCTTCTTCTGCAAGCCTGCCGACGCCATCGTGCCGTCCGGCGCGATCCTGCCCTTCCCGGTCGCGACCAAGAACCTGCATCACGAGATCGAGCTGGTGGTCGCACTGAAGTCCGGCGGCCGCAACATCGCGTCGGCGAAGGCGCTGGATCACGTCTACGGCTACGCCGTCGGCCTCGACATGACCCGCCGCGACGTCCAGGAAGCGGCCAAGAAGGCCGGCCGTCCCTGGGACATGGGCAAGGGCTTCGACCAGTCGGCACCGATCACCCCGATCCAGCCGGCGGCCAAGATCGGCCACCCGACCACGGGCAAGATCTGGGTCAAGGTCAACGGCACGACCAAGCAGGAAGGCGACCTCGCCGACATGATCTGGAACGTGCCGGACACCATCGCCTATCTCTCGAGCCTGGTCGAGCTGGCCGCGGGCGACCTGATCTACACCGGCACGCCGGAAGGCGTCGGGCCGGTCGTCGCCGGCGACCGCATGGACGGCCACATCGACGGCGTCGGCGACATCGCCATCACCTACGCCAAGGCCTGAACCTCGTGCGGCTTCGCGTCACCACCTGGAACATCAACTCGGTCCGGCTCCGGCAGGACCTGGTGCTCCGGGTGTTGAGCGACCTGAAGCCGGACGTGCTCTGCCTGCAGGAGATCAAGGTCCAGACCGACCTGTTCCCGCACGATCCCTATGAGGAAGCCGGGTATAAGCACCGCGCCGTGCTCGGCATGAAGGGCTACAACGGCGTCGCCATCCTGTCGAAGACGCCGTTCGAGCGGATCGACGGACCGGACTGGTGCCGCAAGGGCGACTCCCGCCATCTCACCGTCCGGATCGGGGGCGTGGAAGTGCATAACTTCTACGTTCCCGCCGGCGGCGACATCGCCGATCCGAAAGAGAACCCGAAGTTCGCCCACAAGCTCGCCTTCGTCGACGAGATGGCGGCGTGGTTCAAGGCGAACCGGAAGCCGAAGGATCCGATGGTGCTGGTCGGCGACCTCAACATCGCGCCGCTCGAGCATGACGTCTGGTCGCACAAGCAGCTGCTCAACGTGGTCAGCCACACGCCGATCGAGGTCGAGAAGCTGGGTCACGTGCAGAAATCCAGCGACTGGGTCGATGCCGTCCGCCACTTCGTGCCCGAGGACCAGAAGCTCTACAGCTGGTGGAGCTACCGTGCCCGCGACTGGCGCCTCGCCGACCGTGGCCGCCGCCTCGACCATGTCTGGGTGACGCCGCCGCTGAAGAAGAGCCTGAAGAGCCATTCGATCCTGAAGGACGCCCGCGGCTGGGAACGCACCTCCGACCACGTCCCGGTGACCGTCGACCTGGCGCTGTGAGCGACCTCCGTCCGTTCTTCGCCCCCCGCTCGGTGGCGGTGGTCGGCGCCGGCGAGCGGGCGACCTCGTCGGGCGGCGCGGTCTTGAAGAACCTGGCCGCCAGCCGTTTCTCCGGCACCGTCATCCCGGTCAACCCCAAGGGCGGCACGATCCAGGGCCATGCGGCAAAGACGTCGCTGCGCGAGCTGGAGGCGCCGGCCGATCTCGCCGTCATCGTCGTGCCGCCGCCGTCGATCCCCGAGGTCGTGCGCGACGCAGCGGCCAGCGGGCACACGCATCTCCTGATCCTTCCCGGCGGATTCGCCGAGGCCGGCGAGGAGGGCCGCCGCCGCGACGCGGAGGTGAAGGGGTTCGCCGCAACCAACGGGCTCACCATCGCCGGGCCGAACTGCGCCGGCATCATCGGTCCGGGCTTCGCCGCCACGTTCCTTCGTGACCTTCCGAAAGGCGGCGGCGCCGCGCTGATCAGCCAGTCGGGTGCGCTGGCCGAGGAGGCGATCGCCGCATCCCATGTCCGCCACATCCCGCTCGGCACCGTCGTCTCGGTCGGCAACGCCATGCAGCTCGGCGTCGACGACTATCTGGCATATCTCGGCGAGGATCCGGCCGTCACCTCCGTGCTGCTCTATGTCGAGAGCATCGCCGATCCCCGCCGCTTCCGCTCCATCGCGCGCAGCGTCGCCGCGCGGAAGCCGGTGGTGGCGCTGTTCGGCGGACGCAGCCTCGAAGGCGGCCGCGCCGCAGCTGCGCATACCGGCGCCGTCGCCAACAGCGACCAGGCGATCCAGGCTTTCGCCGAGGACTGTGGCATCGTCCGCGTCGACTCGCTCCGCCGGCTGATGCTGGCGGCCAAAGGCTTCGGGCGGTTCCACCAGGGCTTCGGCAGGCGCGTGCTGGTGCTCTCGAATTCCGGCGGTCCCGGCGTGCTCGCCACCGACCGCTGCTCGGCCGAGGGTCTGTCTCTCGTCGACCTGCCGGAGCGCCTCGCCGGCGTGCTGCGCCAGCGGCTGCCGGCGGAGGCCTCCGTCGCCAATCCGCTGGATCTGCTAGCGGACGCGCGCGAAGAGCGCTTCGGCGATACTCTGACCTCGGCGCTGATCGAGAGGGATGCCTTCGATGCGATCCTGATGATCCACGTCGTGCCGTTCATGGTCGATGCCGGCCCGGTGATCGCGAGACTGGCCCCGCTCTGCCGCGAGGCCGGGCTTCCCATTCTGCACTCGATGATGGGGACGCTGGAGCATCGCGCCGACTGGTTCGCCGCCATGGAGGCGGCCGGCGTGCCGATGTTCGAGGACGCGGAGGCGATGGCCGAATGCGCCGGCCTGCTGGCACGCTATCCGGCGGCCCGCGCCCGCGCGCTCGCCGGCGGCGACGCCCCGCCGGCGCTCAAGGGCCGAAGCGGCGCATGAAGTAGCGGCCCTCGGGGACGTTCCTGATCGGCGTCACCGCGCTGGTGCCCGACACCTCCAGCGGCTGGTCGCTCACCACCAGCGCGCCGGGAGCCAGGAGCGGCGGCAGCAGCGGCGCCAGCAGCCGGGCCAGCGCCGCTGTCGCCGCGGTGTCGCCCGAGCCGATGTCGCCATGGACCAGCGCCACCCGTCCGCCGAGGCGCCGTGCGGCCTGCGGCAGAGTCTCCAGGAAGTCGCCCAAGAACAGATGGTCGTCGTCGGGAATACAGTCGGGGTGCGCAGCGGCCTGGCGGTCGAAGGCGAAGATCTCGCGTCCGGGCAGGATCGAGCGGAGGTGGTCGTAGGTGCGGCCGTTGCCGAGCCCGAGTTCGAGCACGACGCCGGGCATGCCGGCAATGGCCAGGGCCGCCTCGTCGAGGCAGTCGCGCTGCGCCTGGACCCGCCGGATGAAGCTGTCGAGCCGGCTCAATGCGGCTTGCCGACCCGCGCTTCGCGGAGCTGCAGGTTGGTCTTCTCGAGGCGGTGGGCGAGTTCGCGCATGACCTCGACGGCAATCTGCGGGAATTCGGTGATCAACCGGAAGAACAGCTCTTTGGAGATGCGCAGCGTCACCGTCTTGCCGGTCGAGGTCACCGTCGCCGTCCGCGGCACGTCGCAGAGGATGGCGATCTCGCCGACGATCGCACCGGGGCCGAGCGTGGCGATATCGATGCGGCCGGTGGGGGCCGTCGGCGCATCGATCGAGATCCGTACCTCGCCGTCGATCACGACATAGGCCGAATCGCCCGGGTCCCCCTGCTTGCAGAGGACTTGCTCGGGATCGAAGGTCAGGCGCTCGGAAGTGAAAGCGAGCAGCTTCAGCTTCGATGGCTCGATCTTGGCGAAGAGCGGAATGCTCTTCAGCAGTGCAACTTCCTCGGTGAGGCTCATGACGTACTCCCGTCAGTCCTGCTTCACGAGCTCGGACAAGGCCGAACCGGGCCGGTCCAGCTCTGCGAATGTACCCTGCTCAACAATGCGCCCGCCTTTGACGACGATCACACGATCGAAATTTTTTGCCCATTGCACCCGGCTCAGCACCCAGACCAGGGCACGATCCTTCGATTCCTCGATCACGGCGGGCAGCAGCCTGCCCTGCGAGGCGCCATCGAGGGCGCTCATCGCCTGGTTGAGGATGAGGAGATCCGGCCGGCGGAGCAGCGCACGGGCGACCGCCAGCTTCTGGCGCTGGGCCTGGGTCAAGCGGGATCCGGCGATCCCGACCGGGAAGTCGAGCCCGACCTCCAGCACCACGGGCCGGAGGCCCAGCTTGTCCAGGACCTCGGTCACCACCTGACCGACCCGGCTCGCCGCCTCGGCCTGGCCATAGGCGACCTTGCCGAACAGCACGTTGTCCTGGAGCGAGGCCGCGGTGTTGTAGCGTTCCGCATCGAAGAACTCGATGCCGCGCTTCAGGTCGTCCGGCAGGCCGGTGGCGAAGACGCCGCGCGCCTCGACGATCTTCTTCTGCAGGGCCTCGTCGATCAGTCCCAGGCGGTGACGGGCGTTGATCAGCTTGAACGGCAGCGACAGCAGCCTGAGCCGGTCGTCGGGCTTCATCGCCGCCGCCGGCTCGCGCCCGACCCGGGAGAGTAGGGCCTGGAATTCCGGCAGGTCGTCGGCCGAGATGAAGCTGAACTGCTCGAAGAACGGGTTGTCCGGCGGCAGGTCGGCAAACAGCTCGACCATGGTCTCGGCGATCTTGCGGCCGGTATCGATCAGCGTATCGGTCAATCCGAGCGTGTCCAGCACCGCCAGCACATAAGGGTGCTCGGCCAGCCGGTCGAGATCGAAGGCGTTCCCGATCGGCGTGCCGAAGACCAGGTTCTCGGCCAGCGTGGCATTGGCGGTGTAGAGGGTGCGGTCGAAGGGCTCGACCAAGTGGGCGAGGC
>CAMDFP010000008.1 GCA_945897335.1 Asaia bogorensis | reverse complement strand
ACGGTGACGACGAGATCGAGGCCGGCGACGACAGCCGCGGTGTCGGCGAAGTCGCCGAGATCCTCCCGCGTCTCGAGGCGACCCTCGAGGCCGGCCGCCGCCACGTCGGCGGCGCTGACGCCGAACTGCAGCGAGACGAAGCGGAGACCCTTCAGCGCCAGCAGCGGAGAGAGACGCTCGAGGGCGAGCGAGCGCCAGGCATCCGACTCGTTGGTCGGGCTACCGGCCCAGGCGAGACCGACCAGCGGCCGGCCGTCGGTGACGAATGCGGCCGACGCCGGCGGCGAAGCCAGATAGGGCGCGAGCGGAGCGGCGGCGGCGGCGCCGAGGCCGAGCAGATGCGGCAGGCTCATCAGCGGGGCCTGCAGATCGACCGCCGGCAGCGGCTCCTCGAACGACTGGACCCGCTCGACGTCGCCGAGCGTCCTCAGGAGCGAGACCAGCCGGCGCGGCGCGGCCAGCGTGACCTCGGCACCGCGCGCGGTGAGCAAAGGGACGAAGCGGGCGAAGTGGATCGTGTCGCCGAGGCCCTGCTCGCCCCAGACGAGCAGGCGCTTCCCCGCCGGATCCTCGCCGGCCCAGCCCGGGATCGCGCGGCGGAGGCGGACGATGCCGCTGCGGCGCTTGCGGCGTTCTTCGTAGTCGGCGAAGCCGCCGGCGTAGTCGCCGAGGAGCAGCCGGAGCAGGCCGCGGTGAAACCGGCCGTCGGCGAAACCGGGAGCGAGGGCGAGCGCGCGCTCGAAGGCCCGTCCTGCCAGGTCGAGCCGCCCGGCCCAATAGCGGGCCGAACCGAGATTGGACCAGACGCGGGGATCGGCCGGATCCAGCGCCACCGCCGCTGCATAGCGGCGAAGGGCGGCCTCGCTCCGTCCCCGTCGCTGCTCGAGCGCGCCGAGATTGGCATGGGCATCGGCGGCGAACGGAGCGAGCGCGATGGCGCGGCCATGGGCAGACGCCGAGACGGCGGCGCTGCCGAGGTTGGTCCAGGCCGGAGCGAATCCCGGCGCCAGCACCAGCGCGATCCGGAACGACGCGGCCGCCGCCTCGGCGTGACCGAGCTCGATCAGCACCGCTCCGAAGCTGTTGTGCAGCTGGGCCGTCTTCAGCACGACAAGCGCCGTCTGCTGCAAAGGACGCATCGAGGCGAGATCGAGGGCGCGGCCGATGCGGTCGAGCGCCTCGTCGAGCCGGCCCGCCTCGAGAAGGCTCAATCCCTCTTCGTGAAGGCGCTGGCCCTCTTCGTGAAGGCGCTGGGTTTCGTGAAGACGATCGGGCTGGGTCATCTCCGGGCGGCCCCGGGGAAGCGCTCGGCCAGCGCCCGGACGAGGGCGTGCACGACTCCGTTCCAGTCGCCGGGGCCGGGTTGGCGGAAGAGACGGAGCGAGGGATACCAGGACGTGGTCTCGCCCCTCATCCCCCAGCGCCAGTCCGGCGCATGGGCCAGCAGCACCCAGGCCTCGTTGCCGCTGGCGCCGGCGAGATGCGCCATCGCGGTGTCGACGGTGACGACGAGATCGAGAGACGCGGCGATGGCGGCGGTGGTGGCGAAGTCGCCGAGATCGTCCAGCGTCTCGATCCGCCCCTCGAGACCGGACGAGGCAATGTCGGCGGCGCGGGGCCCGAACTGCAGCGAGACGAAGCGCAGCCCCGCCGGCGCCAGCACCGGGCCGAGACGCTCGAGGGTGAGCGAGCGCCGGGCATCGGATTTGTTCCCCGGGTTTCCGGCCCAGACCAGCCCCACCAGCGGCCGGCCGTCGCGGATGATCGCCGGCGGGACCAGAGGAGGCGGGAGGAGATAAGGGGCCACGGGAGCTGCCGCCCTCTCGCCGAGCCCAAGTCTCAGCGGCAGGCTCATCAGCGGGACGGTGAGATCGACTTCGCCCGGCGGCGTCCCGCTTTCGATCAGCCGCTCGACGCCGGGGAGCACCTGGGCGAGACGCAGCAGCGGCGCCGGCAGGTCGAGGACGACGCGGCCGCCCAGGCGCGCGAGCTCCGGCACGAAGCGCAGGAACTGGATGCTGTCGCCATGGCCCTGCTCGGATGCCACGAGGATGCGGCGCCCGGCGAGCGGCTCGCCGGTCCAGTCGGGGATCTCGAAGTCGCGGGGCTTCAGCAGCGGATGGGCGCGCCGGATCTCGTGCGCCTGCCAGCCCTCCTGCCAGCGGCCGGCGGCGAGAAGCGCCAGCGCCCGGTTCCACTGCGCCTGGAAGAAATCCGGCGCCGTTGCGAGCACGCGTTCGTAGACCGCGATGGCGGCCGGCGGATCGCCCTGGTCGTTGCGGGCGGCGGCGAGGTTGTAGGCGGCGTCGCGAAACCCCGGCTGGAGTGCCAGCGCCCGGCGGAAGGCGGCCTCGCCTTCGGCGGGACGATCTTCCTTAAGGACGATGTTGCCGCGATTGTTGTGGGCGGCGGCCAGCGCCGGATCGAGGGCGAGGGCGCGGCGGGCCGAGCGCGCGGCGGCGCCAAGGCCGGCGGCGCGGCGGAGCTCGGCCAGGTTGGAGAGATCGAGCGCTTCGGGACGAAGAGCCGCGAGACGAGAGAAGATCGCGGCCGCGGCCGCGATCTCGTTGCCGGCAGCGAAGGCGAAAGCGAGGGACCGCCAGGCCTCCGCCGCTTGCGGATCCCGAATGAGACGGCGGCGGAGATCGGCGCTCATCTCAAAGGCCCGCAGAGCGCCGGCGCCAGATCCGGCGCCAGAGAGCATCGAGCCGGCGGGCGAAGCCGGCGCCGTCCAGAAGCGAGGAGGCCGAGAGCTGCGCGCGCAGGCCCTGGCGAAGCCGGCTCAAACGATCGAGATCGGCGGCGGCGGCGGCGGCGCGGGCGACATAGGCGGCCTCGTCCGGCACGATCCAGTCGGCGAGCCCGGCCTGCGTCAGATGGCTCGCGGCGTGACGGCCGGCGAAGCGCTCGTCGGGGCAGGTGACGACGGGCACGCCCATCCACAGCGCCTCCAGCGTGGTGAGGCCGCCGGAATAGGGCCGGGGATCGAGCGCGACGTCGATCTCGCCGTAGCGGGCGAGGAACGCGGCGGGCGCGCCGCCGGGGCGGAGCTCGAGGCGATCGGGGGCGATGCCGGAGCCGGCGGCGAGCGCGCGGAGCCGCTCTTCGACCCTGGGGTCGGCGAAGCCGGGCCAGGCGAGGAGCAGGCGCGCGCCCGGCACGGCGGCAAGCACGCCGGCCCACAGGCGAAGGATCTTCGGATTGAGCTTGGCCGGGTTGTTGAGGCTGCCGAAGGTGACGTGCCCTCTCGCCAGCGCCGGCAGCGGGGCGACATCCGGCGCATCGTCCGGCGGTTCATAGGCGAGGTAGCCTGGATCCAGCCGCTCGATGCGCTCGACGAACCAGCGCTCATGCGCGGGCGGCGCTTGCACCAGATCGGCGATCACGACGTCGATCTCCTCGAGGCCGGTCGAGCCCGGATAGCCGATCCAGGCGGCCTGCAGCGGCGCCGGCCGGCGGGCGAAGACCGGAAGCCGGTTGCCGGCGGTGTGGCCGGAGAGGTCGACCAGGATGTCGATGCGGTCGGTGCGGATGCGGTCTTCCAGCGCGTCGTCGTCGAGGTCGGCCGCCTCGACCCAGCGATCGGCGGATGCTCGGAGGCGGTCGGTCCAGGCATCGGGCGGGCGCGTGCCGGAATAGCAGACGATCTCCTGCGAGCGCGGGTCGCGATGGCGGAGCGCCGGCAGGAGGAAGATGCCGACCGGATGGCGGGCGAGATCGGCCGAGACATAGCCGATGCGAAGCCGCCGCGCCGGATCAAGATCAACGGGATCTGGATCGGCGAGCCGTGGTTTTGCGGCATGACGGCGGGCCCAGTCGCGATGACGGGCGAGACCGGTCTCGGGCTTCAGATCCGGATCGTAGGCGAGCTGCTGCAGCCAGTTGCTGTGGAGCGCCGGGTTCGCGGCATCGGCGGCATGCGCGCGGGCGAAGAGGCGGGCGGCGGGCTCGCCGAGGGCCGACACCCGGGCGAGATGCGCGAGCTGGGTGAGCGCCATCGGGGTCGAAGGGAAAAGCGCCGCGACGCGCCGGAGCGCCGGCTCGGCCCGGCTCGGCCGCGTGGACAGAAGCAGGCGCGAGCGGTTGACGGCGGCATCGAGCGCGCCCGGATCGAGGGCCAGCGTGCGTTCGAAGGCGGTGCAGGCCTCTTCGGTGTGCCCGAGGACGACGCCGAGATTGAACCAGGCGGAGGCTGCCTCGGGGGCGAGTGCCAGCGCACATGCGATCTCGCGCCGCGCGCGATCGGGAGCGCCCTCGCCGGCGAGAAGGACGGCGAGATTGAGACGGGCGGCGAGAAACTCCGGCGCCAGCGCCAGCGCGCGTTCCTGCCAGAGGCGGGCGATGGCGGTGCGGGCGGCAGTGGCACGTCCGAGGGCTTCGAGGATGGCCGGCTCGCCCGGCACCAGCGCCAGCGCCCGGGCAAGAGCCAGACGGGCAAGATCCGGGCGAACAAGATCCGGGCGCGAGGGATCCGAGGCGCCGGCCTCGAGACGGGCCTGGCCGAGATGGAGATGGATCTCGGCTTCTCGCGGAAGGATCCGCACCGCTTCCTCGAGCAGGCCCAAGGCGAGGTCGGGACGGCCGGCGCGGGCGGCGACGAGGCCGAGGCCCCAGAGCGCCTGTCCGCGGAGCGGCCCTAAGTCGGGAGGGACCTCGAGGATCCGCCGGAACGCCGCTTCCGCCTCGGCGAGGCGGCCGGCCGCCAGATGAGCCTGGGCGTGGGCGAGGAGGTCCGGCTGGGTCATCGAACGGGATTTCGTTCTTTCGTTTTCCGCCCGCACCAGTCCCGCCAGAGCCGGCGATAGGCGGCCTCGACCGAGGTCGCGTGAGCGCCCGCATCCAGCAGCGCCGAGGATCTGAGACGAGGCCTGAGCTCGGCCCTGAGGCGGGCGCGGCGCGCGGGATCGGCGGCGAGGCCGAGGGCGGCGGCGACATAGGCGTCCTCGTCGGCGACGGCGAGGTCGGAGAGCCCGAGCGGCTGCACCATCGCCGCCCCTGCCCGCCCGACGAAGCGTTTGCCCACCAGCGTCACCACGGGCACGCCCATCCAGAGCGCCTCGTAGCTGGTGGTGCAGCCGTTGAAGGGAAAGGGATCGAGCGCCAGGTCGGCGCCGCCGACGACGGCGAGGTGAGAGGCCAGGTCATCGTCGCCGGTATGAAAGAGAAGACGGTCGGCGCCGACGCTTGAGAGAGCGAGCCGGGCGAGCCAGCGCCGCCGGACCAGGGGATCGCCGAAGCGGTCGCGATATTTGAGGAGAAGGCGGGCGCGCGGCAGGCCGAGCAGGATGCGTCCCCAGAGGTCGATGACGCGGTCGTTGAGCTTGGCCGGGTTGTTGGCGGAGACGAGCACCAGCGGCTCGCCGGGCCCGAGCGCGGGACGCGACGGGATCGGTACGTCGGGCAGCGGCTCGTGCAGATAGAAGGTGGGAAGCCGGATCACCGTCTCGACGAAGCCCTCCTCGCCTCCCTCCGGCATCAGCGTCCGATCGCCGAGGACGGCATCGATCGAGAGAAGTCCGCTGGTGGTGAAGTCGTGCATCGCCACCTGCACCGGCGCCGATCGGAAGTCCGCAAGAGCCAGCCGGTTGAACGGCGTGTGGCCGGCGAGCAGGACCAGGAGGTCGATGCGGTCCGAGCGGATGGTCTCGGCCAGAGCCCGGTCGTCGAGCCCGGCTGCGGCGCGCCGGAGGGAGGCAGCGGCCCTCAGGCGGCGCGCGATCGCATCATTGCCTTCGCGGAGATCGTAGAGGCAGACCTCGACCGCGTTCCGGTCGTGATGCTCGAGCAGGCCGACCAGGTTGCGTCCGACCGGATGGTCGTAGAGGTCGGCCGAGAGATAGGCGACGCGGAGCCGCCGATCGGGATCCGGTTCGGCCGGATCGCGCGGCAGGGCCGGCGCCGGCAAGGGCGGGCGCGCCACCAGGGCGGCCCAGCGCCGCTTGAGGCTGAAGATCTCCGGGCTCGTCGCTTGCGGATCGTAGCTCCGGCAGAAGGCGAGGCACTCGAAGAGGAGGGGATCCGACGGCGCCAGCGCCAGCGCCTGGCGGTAGACGGGGATCGCGGCGATCAGCGGATCGCCGTCCCGCAGCACATGGGCGAGATATGTGGCGGCGTCGGCGGACGGTGCCAGCGCCAGCGAGCGGCGATAGGCTACGGCGGCCCCGGGCGTACGGCCGCGGGCGACTCCCTGGTTGAACCAGGCCGACGGCTCGTCGGGAGCCAGCGCCAGCGCGCGCGCGAGCGGGACGGCAGCACCCCCGGCATCGCCCGCTCCGCACCTGAACGCGCCGAGATTGATCAGGGCGGAGACGAGCGCCGGATCGATGCCGAGCGCCCGGACCAGCCAGGCGGCGGTCCCGGTCAGCCGTCCGAGCTCGGCCAGCGCCGGCGCCAGTGCCGGCATCAGCGCCAGGTCGCGCCGGCAGAGCAGGACGATCTCCGTCGTCGTCGATGCCATCGTCACCGGCATCATCGTCACGGGCATCATCGTCACGGGCGGCGGCCGGCGAGCGCCGCCTCGAGCCAGAGGCTCCAGGAGCGCGCCCTCACCGGCCAGGTGGCGGTCTCTCGAAGCAGGCGTCGCTGGCGCTCGAGACGCGGGGCCAGATCGGGATCGGCCAGCGCACGGACGACGCGCTCGGCGAAGCGATGCGCATAGCCGGCGGGATCCGGATCGGCAGGATCGGATGGAAGGGGCACCAGCTCGGCCAGGCCCCGCGTGGTCTCGGCCAGCGCGCCGAGATCGCCGACCACGGCAAGGCAGCCCGCCGCCATCGCCTCCAGCACCGAGGTGCAGAAGGTCTCGGGGAAGGTCGAGGGGTATGCCAGGCAATGCGCCGCCTTGAGCGCGGCCGCGAGCAGGGGCTGGGCGACCCCGCCCCGATAGTCGACGCCGGCAAGTGCGCGGCAGCGCTCGTAGAGCGGACGATAGGCGTCCTCGGATTCATCGACCTGATAGACGCCGAGACTCGAATGCACGACGAGGCGCGCGTCCGGCAGCCGGGAGCGGATCAGCGGGAAGGCATCGAGCAGCACGTCGAGGCCGCGGAAGGGCGTCGAGGTGTAGATCAGCGTCGGCGGGCCCGGCTTGGCGGCGGCGAGGCTCTCGTCTTCGCCGAAGATCGCGCCGACGGAGGGCGAGATCGCATTGCCGAGCACGATGTCGGCGGGTCCGGGCCCGAAGCTCCGGCGATAGGCCCGGCGCTGCCAGTCGCTGACGAAGACGACGCGGTCGAAGAGGGCCCGGGCCTCGGGCGCGGCGTAGCTCGCCATGGCCGGCTGGTCGACGTCGTGCTGGGTCCAGAGCACGAGCAATCCCTTAGGGCCGATCCGGGCGCGGAGCCCGCGGGCGATCTCAGGCTCCGGATCGTTGAGGACGACCGCGACCTCGGCCCCCTCGAACAATCCGAGGCCGCCGTCTGCGGCATTGACGCAGTCGACGCCGTCGATGCGGGCAGGGCTCCGGGTCATCGTCGCCAGGCGGACCTCGTGGCCGAGGGCCGCGAGTGCCGAGGCCAGATAGCAGAGCGCCGACTGCGAGCCGCCGAGCGGGCGGTGCCAGGGCGTGTCCACCCGGTAGTCCCAGGGCAGCCGATCGAGGAAAGCGATGCGCATCATCGGCCCTGGGCTTAGCTCAAGGACGTCCTTTAAGCATCAGCCTTGCGGTCTCGCTCCCGACCCCAAGCGGGATCGAGATCAGGCGCGCCGCTTGCCCGCGAGCAGGCGCAGCTTCGGCGCCGCCTTCGATGATCCCTTGGATCCCCCGAGGAAGACCCGGCTCGACGGCACCGCCGGCGGCGAGGGCAGGATCGCCAGACCCCGGCCCGAGGCCTCGACCCGGGCCCCGTCATAGACCGCCAGCACGTCCGGCAGGATCGCCTTCATCCGGTAGGCGAAGGCCGCGGTCGAGCGATAGGCGGCCCCGAACTGCTGCATCAGGACGCCCCACGGGATCTCCAGCGGGCGCTCCAGGCGCGGCAGCCGATGCGCCAGCCAGACATAGACATCCAGGCACAAGGGCGAACCCTTGAGATAGGCGATGGCGCGCGGATCCAGCGGCACCGCATGGTCGCGCAGATGATCGTAGAACTGCGAGGTCAGCGTGATCTCCTTGGGGAAGATCCCGCCCTCTTCCACCGCCCACAGATGCAGGCCGCCCTCGACCAGGTGCTGGTCCTGGACCAGCGACTCCTGCGCCTCGAAATCATCCCACTGGAAGGTGAACTGGCAGCGCGAGATGCGAAGCGCCTGTTCGCGGATGTGCCGGATCGAGCCCCTGGGGCCCCCCGTCACCGGCATGCCCAAACTCCGGATCCACGCCGTCATCGACTTGCCGAGAGACACGTTCCGCGACTTGACGCCCTCGCTCATCAGATAGACCAGGATCAGGCGGGCCTTGGCCCCGTAAGGCACGCCCACGACCTTGACCCGCCCCTCGGTCACCACCGCTCCCGGGGTGATGATCAAGTGGAACTTGCCGTTGGACCTGACCCAGCGCGCCTCGTCGTCCTCGGGCCGCATGTGCGGCAGCCCCGCCAGGCAGAACCCCGCATGCAGGTACGAGATGTCGTCCTCGTAGGCCGACATGATCGAGCGCGCGGCGCCGAGGCGCTTCAGCTCCTGGCGCGACGCGTTGCGCCTGCGCGCCTCCTCCGCCATCCGCTCGAAGCCCCTCAGCAGCAGCTGCTCGTGTATCTCGGCCACTCTCGAAATCGTCCTGACTGGAGGGTGAAGGGGCGACGGTGTAGCGATGAAGCGGCGGGGCGCCGGATGAACGGACCGACACTATCGGCGGCCCCGGAGCCCTCCAAGGCCGATGTCCGGCGCACACGAGCCTGTCCCCGCTAAACTTGCTTGTCCACGCTGCTTCTGTGATCGGCGCGATTTCGGCCAAGCAAACCCCGCCATCGGACCAGCGGCCTGGAATACAGCGCGACGGGCCCTCAGCCGGGCGCGATCTATCCCCCTTAACCCACGCTGAACCTCTAATCCCCCTCCCCCGCCCCGATAGAGGAGATAGAGGTCTTACTATAGGTCTTGCCTCACCGATGCAGCGTGCATCACCCGCCCTAAATCACCGATGCAGCGCACATCCCTCAGAGATGCAGCGTGCATCACCCCCCACCCCCTCACACATGCAGCGCGGATACTCCCGCCCCCGCCCCCGCCCTCACAGATACAGCGGGGATTAAACGGGATATCTCGGCCTCCCGCGCCCCCGCCCTCATCCCTGAGGGAGCAAAAGATATTCATGCATCACAGATGCAGCGTGGAAACGCCGACAGCCCGAAGATCAGCACCGAAAGGTAACTAAATCAACAGCATCTACTTGATATAACTATATAATGCCCCGCAACGCGAAGCCCGCGCCAACAACCCAAAAACCAAACCTTAATGCATCCCGTCGCGGTCACACATCACAGATGCAGCGTGGCCGGGGAACCCCCGCTCCGCCCTCGGGTGGCGGCAAAGTGGCGGCAGACGAAACTTAACTGAGCTATACCGCCGCGGCCTGCGATACGCTTTCCAGGCCATCGGAGAGGTCATGCCCAGCCGTCGCAAGCCCATTCCCCAGCTGCCCCTGCCACTCACGGGGCTCGCGGAACTCGCGGTCCCGCTTCAGCCCGGAGACGACAAGGCCTTCGTCGTGCGGGCGAGCTGGCTCGGATCCCCGATCGAAAGCCGCCTGGAGCACAGCCTCGCCACCATCAGGCACCCGGACCTCGAAGGACAGACCCAGGAACAGCGCGCAGGCGCGATCCGCGTCAGCCTTGTCAGCGATCGGGACGCGGTGACCCAGCTGATCGGGGCCGTCATTGCCCGGCGGATCAGCGAAGCGCTTCCGGCCAAGGCATCGTCGAAGATCTCGAAGGAAGCCTGTTTCAGCATCGCCTGCCGGCTCGCTGAAAACTTCCTGGCCGAGCCGGCGGCTCTCGACAAGGTGGCGCGCTGGCTCGCCGTCTCGGTGTCCGCCTGGGCGGCGGCGGACCGGGCCGAGAGCACCGAAACCCTGGCTCGGCGCCTCGCTTATCTCGTTTCCATCCATGCCGAGGATGCGGCCGGCGCCCTGGTCGAGCTCCTGCTCCCGCCGAACCGTCCGGCGGGCTACCTCGAGGCCCTGCTGCGCTCGCCCGAAGCGGCGGCAGCCGAGCAGGCGCTGCCGCAGATCCCGCCCGGCACCATGATCGTCCTGGCCTCGGGACACTTCCACGACATCCGCGAGGCGCTCTACAAGAACACCTTCCGCAAGGTCGAGGGCACGCCCTGGCCGACGGCGTCGCTCAAGCGCAACGGCGCCAGCGGCTACGCGCAGCTTCGGCCCGCGGTCATGGACTCCGAGCCGCTGCTGCCGGGATCGCGCCTGCAGGCCTGGGTCACCACCATGTGGCGCCAGCAGAGCGAGCTCTCGGATCTCGATGCCGACGGCCTCGATGCGCTCTGCGCCCTCTATCTCAGCCAGGCTCGCGCACCCGACGATGCAGCGGTCGCGGATGTCGACGAGATCCTGGGCATGCGCGGTCTCAAGCCCAAGCGCGGCGGCCAAGGCCGACGAGGCGGCTACGAGCCCGAGCAGCGCGCGGAGATGCTGAAGGCGCTCTCCCACATCCAGAATCTCTGGATCGACATCGGCGAGGTCCGGGTCTACGAGGGCGGCGGCGATGGCCGGCGCCAGCGCTCCTCGACGCTCAAGACCCTGCAGAGTCGGCCCTTCATCATCACCGATCGCATGGGCCAGGTCCGCCTCGACGGCTATCTCGATGTCGAGCGCTTCATCTTCCGGCCGGGCAAGGCCTTCGCCGCCTTCCTCTTCGGCGCCGGCCGTCAGACCGGGCTCCTGTTCCAGCGCGCCCTGCAATACGACCCGGTCCGGCGCAAATGGGAGAAACGCCTGACGCGCTACACGAGCTGGCAGTGGCAGGCTCACGCGCGCAACGGCCAGTTCACCCAGCGCTTCTCGGTCCGCACCCTGCTGGATGCCGTCGGCGAGGCGCTGAACGAGCGCTATCCGGCCAAGACGCGGACCCGCCTGGAGAAGGCGCTGACGACGATGAAGGCGGATGGCGTGATCACCACCTGGCACTATGTCGGCAAGCCGCTCGACGGCCTGAATCGCCATGGATGGGGCGCGCAGTGGCTCGATGCCGAGATCGGCATCGAGGCGCCGCAGATGATCCGCGACTACTACATCCGATCCGTCGATGCCGAACCGATGTCTCTCGTGGATGCATCGCCATCGGGAGAGATGGCGGAACGGGTGCGTCACCATCGCCGGATGCTCGGCCTCTCCCAGGAGGAGGCAGCGCAGCGGCTCGGGATCCGCCAGGGTCATTTCAGCAAGCTCGAACGCGGACGGGTCACGCCTTCGGAAAAGCTTCGCCACGAGATCGAGGTCTGGCTTGGAGAGTGAGTATTCCTGGCGGAGCATAACGTCGGGGTAACGAATCACCATGCCGAGCGGATGGACGACAGCGACCGCCGCCGGGAGCGAGTCCGCGGCCGGGCGATTTCCGGGCAGCAAGACTGAAACCGGGCGCAGCGAATGACTTCGGCAGCCGATCTCAACGCCCTGCTGGCCGAGGCGGACCAGCGTCAGATCGCGGGCGACATCGGCGGTGCCCTCGCTCTCTATGACCGCCTGATCGTCCGGGCTCCCGACTTCTGGCCCGCTCAGGCCAATCGCGGCCTGGCGCTGGCCGTCATCGGCGACACGCCGGCCGCCCGCGCCGGCTTCCGCCGCTCGATTGTCCTCGAACCGATGGCGGCACCCGCCCTGCGCAACCTCGCCGACAGCCTGCAGGCGGATGAGCCGGAGACGGCGTTCACCGTCGCCCGCGCACTGGTCGCCGCCGCGCCGGACGCTCCGGACTCCTGGTTCAGTCTGGGCTGCATCGAGCTCGCACGGTCCCGACCGGGACGAGCCGACCGTTCCCTTCGCCGCACGTTGGCGCTGGCGCCGGGCTTTGCCGAAGCGGCGCTGGCTTTCGGTGCGGCGCGGCCGGCGGCCGGGCTCACCTGGCTTCGTCGCGCCGTCGCCGGCAGCCCGGCGCCCGGCCCGATGGTCGCGCTGGCGCGGCAGGTCACCGCAAGCGGCGCGCTTCAGGAGAGCGGCCGATTGCTTCGGCGCGCGATGACGATCGACCCGGGCCAAGGCGACGCGGCGGTCGAGTTGACGGCGGTCATCGACAGCACCTCCTCGTCGGTCGAGCTGCTTCGCTGGGCTCGGCGCGCCCTCGCTCTTGTCCCTGGCTCCGTAATGGCTCGGAGCAATCTCGGGAGGGCCGAGCTCGGGCTCGGCCGTCTTGCGGACGCGGAGCGTTCCTTCGGCGAGGCGATCCGCCTCATGCCCGATCTGGCCGAGGCGCACTTCAATCGCGCGACCCCGCTGTTCCTGCTCGGCCGCACCGAAGAGGCGTGGGGCGAGTATGAATGGCGCTGGCACATCGATCGGTTCGAGAAGCCGCCGAGCGCGGCACCGAGATGGAGCGGCGAGCCGCTGGCCGGCCGCCGGCTGCTGGTCCATGAAGAGCAGGGTCTCGGCGACACCTTGCAATTCGTGCGCTACCTGCCGCTTATCGCCAGCGAGCCCGAGCCCGTTACCCTGCTCTGCAACCCGCGGCTCGCGCGGTTGCTGCGCGGCTCCTTTCCCGGCATCGCCATCAGCCCGAAGCCGGCGATCCCGGACCATGATCTGATCGTCCCTCTCCTCAGCCTCCCGCGCGTACTCGGCAGAACCCGAGGTGCTCCACCGCCCGCGCCTTACCTCCGCCGGCCGGAGGCGGCTCGCATCGAGGCCAGCGGTCGCCTCAAGATCGGGTTGGTGTGGGCGGGGAGTTCCAGCCACCCCCGTGACCGGGACCGGTCGATCCCCCTCGAACAGTTGCAACCCTGGTTCGATGTGCCTGACATCACCTGGTTCTCGTATCAGGTCGGACCGCGCCAGACCGACATCGCCGATCTCGGCCTCGAGGCGATGCTGCCCGATCTCAGTCGACTTCAGCCCGATCTGTATGAGGCCGCCCGCGTTCTCGTCGGTCTCGACCTGCTGATCACCGTCGACACGGCCGCCTGCCATCTCGCCGGCGCCCTGGGATTCCCCGTGTGGCTCCTGCTCGCCCAGGTTCCGGATTGGCGCTGGGGAATGACCGGCGCGACCACGTCCTGGTACTCATCGATGCGGCTCTTCCGGCAACCGGCGAGAGGCGCCTGGCAACCGGTGATCAGCGAGGTCCGGACCGCCCTCGCCGAGAGGCTCGCCGGTCGCCCCTAACCCAGCCTCGCACCTTGAAACACCAAGGCCGACTGGATATCTAGATCCGCGTCGAAATCGAGGTTCTTGGTGATCATGACTATTTCACGCCGTCTCGGCGCGGCAGCGCTTCTGGCGTTCCTCAGCATCGCACCGCCATCCATGGCCGCCGATCTCAAAGACGCTGAAGCGGCACTGGCTGCGGGCCGGCACGCGGACGCCATCCCCATCCTGAAACCCCTCGCCGAAGCGGGAGATCGAGACGCCCAGACGCTTCTCGGCGGCCTTCAGATTGCCGGCATCGGCGGTCCCCAGGATCTCCGCTCGGCATTCGATCTGTTCACCAGGGCGGCAGAGCAGGGCCAAGCCTACGCTCAGTACAACCTCGGCCTCATGTATGTCCGGGGTGATGCCGGAGCGACCGATTACGGCAAGGCTGCCGCCTGGTACCGGAAGTCGGCGAGCCAGGGCGTCGTGGTCGCCATGACCCAGCTGGCAAACCTGCTGCTCGAGGGTCGCGGCGTCGCCAAGGACACGGTCGAGGCGAGCCGCTGGCTGGCGCCTGCGGCCAAGGCCGGTGACGCGGAAGCGCAGAATCTGCTGGGCGTCATCCTCGCCAACGGCGAGGGTGTTCCGGCCGATCCGGTGCAGGCTTATGTTTGGCTCTTGCTCGCCGACCGGTCCGGCTTTAAGGCTGCACAACGGAATGTCGAGATTCTGAGGTCGCGGCTCGCGGCCGAAGAGCGAACGAAGGCTGAACAGGCAGCGGCAGCGTGGCAGCCGACTGTCTCTGGAACGGAGAAGTGATCGCTTTGCGCATCAGGCTTCGAACGTCGTCGAGGCCGAGATGCGGGGGGCACTGTGCAACGGAGAGAGAGCGATGACGGAAAACAAGACCAGGACCGCTTGGGATGACGTCGAGGACGCCTGGCAGCTCTGCGACCAGGTGAACAACGACGAGGAGACCTACAAGGACGGCAATCCGCCGCTCGCCTGGGCGAAGGTCTTCAGCCTGTCTCCGCTGATCGATTTCGAGCGCACTCAGCGCGAGGGTGGTGGCAATCCCCCGCTCCGGATCTTCCTCAAGACCGCTTACGGGATCGAGTTCAGGCCGGATACCAAGAAGTGGATCGTCTTCCGCCACGGTCCGGTCGACATCTCCAACATCACCTGAGCGGTTGAACCAGCGGCCGTCCCGCCGAGATGGCGGGCGGCCGCCGGCAACGAAACCGTGCCGGGCGGAGGGAGCCGATGAGTCAGATCGGCGCCGGCGTGGCGGGCATCGCTCCAGGCCTTCGCCGTATTCTCGCCCTCTCTCCGGCCGACGGGCGGTCCTGGCGCGACATCGGCCTGTCCGACGGAAGCGGGTCCGCCCTTTCGCGGGCCGCATCGATCCTCACAGACGACCCGGACGTCTACGGAAGTCTCGGCAGCGGCGCCCTGGCTACGGGCGATCACCGATACGCCGGGCGACATCTGCGCCGAGCCCTCGCCCTGATGCCGGGACGCGCGGATCTCCTGCAGCTCACCTCCCACTGGTCCTATTGCCGCCGCAACGCGGGCGATGCCGCCCGCTGGGCGCGTCGGGCGCTGGCGTTCGATCCGGGCTTCGTCGCCGCGCGGCGGTCGCTTCATTTCGCCGAGCTTCTCGAGGGCAACCTCGCCAGCGGTGCCGCCGCGCTCGGCGTGGATCTTCGAACCATCCCGGCCGTCCCGCTGCCGCTCTGGCGAGGCGAACCGTTGAACGGCCGCTCCCTCCTCGTCGTCGGCGAGGAAGGCTTCGGCGACATGATCCAGATGGCGCGCTTCCTCCCCCTCTTGGCGCGGAGCGGTGCGAAGGTAACGGTCGTGGTGCCTCCGGCACTGCGTCGGCTCTTCGCCTCGCTCGCCGACGTCGGGGTGGCCGTCGAGGCGTCGCCCGCGCAGTTCGATGCGTGGATTCCGATGATGGCGTTGCCCGCGGCGATGCCGGACCGTCTCGGGGCCGGGCTTCCGGTGCCGCCCTACCTGACGCCGCCGCCGACCGGGCCCGAGCTGGCACCATCGACGCTGTTCACGGTCGGCCTGACCTGGAAGGGTCGACCCAGCCATCCCTTCGACAGGCGGCGCTCGCTCACACCGCCGTTGCTGGCACCGCTGCTGGCCGTCGCCGGCGTCCGCTTCGTGTCGCTCGATCCCGAGAACGGGCTCCCGCCGCTGCTCGGGGTCCCGCAGTCCGATTTCGCCGACACGGCCTTCCTGATGTCGCAGCTCGACCTGGTGATCTCCGTCGACACGGCGTCGGCCCATCTCGGCGGCGCGCTCGGGGTGCCGACCTGGGTGCTGGTCGCCGACCTGCCGGAGTGGCGCTGGGGTACCGACGGACGGGCCAGCCCCTGGTATCCCGGCGCCCGTCTCTATCGCTGCCCGACTCCATCGGACTGGCCGGACATCGTCGCCGCCGTCGCGCGTGATCTCACGCGCCTCGCCTCGCGAGGCACCGGCGTCGCCACATAGCTCGGTAGGCATCCTCCAGTGCCCGGGTCTGGCCGGCATGGTCCATCACAGGCGAACGGCACAGTCGATCACGCAGCTCTGAACGCAGAGCCCGAAGCCGTGCCCGCTCAGAAATACGGCGCACGGCGCGTTCGACATAGTCCTCGCCATCCGACGCGACGAAGTCGTCGAGTCCGAGCAGCCGGTTGAGCGCGCCTCCGACCCGCCCGACGAAGCGGTCGCCGTCGAGCGTGAGGACCGGCACACCCATCCAGAGAGACTCGAAGGACGATGTCGCCCCGCCGAACGGAAACGTGTCGAGAATCATATCCACGTCGCCCAGGCGGGCAAAGTGTCCGGCGCCATCCGCCACACTCGGCAGGAAGTCGATGCAGTCGCCGACCCCGCCCATGGCGGCGAGTACTCTTCCGCGGAGGGCGGCATCTTCGAAGTAGCGGTGATAGCCGAGGCGGAGACGCGCGCCCGGCACCCGCACGAGGATCCGGGCCCAGGCCGTCAGCACGTCGTCGTTGATCTTTCCGGGATTGTTGAACGATCCAAACACCGGCTGGTGCCGGTCCCCTCCTGGTGGCGCTGCACCGGTCAGGGAAGGCTCCTGGAACGTGTAGAAGACAGGCAGACGATAGGGCGCCTCGGCGAAGCGGGCCTCCCAGCCCGGCGGCGTCAGATGCGCATCGGTCAGCCAATGGTCGATCGCGCCGAGGCCCGTGGTCGACGGTGCGTGAAAGCTCACCTGGACCGGAGCCGGGCGCCGCGCGGCGAGAAGCAGCCGGTTCGCGGCCGTATGGCCACCGAGAAAGACGAGCACGTCGACACGATCGTTATGGATCTGCCGGGCGACATCGGCATCGCTTCTGCCATTGGTCTCGACCCAGCGATCGGCCCGCATCTTGAAACGCTCGGTGACGGCGTCGGATCGAGCGAGCTCGCCATAGCAGTACACATCAAACCGGGTGCGGTCGTGCCGCTCGATCAGCTCGACGACGTTGCCCGCCACCGGGTGCTTCCGGAAGTCGCCGGAGACATAGCCGATGACCAGCCGCCGCTCAGGATCGTCACCTGCCCGGCGGCCGAACGCCTCCACAGCGAGGGGCAACGCATAATTGCGTTCCCATCGCTTCGCCTCCGCGAGCTGGTCGAAATCGCTCGAAGCTGGATCTGAGAGCATGGCAAAGAGGATGTTGCTGTGCAGCTCCGGCGTCGGCCGCAGAGCGAGACCGCGCCGCTGCAGGCGAACCGCCGCGGCCGACCAACCGAAGCCAAGCTGCACGGAGCCATAATTGACCCAGGCCTCCCCCGTCGCCGGCGTCAGTGCCAGCGCCCGCCGGCACGCGCGGCCGGCGGCGCCCAGCGCGGCATCCCGGAGCCGCATCGCGCCAAGGTTGGTCCAGGCTCCCGAGGATGATGGGTCGATGCACGCGGCGCGCACGAACCCGGCAGCGCTCTCTCGTGCGAGTCCGAAGGCGAGATGCGCGCGGGGATGACCCGGAGCAAGAACCAGCGAGACCCGCGCCTCCCGATCGGAAGCCGCGGCAGCGCCGACTTCACGCAGTACCATCGACAGCGAGATCCGGCTGTCGATCAGGTCGGGTTGACGCGCAAGCGCCCGCCCATAGGCGGTGAGGGCTGTCCGGGCATCGCCCGCAACCCAGGCCGCCTCGCCGAGATTGTGCTGCAGCGTCGGCTCGGGCCCTAGGATGGCGGCGGCCCGGACCAGCCATCGTTGGGCGTCGCGGGCATGCCCGAGCTGGTGCAGGACGACGCCCAGCAGATGAGGCAGCAATCCTTCGGAGACGTGCTCGCAGAGAAGGCGCGCATATGCATGGAGTGCCGCGTGGAGATCACCGGCACGATGCTTCGCCGTGGCTTCCTCGAAGCTGAGGACCGGTGCCGTGCCGGTCATGCCGGGGGAAGCACGTCGACGCGACGCGCAAGATCGACATAGGCCGCCTCGATGCTGCGGGCGTAGCCAGGACCATCGAACAGGGTCGACTGCCTCACATCATTTCGCAGAGTTGAACGTAGCGTCTGTCGGCGCGAGGGATCTCCGGCGAGAGCGACAGCGATCCGGACGTAGTCCTCCGCTGACTGGGCAACCAGATCGCCGAGCCCCGCTCGCGCCAGGATGTCGGCGCCCATACGGCCGAGGAACCGTGTCCCCGCGAGGCTCACCACCGGCGTGCCCATCCACAAGGCTTCGATCGTCGCCGTATTGCCGTTGTAGGGGAACGGGTCCAGCACGATATCCGCAGCCGCGACGACAGCGTGGTGGGCAGATCGGGACAACGCCCCGGTTTCGAGCCGAAGGCGGTCGGCGGCGATGCCGTGACTCGCCATGACCGCACATACGCGACCCGCCACCGCGGGATCGCCGAAGAGGCTCTGATACTTGAGGGTCAGGGTGGCTCCGGGCGTGCGGCGGAGTATGTCGGCCCAGGCGGCCAAGGTCGCTGTCGACAGCTTGGCGGGATTGTTGAATGAGGCGAAGGCGATCGTTCTCGACGCAGGTCCCGGCATCGGAGGCGACGCGCCGTCATCCAGCGCGGAAAACAGGAAGAGCGACGGCACGCGGACGAGCGGTTCTGCGAACCACTCGCTGCTGCCGGCCGGATGCAGGACAGGATCGGTGATCCAGGCATCGATTTCTTCGAGGCCGCTGGTCGCAATGTCGTGCAGGCTGACCTGAACGGGCGCCGCACGCAGACATGGCAGGGAGCGCCGCGAACCGTCCTCGTGGAGAGCCAGGAACACCACCACATCGACGCCGTCGGCACGGATCATCTCGGCAACATCGCGATCGGGCCGCCCCCCGGTCTCCCTCCACTCTTCGACCAGCGAGCGCATTTGCCCGGTCATGGCGTCGCGATGTCCCGGATCGGCATAGGCAATGGTCCGAACGCGACTTCGATCGTGATGAGCGAGCAGGCTCGCGAGCTGCTGCGTCATCGGGTGGGAATGCCACTTCGCCGACACGTAGGCCACCGTGAGCCTGTAGCCGGGGCCCCGGGCCGTGGTGGTCAGCGGGCGTGGCGCGACCTCCGCGGACGACCTCGCCTGGCGTGCGGCATGGCCGTAGGCGGCGCGACGCTCGGACTCGGGAACCTCGGGGAGATAGGACAGGGCTCCGAGGTAGCTCGCCATCGCAGCTGTGTTGACCGGATCGGCGGCGAGCGCTCGCCTGAGCCAGGCCGTCCCGCCCGGCGCATCGCCGAGAGTGACGAGGATCGTGCCGAGCTCGGCGAGCGCGGCTGAATCACGCGGAGAGAGAGCGAGCGCGACGATAATCGCGGCCAGGGCTACCGAAGGCCGGCTCGAGCGCCGTTCGACGATGGCGAGGTTGAGCAGGGCATCTGCATAGGTGGGTGCCGCGGTGACGGCGTGGCGCAAGGCGGCGGCGGCGGGTTCGAGCTGACCCAGCGCCAGATGGACCAAGGCCCGGTTGTTGAGGACGATTGGATTGCCCGAGGCGAGAACACCGGCCCGGTCGAGCCAGGCACCGGCGGCCGGCAGGTCGCCGACCTCCTTCAAGGTGACGCCGAAGTTGATCATCGCTTCGGGGATCGCCGGGGAAAGGACCAGGGCGCGCCGTGCGGCTCGGACCGCGGGGCCGCGCTCCTGGCGGTTCTCCAGTGCCGCAGCAAGGCTGGCCCAGAGTTCTCCCCGATCGGGCGCAAGGCCGACCGAACGGAGGAAGGGAGCCAGGGGCGGCGGCCCGTCGGCGGTGGAGACGAGGCCGGCGAGATGCCAGGCGAGCCAGTTGGGGGGATCGGCCGCCAGAAGGCCGCGGATCGAACGAGCGGCTTCGGCGACCGCCCCGCGCTGCAAGGCGACGACGATCGAGTCGATATCGGGAACCGCC
This sequence comes from Asaia bogorensis, assembly GCA_945897335.1. Lineage (GTDB taxonomy): Bacteria > Pseudomonadota > Alphaproteobacteria > SHVZ01 > SHVZ01 > SHVZ01. The sequence continues at coordinate 21,125 of CAMDFP010000008.1, read as the reverse complement.
GCGGCGCCGCGGAGACTGTCGTTCGTCATGCGGGCGCTGGTTTAATCGCGACGACGAGGGGACGCAAGGCGGCGCCTCTCCGCGGGCGGGGCGACCCCGGATATCCTTGTGTGGCATCTTCTTCCGATCCGGCCGCCGGCGCGCCGACTTCCATTGAGGACACCATGAGCACCTTTCGTATCGGAGAGCGGGTCGTCGGCGAGAAACAGCCATGCTTCGTCATCGCCGAAGCGGGCGTGAACCATGACGGAGACGTCGAGGTCGCGCATAGGCTCGTCGATGTGGCCGCCGATGCGGGCGCCGATGCGGTCAAGTTCCAGACCTTCGAGACCGACGCCCTGATCACGACCGACGCGCCGAAGGCCGCCTACCAGATCGAAACCACCGGCGGTGCCGAGAGCCAGCACGCCATGTTGAAGAAGCTTGAACTGCCGCGCGATGCCCATGCGCGGCTCAAGGCGCATTGCGAGCAACGCGGCATGGTCTTCCTCTCGACTCCGTTCGATCCGCCGAGTCTCGATTTCCTCGCCGCGCTCGGGGTCCTGGCGTTCAAGTCGCCCTCGCAGGAGATCATCAACCTGCCGTTCCTCCGCCAGATGGCGCGGCACAAACGGCCGATGATCGTCTCGACCGGCAACAGCACCCTGGGCGAGGTCGACGCCGCGGTGCGGGTGATCGAGGCCGAAGCGGCACCCTTCGCCCTGCTCCACTGCACCAGCCAGTACCCCGCCGAAGCGGCCACGGCCAATCTCCGGGCGATGGACACCCTGGCCCGCGCCTATCGGGTGCCGGTGGGATACTCGGACCATACGCTTGGAACCGCGGTCGCCGTCGCCGCCGCCACCCTCGGCGCCACCGTGCTGGAGAAGCACTACACGCTCGATCGCAAGCGCACCGGCCCCGATCACCGGGCCTCGCTGGAGCCGGCTGAACTCGCATCGCTCGTCCGGGACATCCGTTCGGCGGAGGCGGCGCTCGGCGATGGCCGCAAGCGACCCGCCCCGGGCGAGCCGGAGGTCGGCCTGGTCGCGCGGAAGAGCCTGGTCGCGGCTCGGGACCTGCCGGCAGGAACCCTGCTCGATCACGACTCGGTCGCGGCGAAGCGCCCGGGCAGCGGTCTCTCACCGGCGCTGACGGATCTCGTCATCGGCCGTCGCCTGCGGGTCGGCCTTGCCAGGGGCACCCTCATCACCTTCGACGTGCTGGGCTGAACCGGCGCCGGTCAGCGCCCGGCCATCCGCTCGAAAGCGTCTTCGAGATTGCGGGCGAAGCGCTCGCCGTCGAGCAGCGGCGACGAGGCCATGTCGGCCCGAAGGCGTCGGCGGAGCCGCCGCCTCGCCTCGGCGTCGCGGCCGAGGCCGACGGCGATGGCGACATAACCATCTTCACTGTGCGCACAAAGCTCCGGATGTCCGATAGTGGACAGATAGCTCAAGGACTGGCGGCCGGCGAAGCGATCGGCGGCGAGGCTGACCAGCGGCACGCCCATCCAGAGGGTCTCGACCGTGGTGAGGCCGCCGCAGAACGGAAACGGGTCGAGCGCCACGTCGATACGAGCATAAGTCTTGAGGAAGTCGCCGTAGGCGCTCCAGCCTTCGAGCAGGAGCCGGTCGGCCGCGACGCCGTGACGTGCGAATGCCTGGCGGATACCGTCTCTCACCGAGGCGGCGTCGAAGGCGCCGGTCTTCAGAAGAAGCCGGGACGAGGGAACCTCCCTCAGGATCCGCGCCCAGAGCGCGACGGTCGCCTCCGTGACTTTCGCCAGCGCGTTGCAGCTGCCGAACGTGATCACGCCTTCGGCATCCGACGGTGGCGGCGCGACGTCGGGTGCGCCTGCCGGCGGCTGGTAGCAGACGTAGCTGTCGGGAAGCCGGAAGACGCGCTCGCTGAACCACTGTTCATCGTCAGGCGGCACCAGATGGCGGTCGGCGATCAGCCAGTCGATCGTCGACAGGCCCGTGGTGCCGAAATAGCCGATCCAGGCTGCCTGGACCGGCGCCGGCTTGCGGGCAAAGACGGCAAGACGGCCGCCTCCCGTATAGCCGGACATGTCGACGAGGATGTCGATGCCTTCGCGCACGATCAGTTCGGCCGCGGCGTCGTCGCCGGTTGCGGTCAGGTCATGCCACTTCGAAGACGCCGCCCTGATCACGGCAGTCAGGTCGTCCGCCGCATGGGACATGGTGAAGCACTGCAGTTCGACCCGCCGCCGGTCGAGAAGAGGCACCAACCCGGCGAGGAAGTATCCGACGGCATGACGCTTGAGATCGCCCGATACCAGGCCGACGCGGAGCGCCCCGTCGCTCCGGACGGCCGTCCGCGGCACCGTGCGGGTTGCGGGCGTGAGCCACCGTTCCGACTTCCTCGCCTCGGCGAGCAAGTCGGCCGGCGTCGCGCTCGCGACGTAGTTGAGGCACATGACGAGGGCGGCGCGGGCCTCCTGGTTACCGGGATCGACGGCGAGCGCGCGCCTGAAGAGGACGGCCCCCGCCTCTGCCTTGCCGACGTCGCGAAGCGCCACGCCGACGATCACCAGCATCCCCGCCTGCCGCGGATCGAGGGCGACCGCACGCCTGGCCAGGCTGAGGGTTTCGGCGGGCTTGCCGAGCCGGCGAAGTACGAGTGCCCGAAGCGCCAGTGCGGTACTGGAGCCGGGCAGCATCCAGAGCGCGCGTCTCGTCGCCGTCTCGGTGACTTCGTCCTCGGTCAGCGCATGGGCGACGGAGGCCCGGATCTGCCAGGACTCGGCGTGGTCGGGCTTCAATGCCAGCGCCTGATGAATGAGGCGCCGGCCGGCGCCGTGCTCGCCGAGCTGAAAGCGAGTCATGCCGAGATTGAGGCGGGCATCCAGGAACGAAGCATCGAGTGCCAGCGCCGCTTCGAAGGCGACCGCCGCCTCCTGCAGCCGGCCGACCTGGCAGAGAACGATGCCCAGGCGGCCATTGAGCAGCGGCCCCGTCTGAAGGCGAAGTGCCGTTCGATAGGCCGAAATCGCCTGGTCGAACCGACCGAGAGCGTGCTGCGCCTCGCCCAGCCATGCATGGACATCGGCATCGGCCGGATAGCGCGTAGCGGCACCGGCGAAGATCGCAATGGCTTCGTGGGCGCGACCCGCCTGGAGGGCCGCCTGGCCTCGAGCCAGATCGATGGCTGGCGACGACATTACGCCGGCGCCCGTGTCTCGGTCGCCTCTGTGCCGTACGGAAACATTGACAGAGCTTTCAGCCTCTTCGCATGGTGCGCCCGCCGACAGGGCCGCGCTGGATCACTGGACATTGGCCGACTTCAACCTGAATACGGAATTCAGTGCTTCGGTGACGCTGCACCAGGCCGGGCAGCCAGAGCAAGCGTCGCGAGGTTATCGCCGGGTCCTGGCGGCCGTGTCCGATCAGCCGACCGTTCTCGGCTACCTCGGACTGGCACTGGCCCAGGCGGGACACCACGCCGCGGCGACAATCTGTCTCCGACGGTCGTTGGCTGTGGCGCGCGACGACAATGCCGTCCTCAACAATCTCGGCAATGCGCTTGCCGCTCTCGGACGACAGGCCGAAGCCGGTGTCGCATATCGGCGGTCGATCGCCCTCCTGCCCTCCTCCGGCCAACCGCTCTTCAACTGCGGCATTCTGGAGTCGGCGGCGACGCTCCGAGTGACAAGGCTTCTCAGGTCGGTCTGGTGTGACGCGACCTATGTTCCGGCTCTTGCGGCCCTTGCGGCCTCGATAAACGGTAGCGGCAACATCGGTGCCGCTCACCGATGGGCCCGCAGGGCGACTGCAATAGGCCCTCAGGATGCGATCACGCATCTTGCTTTGTCGGATCACCAGGTCTCAACCGGCGATGTGGAGTCTGCACGCTCGCAGGCGACGCGGGCGCTCATGACCTACGGCGACCCGGCGGCAGCGCTGGTCAGGCTCGGCATGACGAGCGAGCGTCTCGGCGCACTCGACGACGCCGGACGCTACTTCCGCCGAACGCTCGCGATGGCGCCGGAGTCCTCGCTCGGCCATTCCCATCTGGGATCGTTGCTCCTCTCCTGCGGTTTTCCTGGAGACGCCGTCACCCGCTATCGACGGGCGAGTTCGATTGAAGGCCCGGCGAGCGAGATGGAAGGAAATCGTCTTTTCGCTATTGCCTTCCTGGCTCACACCGATCTGCAGATGCCGACGAAGGAAAACCGGCGTTGGGCCGAGAGGGCCTTTCCGGAAGCGCGGCGCGCGCCGCGCTCGGTTCAACCGCGCGCCTCTACCGGTCGCCTCCGCATCGGTTACGTGTCCCACGAGTTCGTCAAGCACGCCTCCCTGCTCCACCTGCTGCCAATGCTCGACAACCATGACCGCTCGCGCTTCGAGATCTTCGGCTACGCCCAGATGACGCGGGGCGACGCCTCGACAGACGAGGTCCGCGGCCGATGCGATCAGTGGCGCCCTATCGGTCACCTTCCTCTCCCCGCGCAGGCTGCGGCGATCGCCAGCGACGGCGTGGACGTGCTCGTCAATCTGACGGGCTATATCGCTTCTCAAAGGGCACTGTTCGCGCGCCGCATCGCCCCCGTCCAGGTCGCCTACATGAACCATGTCTCGACCACGGGACTGCCGACCATCGATGGTCGGATCACCGACCCGTGGCTAGAGCCCGTCGGCGCGCCCTACCTCGATCGGGAGGAGCGGCTCTACCGCCTCCAGACAGGCTATCTGTGCTATGCGCCGCCCGAGGCGCCGCCCGTGGACAGTCTCCCGGCGGAGCGGCGGTCCTTTATCACCTTCGGTGTCTTCAACAACCTGGCGAAAGCGTCCGATGCCGCGATCGCGGTCTGGGCGCGGGTGCTTCATCGCGTGCCACGTTCACGCATTCTCATAAAGGGGTATGGGCTGTCCGCGGCATTCGCGCGCGCGCGTATCCTCGCCGTCTTCCAGCAGCACGGGATCCAGGCCGGGAGGATTGACTTGGTCGGCCGCGTCGACGGTGATTTCGCCAACCTCTCGACGATAGCCCAGGTCGACATTGCGCTCGATCCGTTCCCGTTCAATGGCGGCATGAGCACCGTCGAGACCTTGTGGATGGGTGTACCCGTCGTTTCCCTGGCCGGCTCGAGCCTCGTGCACCGCATCGGCCTGACGTTCCTGACGCGGGCCGGGTTCCCGGAGTGGGTTGCCTGCTCTGAAGACGTATACGTGGAAGTCGCGGCGGCGCTCGCGGCGGACATCGAGGGGCTGGCGAAGCTCCGGCGCGGGATGCGAGACCATCTTCGCCAGTCGATCCTGTTCGATGCCGCAAGCCATACTCGCGAGCTGGAAGGCGTCTATGTCGAGATGTGGAACGAGCGCACTGGCCAGAGCCGCTAGCGTATCGACTACCGAGGCTGTTCCTGGCACCAGCGATGCCACATCCGGCGATAGGCGGTCTGGAGGGAGGCCGCGACGGCGTGACCGTCGAGAAGCGTGGATGAGGACATGCGGCCGCGAAGGCCTTTCCGAAGGTCCGATCGCCGCTCGGTGCCTGCCGAGAGCGAGCATGCCTTGCGAACATAGTCTTCCTCCGTGCCGGCGACGAGATCGTCCAGGCCCAGACGAGCCAGGATAGCCGCCGACTGACGCGCCACCGGCCTGGATCCCTGGAGCGTGATCAAAGGCACACCCATCCACAGCGCCTCCAAGGTCGTCAGGCAGCCGGAGAAGGGAAACGGGTCGAGCGCGATGTCGATGTCGCCGTACTCGGCAAGCATGAGGCCGTGAGGCGAACCGCCGCGAAGCGACAGCCGCTCCCTTGGAATCCCATGATCCGAAAACCGTCTCGTGATCGAAGCGGCGACGCCCGGGTCCGCCAGGGACGGCCACTTGAGAAGAAGGCGCGAGCCTTCGACGGCGGCCAGGATTCGCGACCAGAGCGCGATGACTCCATCCGTTACCTTGCCGAGATTGTTGAAGCTGCCGAAGGTGATCCGGCCCGTCGCGAGGCTGGGGGGACCCGCCGGCTCCGGCGCATAGGCAGGCGGCCGATAGGCGAAACGTCCGGCAGGAAGTGTCACGACCTCTTCGATGAACCGCTGTCGGAGGTCGCGGGGGACCTCCCACGCATCGGTGATCAGATAGTCGATGGCCTCCAGGCCGCACGTATCGAAATAGCCGAGCCAGGTCGCCTGCACCGGCGCCGGCCGGCGGGCGAATGCAAGCAGACGGTGATGGGCGGTGTGACCGGAGAGATCGACCAGGATGTCGATGCCGTCGGTACGGATGCGTTCCGCAAGCGCTTCGTCGTCGAGCGCGCGCGCGTCGACCCAGGCATCGCATGCGCCCCGCAACGAACCGGTGAGGTCGTCGGCCAGATCGCGTGTCGCGTAACAAGTGGTCACTGCCTGGCCGCGGTCAAAGGCTTCGATGACGGGAAGAAGGAGGTAGCCGACTGGATGGCGGCCGAGATCGGCCGAGACGTAGCCGACGGAGAGCCGCCGGTCGGGATCGGGCCGGTTGGCGAAGGCTTGCAGGCTCATCGGCAGCTGGGCGGCATGCCGGGTTCCCCAGCGGCGATGCGCGGCGGCGAGCTTGAGATCGTCGATGGACGGGTCGAACTGGAGCGCCTGCAGCAGGTTCGACTCGGTTGCGGCGGCTGACGGATCGGCCGCAAGCGCCCGCCGATAGGCAGTGAGTGCAACGGGCAGCAAAGCGGCGTCGCGATAGGCCGTCGCCAGATTGTTCCAGGCGATCGCGTGGACGGGTTCTTCGGCGATGGCCTGGCGGTAGCGTCCCACTGCGCTGGTCAGCCGGTTGGCGGCCTTCTCGATGTTGCCGAGATTGACCAAAGGGCCGGCCCAGCGGCGAGTCGCGAGCGAACGCTTCAACAAGATCGTGGCGACAGCAGGCTCGGCGGCATGGACCGCGAGGTCGAGAAGCGCATTGCCATCGGCGGACTCGAGGGAAAGCGCCTGGCGCAGCCGGATTGCCGCCATGTCCGCATCGCCCACCCGCAGGGCCTGGCGCGCTTCGGCGACGAGGACGCGCTGGCGGACGATCGGCGTCACGGTCGAGAGAGGGTCGAGGCTGTCGCTGCGCGCGAGCCAGCGTCGCGCCGCCTCCCCTCCCCTCGTCTGCAGCTCGATTTCGGCCATGCGGATGGCCGTCATCGGCCAAGCCGGCTCCACCGTGGCGGCGGCGCGGAGGGCAGCGACGGTCGCGCGAATGTCCCCGACCGACGCCCGCTCGATGGCGTGCGCGGTCAGCGCCTCGGCAGATGGCGGCGGGCCGGAAAGCATACGGCCGCCATCCTCCGATCGCGAGTGATCAGCCGGCCGCCTGCTTTATCAAATTCTGCTGGCTCGATATGCGATAGCTCTCCCGGAAGTCAGGTGCGGTGATCAGCAGCGGCGGGATACCGGCGCATTGCGTCACCAGGCCGATGAGCGCGCGGGCGAAGGGAAAGAGATCGCGAGGAGCGTCGACCAGCAGGAACCTCTCCCGGTCCTCAGCCGAAGTGTCCGGCAAGCGATAGGTGCCGGCATAGGACAGCTCGATGACTGCCACGGGGACGTCGCCGGCCTTGGCGGATGCGGTGATGGTGATGAAGGACTCGAAGATGTGCGCCTCGATCTGCCGAAAGCTGACCTGCACATCAACGACGGGAACGGCATCCTGCGGCGTCATCAGCGAGTATGGCGCGTTCGGGTGCTCGAACGAGAGGTCACGCACGTAGTGCGCGATCAGTTCCACGGTCCCGGGAGCAGGGTTGCCAGTCATTCAGATCTCCTATTGCGGCGCGCCGCCGGGGTACCATAGAACCCCTGCCGGAGCCAGTGATGTGGAGCCGCAGGTTGCCGAGGTTCGGCGGCTGCTGTAAGGGGGCGTTTTTCGGGCATTCGCGATGGTTTCGTGGAAGCCGCACGCAGTAGGTGGATGATGACGGGCAATACGGAAGTGGACCGGTTCCTGGAGCAGCTCAACCGCGCCCGAGCCGACGGCCGGGCCAAGGTGGAGATCGATTTCAATCGCGTGACCCACCCGAGTTGCCCCCTGCCCTACGAGGCGCTCAAGGGACGCATCGCTTATCTCTATATAGGCATGGCCGCCGTCCTCGCCGTTGCCGTGCGCTGGGGTTTCGGCGCCGGGTGGATCACGGTCCTGGAGGTCGTCGGCGTTGCCAGCATCCTCTACTGGATCATCGGCAAGAGGTTCCTCGAGCGCCAGGCGATGGGCAAGATTCTCGGCCAGCTGACCTCCGATGGCGAGGCCTGGGAGAAGGTCTGGCGCTTCGGCGGCATCACCGTCCGGATTTCGAGGAACGGCGACGAAGAGACCTGGGTGGCGCCGAAGGATAGCTGGAAGAGTGCCCACGACCGTCTAAACGGTTAATTGCCGGCAGGGTCCTCGTCGTCGGGAGTTTCGCTGTCGCGCGCAGTCAAGGCGTCCCGGCTGGCCTTTAGGCGTGCCATCGCCGCCTGCGCCCTTTCTATGGCGGAGTCCGTGTCTGCGAGCAGCGGACCGAGATCCCGGGAAGGACTTAGAACAGCGATCCGCCGAGTCTCGGTTTGCCGTTCGCTTCGGCGAGGCGTCGAGATGACGAGGTCGCTCGGCACGAAGGTCTTCCAGCTCTTGCGTCCGGTGATCTCGACCACGATGCCCAGGTCGGCCAGTTCCTCAAGCATCACTGACGCGCCTCGGAGGCTGAGACCGAGGCGCCGGGAGATCGAGGCTGGGGTCGTTACGAGGGTCGACGCCACCTCCTGGATGAGAACTTCCATCCGCGAGTTGCGGCGGCGATGCCCCAGGCGTTGTCGCCACTCGGCAACTGCGAGCGCCAGGGCCCCCAGATCACGACGCGCACCGTCGGCGGCATCGGTCAGACGCATCAGGCTACTGTGGAGCCATGCCGACTCGCTCATGCGAGAGGCGCCTGGTGATGGAGCCAGCACAGCAAAGGGGCCTGGGGTCAGCCCGGTCGCCGCAAGGCAGCGCACGAAGGCGATGTGGCCGACAGCCGGCCGACCGCCCGCCACCAGCCATCGCCGCAGGTTTAGCAGGAGAAGTCCCGGATCCGCCCCCTCCGCGCCGATCAGGAGTCGGGCCTCGGTCTCGGTGACCCCGTAAGCCAGCGCCCCCTCCGAAGCCTCCGGCCCGACCCTGAGGAGGCTGATGACCTGGAGGACTTGTGCGTCGTTCGCGCTGTCGATCCTTCCCTCGACAGGAAGGTCATGAGAAAGCCGAAGCACCCGTTCGCGATCGACACCAAAGCCGTCTCCCTGGAGGATGCGGACGGTGCCTTCGATCCGGGAGCGGGCGGCCCAGGCCTCGGCAACCGGGCTTTCAGCATAGGCTTGGTAAAGTCGGCCGAGTGCGAAGAGGGCAGTGCGGGCGTCCGGCTCCATGGCCTGATAATAAACTTATACGGGAGTTAGGTTCACTAACGGTTCGGTGTCGGCCCAGCCAGGTACGTTCAATTTGCGGCTCGGAGCGTCGGCTGTCCGCTAAGCCATTGAAATATCGATAACGTAATCATGCAATAACGATAGACGGATTTCTAGAACGCTAGTCTGCCGCTTCCGTTATCGGACGCCATCGTCCCCTGATAACTGACGCCAATAAGCGGGTGTGTGGGGCTCTGTGGTCGTGCTTGCTTCGCCCGGGAGCCGTCCCTGATGAACGGCCTGAACCGACTGGCACTAACGATTGCGTTAATGCGTTCTTTGCATCGGCGGACCGGCATGGCGCGCGGGAGGAACGGATGACGATACGACCTATTCGTTATAACTTTACCGCCGAGACTCTCCACCCTGCGGCAACCGGCCCGTTCGAGGCGGGCCTATCCCCTGATTTCGTTAAACAGCTATTTCGTTCAAGGACGAAGCCTTGAAGGACATGGGCCAGAGGCAGCGGCCACCGGCGCATGTCAAGTTCGAGCGCCAAGAAGTGATTTCGTTAAATCAGGAAACCGATAAATCGCTAGGGGCGGCCCGTCGTCGTCACTTCGGCTGGGAGACGATGATGAGATGAGTGATGAGATTGGCGAAGCGCTGGAGCTGGTTGTTCGTGGTCGTGCCGTCGAAGACATCGAGAGCGAACGACTCCTCGTCTGATTCGGCGATCTTCGCCGGAGCACCTGAGTCGTTAAAGCCCCGGCTGATGCACTTGGTGTTCGGTAGGCAAAACAGCGAAACCGTCCCCGCCAATGACTTCCCCTGGATCTTCAAAGTCAGGATGGGGTGCCCCGCCTGGTAGTGCAGACGCTTCGAGTCCATGCGGTCGAGCCGGGCATGAAGCTCGCCGACGCGTCCCTGCAGAGCCGCGTTCGAGCTCTCGACGACTTCGCGAAAGGTGAGCGTCTTCGTCGCCGCGTCGTGCCTGACCGTGAACGGGGTTATCTTCGAGGTGAGGTCTTCAAGTTCCGCGACGACCTCGGCCACCGTCATCGGCTCTTCGGCGTGCACCGGCCCAGCCAAGTCGAACCCGAGGATCAGCGCGAGAACGGCCGACCGGATGAAGCTCCGACTAAGTGTGGTCCACACGGGGGCAATCAGCATGGTCTGTTCCTCGATGTCGGGGAGACGCGCTTATAGCCAATGTGGTCTTCCTCTTCCACGTCGACTCGCGGGGGCAAGGGCGCGGCCATCTCAGGCTGTCTCCCGCCATAGAGATATATTGCTTACGTCCTTTCGTCTTATCTTTCTTAGACGAATTATGTAAAAGCTGATCCGCAATGGTGAGGGATAACCCCGACGGCGGTGAATCATTCCTGAGGCAGGGTCCGGCCGCGGCCGCCGGCCCAATTCATCCACATGCGGCGATAGGCCGTTTCGACCGTGCGGGCATAGGCCGGCGCCTCCAGGAGGGGGGAGGCGAGAAGCAGCGGCCGGAGCCCGGTGCGCAGCCGTGCCCGGCGTTCGGGGTTCTGTGCCAGTGCCACGGCCGCCTCGACATAGGCATCCTCGTCGGCGCCGATCAGGTCGTCGAGCCCGACGCGAGCCAGCATCGCCGACCCGACTCGCCCGACGAACCGTTTGCCGAGCAGCGTCACCACCGGCACGCCCATCCAAAGAGCCTCGTAGGTCGTCGTCGAGCCGTTGAAGGGAAATGGATCGAGGGCGATGTCGAGACCGCCGACGAAGGCGAGATGGGAGCGACGGGAGGACCGCCGGCCGTCGAACGCCAGCCGGTCCGCCGAGATCCCGTTGGCCTCGAACCGCTGCACGATGTCCCGGGTGAGATCCTGGTCGGCGAACGAGTCGCGGTACTTCAGGCGAAGCCCGGAGCCCGGACACCGGTCCAGGATGCGAGCCCATACCCTAACGACGCGGTTGTTCAGTTTCGCCGGATTGTTGCAGGAACCGAAGACCACGGCGGGATTGCCGGGCAGGGCAGGGGGGGCGGCCTCGATCGGCATGTGAAGATAGAAACAGGGAAGGCGCATGACCTGCTCGCTGAAACGCTCGTCTCCTCCCACCGGATTCAGCGCCTCGTCGCTCAGGAACCAGTCCACCGTATCCAGTCCGCTGGTGGTGAGGTCGTGCATGCTGACCTGCACGGGCGCCGCCCGCTGCGCCGCCACGCCGATGCGGTTGGCGAAGGTATGGCCGGCGAGCACGACCAGGATGTCGATGCGGTCGGCGCGAATGAGATCGGCGACAGCCTGGTCCTGCCAGCCGGCAATGGAGCGCCAGCAGCCGGCCGCCTTGCGGAGGCGTCGACCGACCGGATCGTCTTCCGATCGCGCCGCATAGAGGAAGACCTCGATCGAGCGGGGATCGTGGTTCTCGATCAACCCGACCACGTTACGGCCGACGGGATGATCGAAGAGATCGGCCGAGAGGTATCCGATCCTGAGCCGCCGGTCCGGTGACGGATCGTTCGAAGGCTCCCGGCACGTAGCCGGGATCTGCAAACCTGCCCATCGGCGGTGGGCACGATAGAGTTCCTCGCTGCTCCCCTCAGGGTCGTAATGCAGGTAGAGCATCAAGCCCTTCAGCGCATCGCTCTTGGCGCCGGCTGCCGGGATGCGCTGGAAGCATGCCTTCGCCGCACCGTGGTCGCCGGCGAGGAAGGCCACCTCCGCCGCCGCCAGGAGCGACTCTACCGATCCGGGAGCGATCGCCATGGCCTTGCGGGCGACCGCGCGCGCTTCCCGTGACCGGCCCAGCTCGCCGACGGAACGGGCGAGGCCGGCAAGCGCCGACGCGTAAGCAGGATCGCCACGAAGCGCCTGGCGAAAGTGGCCCGCCGCCTCCTGCAGCTGCCGCTGCCCGAGGGCGTGAAGGCCAAGATTGGCATGGGCCTTCGGGTAGCCGGGATTGAGGTCGATCGCGCGTTCCAGCGTGCGCCGGCCTAGCCGATCCTGGCCCAGGCGAAGCTGCGTGGTTCCCAGCATCAGATGCAGGGCCGGGAGCTTCGGCGCCACCGCCAGAGCGCGCTGATACCGGCGGCCGGCGACTTCCAGCGCCCCTTCCTCGCCTTCGGAATTCGCCAGGTTCCCCGATGCCGTGACCGAAGCCGGTGCCAGGGCCAGCGCCTGACGATAGCAGCGCCGCGCGGAGACGACGTTACCGGACGCGGCAAGGGCCAACCCGTCCGCATTGAGACGATCGGGGTCCGCACTCGGACCCGTCATCGGACCGGAGGCCGTCTTCGCCTTCATCTGTGACGCTTGGCTCGCGGATCGAGGCTTAGCCGGCTCAGGTCGTTTGCCGCCTCGGCGATCACTCGCTTCCAACCTTCGTTCGCCGTCCGCACATATCCTCTGGAGACCGGACAGACGACGTAGCGATCCGCACCGAAACCGAGATAACCGAGCTCGGAGAGAAGATGCCAGGTCTCGATGCCGGCCGCAGCCGGAAGCACATAGGCGCTGGTCGCGGTCGAGATCACCAGATCGAGGTGTGGCCCAAGCGCCAGGACCCCCTCCAGATCCGTGAACAGGTCGAGATCGTCGAAAGCTTCGATGTGAGCGCCGAACCGACGACGGGCCTCCTCGAGCTCGGCTCTGGCGTCGCCGTACTGAAGATTTACGAAAGTGACACCAGGCACCGACAGGATCGGCGCCCACTCGACGAGGTCGGTATGCACCCGCAAGGATACCGGCGTCCGCCGCTGGCTCCGCCAGGCGATGCCGACCCGGAGACTGCCGCCGAGACCATCCATACGACGAGACATCGACGCGTGCCGGATTGGATCGGGACTCAGGAAGGGGCCCCGCGAGTGGAGATCCGCGATATCGAAGTCGAGCACATGAGGCAGGCTCAGAAGCGCGATCTGTGCCCGAATATCCGGCGCCCTTAGCCTCGGAGCAGGTGGCACGGTCCGACCGACGAACTCGATATCGGGAAAGGAGCGCCCGAAGATCGACACCAGCCGCGGGTCGCACTCGAACACGATCCTGCTGACCCTTCCCTCGAGCCGTCGGACGAATTGAATGAACATGATCTCGTCGCCGACGCCCTGTTCGCCACGGACTACCAGACTGCCGTCGAGGATCGGCCGCCCGTCCCAGCGCGGTGCAGGCAGCGAACCGTAGAAACCCTCCGGGTGCCGCCACTCGTATTCGGCAAAACCTTCGCGGATTCCGCCTGCGGCGAGCAGCGCTGTCGACAAGGCTAAATGACCGTTCGAGTCATGCGGACGTCGTGCGAGCCCGGCACGAAGTTGATGCTGCGCCTCTCGAAAACGAGCCTGAGCCTTCAGGGCGATGCCGAGATTGATCATCAGCTCGCCGTCGCCGGGCGCGACTTCCAGTGCACGGCTTGCCCAGGTCGTCGCGGAGCCGTCCTCGGCGAGGTCACCGAGCGCGAGAGACAGTGACCGGACCGCGGCGGCCAGCGATGGTGCCAGCGCCAGAGCCCGGCGGCCGAAGCCAATGGCGCGCACCGTTTCGTTGGTCGTTCGAAGGGCTTCGCAGAGATTACCGAGGGCGGCGGGACTTGTGGGAGACAATGCAACCGTCCGCCGGATATGCCGGAGGGTCACTTCATTCGCAGCAATCTGCCTTAGGGCCGCTGCCAGGCCCTCCCATGCCGGGACATGGCTCGGCTCCAGCGCGAGCGCCCGGCGATAGTCACGCGCGGCGGCGGTTCCGTCGCCGAGCTGCTGGCGTGCATGGCCGGCCACGACGAGCGTTTGCCCGGCGTCCGCGCTGATGGCGATCGCGCGGCAGGCAAGCTGCCATGCATCCTTGAAGCGACCCAGTCGATAAGTCAGCGCCGCGCCGTTCTGCAGGCCTTGCGCATATGCCGGGTCGATCGAGACCGCCCGATGGTAGCAGGCGATGGCCTGCGCTGGATCATCAAGGTGCTCCAGGGCGGCGCCGAGATCGTTCCACAGCGCCGGGACGTCCGGCGTGATGTTCAGGCGCAGGAGAAGGGCGCGGCCGAGGCGCCGGAGGTCGCCCCGGAGATGGCTCACGCGGATCAGCTCGTCGACCACACCGGCGTCTCCGGGAACCACCTCGGCTGCGTCGCCGAGATAGCGATCGGCTTCGTCCAGCCGACCATCGGCCTCGCTTATCGCCGCCAGCAGCCGCAGGGCGTCGACTCGTCTCGGCGCTTCGGCAAGCGCCGAGAGGCCGAGAGCGCGCGCCTCCGACAGGGATCGGCGTTCGAGTAGGCCGGCGGCCGTGGACAGGTCGATTGCCATCGGCCCGGTCTAGAACGGAGGCGAGCCTCTTGTCGACTGTCCGCAGTCAGCGAAACCGCTGCGCGCCCCTCAGCCACAGTGCAAGCGAGTAGCGGCGGCCATGCCCGATCGAGCGGACGCGATGGAGCACGAATGAGGGGAAGACCACGAGCCCGCCGCGCCGTCGGTCGATCATCGACGGCTGGTCGCTGAAGAAGAGCTCGAGCTCTCCGCCGTCGTAATCTGCGGGGTCGCTGAGAAGGGCGACCAGGCTGAGCTTGCGGAGCGCGAGATCATGCGTGCCGATGTCGACGTGCCAGTCGTAGTGCTGGCCCGGCCCGTAAGAGAGGAGCTGCAGGGTCTCCGTCTGCTCGATCTCGAATCCCAGCGACTGCTGGTTGAGCCGGCCCGCATAGTGGAGCAGGCGCTCATAGATCCAGCCGAACTCATTGTCGGGCGGAAGGTCCCTGACGGCGGCATCGCGCACCGGCCGCACGCCATCCTTCGCGTTGGGATCGTTCACCTTGCCGATCGACGGTGCCAGCTTCTCGCCTGCCCCGATGATCCGTGCGCAATCCTCGGCAGTGAAGACGTCGGCGTACAGAGACATCAGAGGAAAGTCGGCGGCCGCGGCGGCCATGACGGCCGTTAGCCCTTGTGCTCTCTGTAGAGCCGAAAACTCTCGACCAGGACGGTCAGCATCGACATGCCGTTCATCGCGGCAAACGTCTTGAACTCCCGATGGAAGTCGGCCGGGACCTTGAAGTTGAGCGGCTTCAGGCGCACCGACTCGCCGCGGACGAGGTTGTCGAGCGCAGCCCCCTGGGGAGGCGGCTCGCCTTTGCCGCGGCGGACGGGGGGAGGGACGGTGGCCATCAGGCGGCCTCTTCTCGGGTGATGGTGGACAGGCGGTCGACGACCGCCTGGGCAAGCTCGTCGGCGCGCTGGTTGAGCGAGGGGAAGCGAGTCTCGGTTGCCGCCCGGCCTTCGTCGCTGGCCCGCCGATACCCGACCTTCTCGGGAAGATATCCAGGCAGGACCGAGTAGCCGGCGCGAGTCAGATAGGCATGGGCGTCGTTCAGTTCGACGTCGCTGTCGCCGACCCGGACCAGTACGAAGGCAAGGCGTGACGGAGAGACCCCGCGCCGTGTCAGCTCGTGAGCCAGCAGCACCTGCGGTTCGAGATCGTCGAGCGCGAGTCCGGTCGGCAATATTGTGAGCTGGGCCGCGTTGGCGATCGCCAGGGTCCCCTCGGTCGCATGCGGCGGCCCGTCGAGAACCAGGAGGTCGTAGTGGGAAGCGATCTTGAGCGCGAGTGCCAGGGTGCCGAAGCGCTCGACCGGCACGTCCGGTGTCACCTTGTTCTGCAGCCGGCGCGCCTGCCAGTTGAAGCTCGTTCCCTGGGCGATATCGAGGTCGGCGATCTTCACCCGCCATCCCGCCTGCGCATATTCGCGCGCAACCATGCGCGCGACTGTGCTCTTGCCGACCCCACCCTTTTGTGAAACGACGCCGACGAGAAGCGCCATCGAGACCTCGTGGATTGCGCGACCGGAAGCTACCAGGAGCAGGGGGTGAAAACAATGCGGCTTTCCATTTATCCTTAAATAACGATGCCCCCGAGCGATGGACTTCACCCGCCGGCGCCGCTAGAACGCGCGCCCGTGAGCCAATGCCGATGACAGAGGGTGGTCACGCCCTTCAGGCGGCCGAGCGCGCCTTCGACGATGCCCAGGCGCTGATGCGCGAGGGCCGTCCGGCCGCCGCCTGGACTCGCCTGCAGCAGGCCCTCGTTCTCGTGCCGGCTTATCCGGAGACGCTCTATGTCTCTGGCGTGCTGGCTCATGGCGCCGGCCGTTTCGATGTGGCGGAACGCCTTCTCCGGCGCGCCCGCTCGATGGTTCCGCATGCACCCGAGATCGCCTTCGCGCTCGGCAATCTCAGCCTCGACCTCGGTGATCCTCCGGCCGCGGAGACGCTGTTTCGCGACGCGCTCGGACTCAGCCCGAGCTTCGCTGCGGGCCGCCGTGCGCTCGCCCAGGCATTGGCCCAGCAACGCCGCCACGGCGAGGCGGAAGCCGAGCTTGCCCAACTCATAGCTGCCGATCCGCTCTCGGCGGATGCTTCGGTCGATCTGGCGACCTTGCTCCTGCGCCGGGGTGCCGATGCCGAAGTTCTGCTTAAACGGGCGGCGGCGGCGGCACCGGATCATCCTCGCGCCCATTTCCTGATCGCCGATTTGCGGCGACGAGGCGGGCGAGCGGAAGGGGCTGCAATCAGCTATGCCCGCTCCCTCGCCCTCGATGCGCGCAACGCCTATGGCTGGCAGGGGCTGGGTCTCGCCCTGACCGCGCTGCGGCCCAGCCCGATCTCGGCGAGGGTTCTTCTTAAGGCACTCGCACTCAACCCCTCGGACGACACCTCCTGGTTCGCGCTGGCCGAGGCGGGCCGAGCCGCCGAGGACTGGCCACTCGCGATCGGCCGGTTACGGCGGACGCTGGCCTGCGCGCCCGGCCGCCTCGATGCGATGATCAATCTCGGCAATGCGCTGGACGAGCTGGATGAGCGCGGTTCCGCCGCCGCAATACTCGGCAAGGCACTTCGGCAAGCGCCCGAAGATCCCAAGATCTTGAGCAATCTTGCGACGGTGCTGCTCCAGGATGGCGATGTCGGGGAGGCGAGCCGGCTTTATCGGATGGCCGTGACTCTGAATCCCGGCGATGCGGTCGCTCACTACAATCTCGGCAATGCGGGCCGACAGCGTCTGGAGCTCGGCGATGCGCTGCGTCGCTACGGCCGCGCGACAGATCTCGACCCCGGCTATTCGACTCCTCGCTGGAACGATGCGATCACGCGCCTGATGGCGGGAGACTGGACGACGGGCTTCCTCCGCTATGAATGGCGCTGGCGCGACCTCGAGTCGCCGATCCCCATCCACGCACCATGGTGGCAGGGAGAGCCGCTCGCCGGCCGGCGGATCGTCCTGCTCGGCGAGCAGGGCTTCGGCGACATGATTCATTTCGCCCGCTATGCACGGGCCGTGGTCGAGAACGGGGGCCGGGTGGTCCTCGAATGCTATCCGCAGCTACGGCGCCTGTTCTCGACCTTGTCGCCGGACATTGAGCTGATCGACCTCGGGGCCTCGCCGGGCCAGGTCGACCTTCAGGCGGCGCTGATGCAGCTTCCGCCGATCTTCGGCACGACGCCTGCGGGAGCCTACGCCCCGATCCCGTATCTCGCTCCGCCCGCGGACGGACCCCGTCTGCCGCCAGCACCGACCCGCTTCAAGGTCGGTCTGGTCTGGGCAGGCAATCCCAGGATCGAGAAGTTCCACAAGCGATCGGCGACGCTGGCGGAGTTCGCGCCGCTCCTCGATGTGGGCCACATTTCGGCCTACAGCCTGCAGATCGGTCCGCGCGCGGCGGATGTCGGGCGCCTCGGTCTTCAGGATCGCATCCAGGATCTGGCGCCGCTCGTTCGCGACTTTGCCGATACCGCCGCACTGATCGACCAGCTCGACCTGGTGATCGCGGTCGATACCGCGGTGGCGCATCTTGCCGGCGCTCTCGGCAAGCCGGTCTGGATGCTGCCGACCTATGTTCCGGACTGGCGCTGGCTTCTCGGGCGCGAGGACACGCCCTGGTATCCGACGATGCGGCTCTACCGGCAGGCCGAGGATCGCCGCTGGCCGCCGGTGATCGCGCGCATCGCCCGCGACCTCGCCGCTGCGGCCTCCTCGGCGTGACCGCGCCAGCCATCACCTGGCGCAGGCATCTCGCCACGGAGCCGGGTGACGCTCATGGCGCGCTTCAATACGCGGGCCTGTCGCTGGCCGCCGGCAACGGCGACCCGGCGGCCCTCTGGCTGGCCGCGGCGGCGGCCCTCCGACCGCGTGCGCCCGAGCTCTTTCAGCCTCTGCATGTGCTCGGCCGGGCCTATTTGTCCGCCGGAGCGATCGAACTCGCGGCGCGGGCTTTCCGGCGCGCGTTGATCGCCCATGAGACGGACTGGCCGACCTGGAACGACTACGGCGTGCTGCAGGACCGGATGTCCCGGCCGGGCGAGGCCCGGCGTGCCTTTCGCTCGGCGATCGCCGTGTTCCCGGACGCCGAGACCGCGCTGTCGAACCTGGCCGATCTCCGGTTCAGAGACGGAGCCTATGCCGAGGCCGAGCGGCTGGCTCTTCGCGCCTCCGGGGCCGCGGAAGCCTTGGCCGTCGCCGGAAACGCGGCGCTTCGCTCCGGTCGTCCGGCGGCGGCGTATCGGTGCTTTCGGCGGTCTCTCGCGCTCTCGCCCCAGATCCTGGCGTCGCTCGTCGGTGCAGGTGTGGCCGCCATGGCGGAAGACGACGTCGTTGCCGCAGGGCCTTGGCTGCATCGGGCGCGGACGCTCGATCCGAACGACGTCGCTCTCAACAACAACCTGGCCACCTGGCACCTGGTCCAAGGCGACTATCCGCGCGGCTTCGCGCTCTACGAATGGCGCTGGCGCCGGCCGGAGGCCGAGGCGCGACGGGCGGAGCGCCCGGAATGGAATGGCGAGTCACTGAACGGACGCCGGATCCTGCTCTACCCGGAGCAAGGACTGGGCGACGTGCTGCAGATGGCGCGGTACGTGCCGCTGCTGGCTGGTCTTGGTGCGTCCGTCGTCATCGAATGTCCGGCGCCCCTGGTCCGGCTTCTCGGGAGCCTTTCCGGCGCACCGCGACTTATCAGTCCCGGAGAGGTGGTCGATGCAGATTTCCAGGCGCCGCTGATGAGCCTGCCGCGTCTCTTCCGGACGACGGTCGAGACCATACCTGACAACGGTCCCTATCTCGTCGCCGATGCCGCGTTGATGGCGTCGACGGCGCCGCTCGTCGCCGGATCCGGCCGGCGTATCGGCCTCGTCTGGCAAGGCAATCCCCGCCAGGTCGATGAACCGCATCGCTCGATACCGATCGCCGCCCTGGCCCCCCTGGTCGCTCTTCCGGGCGCGACGTTCTACGGTCTCCAGCGCGACCATG
This sequence comes from Asaia bogorensis, assembly GCA_945897335.1. Taxonomy (GTDB): domain Bacteria; phylum Pseudomonadota; class Alphaproteobacteria; order SHVZ01; family SHVZ01; genus SHVZ01. The sequence goes on along the minus strand of CAMDFP010000008.1, from coordinate 1,538 downwards.
GCCGCGACCAGCTGACGAACTTCGCCGGCCGCGACCGCATCGTCGACCTCGGGCCGCGGCTGGACGACCTCGCGACGACTGCCGCCGTCCTTACCCATCTCGATCTGGTGATCACGACCTGCACGGCCGTCGCCCATCTTGCCGGCGCGCTCGGCCGGCCGGTGTGGGTCCTGCTGAAGCGCGGCGCCGACTGGCGCTGGATGTTGGACCGCCCGGATAGCCCATGGTATCCGACCGCGCGGCTGATCAGACAGCGTCGGCCGGGCGACTGGCGCGACGTCGCGGAGCGGGTGACCACAATGGCTGAGGCTTGGATCGGATGACCGGGAGAAGCGTGGCTCCGAGTCCTGAGCAGGTCGCCGCCGCGTGGTCCAGGGCCGCCAAGCTGGTGGAGGCGGGGCGTCCTGCCGAAGCCGAGGCCGATCTCCGTCGTTCGCTCGCGCACCTCGGCGACGATCCCGAACTCCAGCATCTTCTCGGCGTGACGCTGCTGCGGCAGGCGCGACCCGCCGAAGCGCATGACGTGCTCGTCCAGGCATCGGCGCGCCTGGTTCCGCGCACGGACGTCCTGATGAATCTCGGCAACGCCCTCCTCGATCTCGGCCGGCCGACCGAAGCGCTGAAGCCGCTGTCGGAAGCCGCGCGCCTTTCGCCCGGACTCTGGCAGCCCGCGTATTTTCTCGGCCTTGCCGCAGAACGCACGAGCGATCACGCACGCGCCGCGGATGCGTTCAGGCGCGTGATCAGGCTCGATGCGGCAATCGGCGATGCGCATCTCAGGCTGATGACCGCGCTTAGGCTCGGCGAGCGCTTCGCCGAAGCGGCGGCTGCCGCGCGCGCGGCCCTCGCATTGCGACCCGACGACGCCCCTATCCGGCACGACCTCGCCATGCTGCTCGCACTCTCCGGCGATCCGGTGGCGGCCTTGTCCGAAGTGGACGAGGTGCTACGCCGTTCGCCCGGCTTCCCCGAAGCGCTCAATACGCGCGGGAACGTGCTGGGTGACCTGAAGCGTCCGGAGGATGCGGTTGCCTCCTATCGCCGCGCGCTCGTCGTCGCGCCGGATCTCGCCGATGCGCACTACAACCTTGCGAACCTGGACAGCCGCGTCGAGGCCCATGCCGCTGCCTGCCGGCGCTACCGGTCCGCGCTCGCGCTGGCGCCGGAGCATTTCAACGCCCGCAACAATATGGCGGCGGCGCTCATGTCATGGGGCCGGATCGATGACGCGATCTCCGCCTATGACGCCTGCCTGAAGCAGGTGCCGGGTTGGCCGGACGCGATGTTCAACCGCGGCATGGCGCTCCTGCTCAAGGGTGACATGGCCGGCGGGCTCGAAGGCTACGAGCAGCGCTGGCAGGTGAGGGCTTTCGCCGGCGTCAGGCGCAGTTTCCCGCAGCCCTTGTGGGACGGCACGTCGTTCGCCGGACGCCGCCTGCTCTTGCATGCGGAGCAGGGGGCGGGCGACACGATCCAGTTCGCGCGCTATGTGCCGCTCATCTGCGAGCGAGGCGGCGAGGTCCTGCTCGAGAGCCCGG
>CAMDFP010000007.1 GCA_945897335.1 Asaia bogorensis | reverse complement strand
TCGCCGACGGTCCCGTGGTCTCGGGCGAGGAACTCGACGGGCTGGACGAGGGCGCGCTCGCCGCTCTGCTGCCGCGGGCGAGCATCTTCGCCCGCATCACGCCCTCCCAGAAGCTCCGCATCGTCAGCGCGCTCAAGGGTGCCGGCGAGATCGTCGCCATGACCGGGGACGGCGTCAACGACGCGCCGTCGCTCAAGGCTGCGCATATCGGCATCGCCATGGGCGGGCGCGGCACCGACGTCGCCCGCGAGGCCTCTTCCCTCGTGCTCCTCGACGACGACTTCGGTTCCATCGTCCGCACCATCCGGCTCGGCCGGCGGATCTACGACAATCTCCGGAAGGCCATGGCCTACATCCTGGCCGTACACGTGCCGATCGCGGGCCTGGCCTTCCTGCCACTGCTCTTCGGCATGCCCCTGATCCTGACGCCCATCCACATCGCCTTCCTCGAGATGGTGATCGATCCGGTCTGCTCGATCGTCTTCGAGGCGGAGAAGGAGGAGAGCGATCTGATGGCGCGACCACCACGGGATCCCGCGGCGCCGCTGTTCTCGACCGCGCTGGTCGCCTGGAGCCTGCTCCAGGGCCTGGTCGCGCTTGCAGCCGTCGCCACCATCTACTTCCTGGCGGAGGCACGAGGCATGCCCGAGGGGGAGGTCCGCGCGCTGGCCTTCGTCTCGCTGGTGATCGCCAATATCGGCCTGATCCTGGTCAATCGGTCCTACCGAAGCTCGCTGATTACCGCCTTCGTCAGACCGAATCCCGCGCTCTGGCTGGTGGTGGCGACGGCTGCAGGTCTGCTGTCGGTCGCCCTGACCTGGCCACCGGCCCGGGAACTTTTCCGCTTCGGTCCTCTTCACCTCGACGACATCGCGATCTCGCTCGCCGGGACCGGCGTCCTGCTGGCGATCCTGGAGGTCACCAAATCCGTCTGGCGCGGCGCGCTCCGCGCATGAACTCGAATGATCGGAGGCTATCAATGAAGCTCGCAAACACTCCCCATGGCTACGGCGCGATCGCCAAGGCCTTTCACTGGGCGGTCGTCGCCCTCGTGGTAGCGGGCTGGGCGCTCGGCACTTTCGGCGAGGAGCTGCCTCGTGGTGCCGGGCGGGACCTCGCCTTCTTCATCCACGTCTCAACCGGGCTTCTGGTCCTGGCGCTCTTACTGCCGCGCATCGTCTGGCGTGTCGTCGATGCGCCGCCGCCCCCGGAGCCGATGCCGTTCGGACGCTGGGCGGAACGCTTCGCCGCGGTCGCGCACTACGCGCTCTACGCCCTGGTGCTCGCCGTTCCCCTGGCCGGGATCGCCGCGCAGTTCGCGAGGGGCGAGGCGTTGCCGGTTCTCGGCCTCGTCACCATCCCCTCGCCGATGACCGCGGTGCGCGCGACTGCACGGTCCGTCAAGGAGGTGCATGAGGTTCTGGCCAATGCCCTCCTCATCCTGGCGCTCCTGCACGCGGCCGCGGCGCTGTTCCACCACTTCGTGCTGCGCGACCGTACTCTGGTGCGGATGCTGCCCGGCCGCTAGCGACGCAGGACTGCTATATCGAGCCAGCCTTCGGCGGTCACGCGCGCCCGGTCGCCCGACCGCAGCAGCACCGTCGTTGTCGGCGACTCGACGATGGCCGGGCCCTCGATGACCTGGTCGCGCGCAACCGTATCGAAGTCATGGACCGGCGCCTCGATCCACTCGCCGAGATGGACGCGCCGCTCTTCCCGCGGCGGCGCCGGCGAGCGGTCGGGAAGCGTCGGTTCCTTCGGCAGGTCGGGAAGCACGCCGACCACCGCGACCCGGGCATTGACCAGCACCACCTCCTGGTCGCGCAGCGCATAGGTGAAGAGCTCTTCATGACGCTGGTGGAAGCGCTCGACGATATCCGGCATCGGGTCATCCTTGGTCCAGTCGACGCCGTCCAGCGGCACCGCGACCTCGAAGATCTGCTCGCCGTAGCGCATGTCGGCGCCGTAGTGGATGCGGATCGGCCCGTCGAAGGTCGCAGGCAGCCGCGCCCTGCCCTCGGCCGCCATTTCCTCGTAAAGAGCCTTCAGCGCGCTGACGCTCAAGTGCTTGGCATCGCCGATATGGGTGCGCGCCACCTCGTAGCGGAGATCGGTCGCCAGCATGCCCCAGGCCGAGAGCACGGCCGCGACTCTGGGCACGATCACTCGCGTGAGATCGAGCTGGCGGGCGACGTCTGTCGCGTGCAGCCCGGCGGCGCCGCCGAAAGAGAGCAGCGCGAAGCGCCGCGGATCGACGCCGCGGCGCACCGACACCAGACGGATGCCCTCGGCCATATTGGTGTTGACGACGCGATGCACCCCGGCTGCGGCGGCCACACGATCGACCTTGAGCTCCTTCGCCAGCCGGTCGAGCGCAGCTTCGGCCGCCGGCCGGTCGAGCTTGCTGCGGCCGCCGAGGAAGTTGCCGGCATCGAGATAGCCCAGAACCAGGTTGGCGTCGGTCACCGTTGCGGCGAGGCCGCCGCGGCCATAGCAGGCCGGGCCTGGCTCGGCGCCGGCGCTTTCCGGCCCGACATAGAGCAGTCCGCCGGCATCGACGCGTCCGATCGAGCCGCCGCCCGCGCCCAGGCTGACGATGTCGAGGCTGTTGAGCGCGACGCGCTGGCCGCCGACCGCACGGTCGGGCGCCAGCGACGGCTCGCCATTCACGATCAGCGAGATGTCGGTCGAGGTCCCGCCCATGTCGAAGGGAATGAGATCGCCCGAGCCGATCAGGCTCGCCGCATGCCGGCTGCCGGCGACGCCGCCCGCAGGGCCGGAGAGCACAGAGCCGGCGGCGAGCCGCACCGCCTCGTCGATCGGCGTGACGCCGCCATGGGACTGGATGATCAGCACCGGCCCAGTGTAGCCGGCGTCCTTCAGACGCTTCTCGAGCCGCGTCAGATAGCGCGACAGGATCGGGCCGACATAGGCGTTGACCACCGTGGTCGAAACCCGCTGGAACTCCTTGATCTGCGGGAAAACCTCGGAGGAGAGCGAGACATAGGCGCCGCGCATCGCCTTCCTGACCGCCTTGCCGGTCGCGCGCTCGTGGCGCGGATCGCGATAGGCGTGCAGATAGCAGACGGCGACCGACTCAACGCCCTGCGTCTTCAATTGGGCGATGGCGCGCTCCAGCGAGGTGCGGTCGAGCGGCGTGCCGACCTTGCCGTCGGCGCGCATGCGTTCCTTGACGCCGAGCCGGAGCGCACGCGGCACCAGCGGCTCCGGCGCCGGCATGCGGAGATTGTAGCGGTCGTCCTTCAGCCCTTCCCGCATCTCGATGACGTCGCGATGGCCGTCGGTGGTGAGCAGCCCAACCTTGGCGCCCTTCCGCTCCAGCAGCGCGTTGGTGGCGACCGTGGTGCCATGCACGATGCGCTCGGTCCGCTGCAGAAGGGTCGCGAGATCGGTCGAGAGCATCGCCGCCAGCCGCTCGAGCCCGTCGATCACGCCGATCGAGGGATCGGTCGGGGTCGAAGCCGCCTTGGCGATGGTGGATCCGCCCGCCTCGTCGATCGCGACCAGGTCGGTAAAGGTGCCGCCGACATCGATGCCGATCCGGATCATGGCCTGCTCCGCCCCTTGGCTGCGCGCTTCGGGGCAGGTTTGCGAACGGCCGGCTTTGCCTTCCGCGCCTTGGACATCGCTTTGGCTTTCGGCTTCAACGCACGGCTGGCGAATCCGTTCACGACGTCGCGGGCGCGGGCGGCGGGATCGCGGTCCTTGCCCAAGCCCCAGCCGCCGCCTCCGCCGGAAAGGATGTGGAAGACGTCGCCCGGCCGGATCTCGATGCCGACCTCCTTGGTCTTGATGACGCGGTCGGGCCGCCGCTTGGACCGCAGCACGTAGCGATGCGGCAACCCGTCCTCGCCGCCCAGCATGCCGCAGGCGCCGTAGCGGGCACCGTCGCCCGCGGTGTTGCCGAGGGCCGGTTCCTCGATCTCCATCCGTAGGTCGAGAACGCAGCCGGGGCCGCCGCGGTACTTGCCGTCACCACCGGAGTCGACGCGGAACTCGTGGCGCTCGAAGAACAGCGGGAAACGAACCTCGGTCACTTCCATGCTGCCGAACTTGATGCCGCCGGCGGCCTGCCACTCGCCACCGCCGGGCCAGCCGTCGCCGGCCGAGGAGCCGCCGCCGCCCGGCCGCGCCTGGAACAGGTGCCAGATGAAGGGCCGCCCGAGGCGCGGATCCGTGCCCTGGATGGCGATGCGGAAGCGCCGGCCCCAGCCGGCCATGGCGCGGTCAGGGCAGGCCGGCGCCAGCGCCTTGATGATCGCCTCCATGATCTCCTGCGCGCAGTGGTTGGTCGCCAGCGTTACCGGCGCGCCGGGATTGGCCCAGACCACCGTGCCGGGCTCGGCCAGCACGGTCAGCGGCCGGAAGGTGCCGTCGTTCTTCGGCGTGTGCGGGTCGATCAGATAGGCCAGCGCCATCGCCACGGCCGAGCGCATGTTCGGATAAGACGAGTTGATGAAACCCACCACCTGCCGGTGGGAGTCGGTCAGGTCGATGGTGAGGTCCGAGCCTTTCTTGGTCACCGTGGCGCGGATATGGACGTCCTCGTATTTGTGACCGTCGTCGTCGAGGAACGCCTCGCCCTTGTAGACGCCGTCCTTCCATGAGGCGATGACGGCGCGGGCCTGGCGCTCGGCCGAATCCAGGATCGCCTCGATCGCCGCATGCGACTGCTCGGAGCCGAACTCGGCGATCAACGCCTGCATACGGCGCTCGCCGATGCGGGCCGAGCCGATCATCGCCGCCAGGTCGCCGCGGAAGTCGCGCGGGTGGCGGACGTTGGTGACGATCATCTCGTAGACGTCGCGGCGGAGTTCGCCCTTGTCGTAGAGGCGGAGCGGCGTGATGCGAAGCCCTTCCTGCCAGATCTCGGTCGCCGCCGCGTTGTAGGCCCCATGAGTGGCGCCACCGATGTCGCTCTGGTGCGAGCGGTTGATCGACCAGAAGGTGAGCTTGCCGTCCTCGAACACCGGCACGAAGGCGGTCAGGTCCGGCAGGTGGTTGCCGCCGTGATAGGGGTCGTTCAGCAGGAAGACGTCACCGGGATGGACGTCGTCCTTGAAGAATTCGGTGACCGCACGCGCCGCCCAGGGCAGCGCGCCGACATGGATCGGCACATGTTCGGCCTGGGCGATCAGCCGGCCCTCGGGATCGCAGATGCCGGTCGAGAAATCGCGGCTGGAATTCAGGATCTGGGAGTACGAGGTCCGGAGCATGGCCTCGCCCATCTCCTCGACGATGGCGAAGAGCCGGTGCTGGATCACCGAGGCGACGATCGGATCAGCTGCGGCGGCCATCGGGCTTCCTCTCTCTCGGCGGGCTAATCAGGCCAGCGTAGCAGGCCTTCGATACGTTTGGCTTGGCGTTCGGCGAGGCTGTACTGCTGCGGGCGGTTGCGCTTTCGCGCCTCCGTCAGCTCGGCGACGATGCGGTCGGCGACGATCTCCGCCTCGCCCGGATGCAGGTTGCAGGGATCCAGCTGGAACCAGCCGTTTTCGACCTGGATGTCGCGTACCGCGACAGGCGGGCTGCCGGCCGCCAGCGCATCCGCCAGTTCCCAGGCGGTGATGCACGCGGCCTCCGGATCGACCTTGAGATCGAGCCGGTCAAGCGGATTGTCGGTGGGGTCTGGTGTGATCGTTGCCGTCACGCCCGGCAGGTCTGAGAAGCGTCTGACCCAGAGATCCAGAGTGCTGCGCTCGAGCTTGCGAATGCCGGTGTGGTCGCGCTTCTCCCAGGCTTCCAGCGCGGCGATGGTGCCGGCGATGCTCTCCTTGCCCACCTTCATGCCACGGCCGATGCCGTAGTTCTGCAGGAACGTGGCGCGCACCAGTGCCTTGCGGCCGCCGACGATGCCGGCCGTCGGCCCTCCCAGGAACTTGTGCCCGCTGTAGATGACGAGATCGGCGCCGACGGCGGCGAAGCCCTTGAGGTCGTATTCGGAAGCCAGGTCGGCGACGACCGGGACGCCCTGGTCATGGGCGACGCGGGCGAAGACGTCGAGCGGCATCTGGCCGTACTGCGCCGTGCTGTGCGAGACGACGTAGAGCGCCGCCGCCGTGCGCTCCGTAATCTTGTGGGCGAGCTGATAGGGCCGCGCATCGGTGACGTTGCCGACCGGAATGCACTTCGCGCCGGCGAGGCGGATCGCCTGGTCGACGGAAGCGCCATACCCGGTCAGGTGGCCCATCTGGATCACTACCTCGTTCTTCATGCCCGTGGTGTCGGGAAGTTGCTCGATGCGGCCGAGGTCAGCCCCCGTCATGCAGCCGGCCAACGCCAGGGTGATGCCGGCGGCGGCGGAAGCGGTCACGAAGCCTGCTTCCGTACCCGTTGCCTTGGCGATGGCGCGGCTCGCCATCCGATGCAGGTCGTTGACCTCGACCCATTCCGGCAGGATCTCGCTCACCGCGCGGACCGCGTCCGGCACCACGATCGACGCGCCCAGCGTCGTCATGGTGCCGGAGACGTTGATGACCGGCCGGAGCCCGAGGCGAGCCCGGATGTTGGATCGTTCAGTCATGCGGCTGGCTACTTCTTGGCAATGTTCCAGAGCGCCAGCACGTTGGTGTGCAGCACGCCGTCGAGGCTGGTGCGATAGGCCGCCAGGCGCTCGTACTTGCCGAGGATCACGTAAGGCACCGTCTCCCACAGGCGCCGGTGCAGCGTCTCCAGGATCCGCTTCTTCTCGGCGTCGTCGGTGGCGCGGATGTACTGGTCGCGCAGCTTCTCGACCTGCTCGTCGCAGGGCCAGCCGACCGCGTTCCTGCCGTCGCAGGTCGAGACGATCGAGACGTTTGTCGCCGGCGTCATCGCCGACACGCCGTCGGAAAAGGTCTGGTAGATGTTGTAGCCGCCGGCCTCGGGCTTGTCCTTCTTCGCGCGGCGGGTGATGACCGCCCCCCAGTCGGACATCTGCAGGTCGACGTTGATGCCGATCTTCTTCAGGTTCTCGGTGGTCACCTGGGCAGCGGCGTTGTGATGGAAGAGGTCGCCGGCGCCGAGCAGCACGACCTTCTCGCCCTTGTAGCCGGCCTCGGCCAGGAGCTGCTTCGCGCGGGCGAAGTCGGGCTTCCGGAAACTCTCGGAGCCGACTTCGATGCCGAACGGGCTGCCGCAGGTGAAGTAGGAGAAGCAGGCCTCGCCGCCGCCGAAGGCCGCCTGCATGTACTCGGACTGGTCGACCATCAATGCCAGAGCCTGCCGCGCCTTGGGATTGTCGAAGGGCGGGTGCAGATGGTTCGGCCTCAGCAGGCCGAACCAGCCGAGCCGGGAGAGTGCCTCGACCTTCACGTCCTTGGAGCGGGTCAGCAGGACCTTCTGGTCATTGTTGATCGCCTCGATCATGTCGACTTCGCCGGCGACCAGCGCCGAGGCGGCGGTCGAGGGCTCCGGGATCGACACCCACTCGACCCGGTCGACGCGGACGCGCTTGCCGCCGGCAAGACCGTCCGCCGGCTCGGCCCGCGGCACATAGTCGGCGAACTTCGCGTACACAACCTTGTTGCCGGGCTGGTACTCCTCCTTCACGAAGCGGTGCGGGCCGGAGCCGACCGCTTCCGTGATCGCGGTGAAGGCATCGGTCGCGGCATCCTTCTCGCGCATCACCACCGGCATGTTGGCGGCAGTCGAGGCCAGCGTGTCGAGCACCAGGCCGAAAGGCTCCTTCAGCCGGAGCGCGAAGGTGCGGTCGTCGACCACCGACCAGCCGGCGGTGAACTCCGCCATCTTCTGCCCCATGGGATCGCGCTTCGACCAGCGCTGGATCGAGGCGACGACGTCCTTGGCAGTCACGGTCGAGCCGTCATGGAACTTGAGGCCTGGGCGAAGCGCGAAGGTATAGGAGAGCTTGTCGGGCGCGACCGCCCAGTTCTCCACCATCTGCGGCTTCGGCGTCAGCTTGTCGTCCCAGGCGAAGAGCTGGTCGTAGATCATCATCGCGTGATCGTTGGTGATCGTCGCGGTGGTGAAGATCGGGTCCATAACCTTGAGGTCGGCATGCGGCACCATCTTCAGGGTGCCCTGCGCCAACACCGGTGAGGCGAAGATCCCGAGCAGCGACGAGGCGGCGATCAGGGAGGCAAGCGAGCGTACGGACCGGGTCATGGAGTTCCTCTTCTCGTCTCAGTAGCCGAAGGCACAGCCGTCCTTGCGGGGCTCGGAGCCGCCGATCAGGACGCCGCGGTCGTGGTCGATCCAGATCGCCTGGCCGCCGCCCGGCGGCACGTCCGTCCGCTCGACCACATGGCCGCGCCGACGGAGATCCTCGGCGACGCTTTCGGGGATCGCCGGCTCGAGCTGGACCTTGCCCTCGTAGGGGAAGACCCGCGGCTGGGCGATCGCGTCCTGGGGATCCATGCCGGAATCGAGCATGTGCGTCACTACGGAGGTGTGGCCGATCGGCTGGAAGTCGCCGCCCATGACCCCGAAGGGCATCACCGTCTTGCCGTCCTTCATCATCATGCCTGGGATGATGGTGTGCATCGGGCGCTTGCCGGGCGCGATGCAGTTGGGGTGATCTTCCCGCAGCACGAAGCCCTGGCCGCGGTTCTGCAGGATGACGCCGGATTTCGGCGCGGTGATGCCCGAGCCGTAGTGGGAGTAGAGCGAGTTGATCAGCGAGACCGCGTTCCGGTCCTTGTCGACGACGCAGAGATAGGTCGTGTCGCGGTGCTGGATGAAGTCGGCCTTGGTGATGGCGCCGGCCTTCGCCATGTCGATCTGGCTGCGGATCGACTCCGCCTCCTGGGTCGAGAGCAGGCGCTCGACCGGCACCTCGGCCTGGCTCATGTCGGCGACGTGCAGGTTGCGCAGCCGATAGGCGTGCTTGGCTGCCTCGCTCATCAGGTGGATGCGGTCGGCCTGGCTCAGCTTGTCGGAGCCGTAGTCGTAGCCCTGAAGCACGTTCAGCATGATCAGCGCGGTGATGCCCTGCCCGTTCGGCGGGATCTCGTAGACGTCATGGCCGCGATAGCGGGTCGAGATCGGCGTCACATAGTCCGGCCGCGACGCCTCGAAGTCCGCCATGGTGTGGAGGCCACCGACGCTCTGCAGCTTGTCGACGATGTCCTGGGCGACCTCGCCCTTGTAGAAGCCGTCGCGCCCCTGTTTGGCGATCTTCCGGAGCGTGGCACCCAGCGTCGGCAGCTTGTGGGTGTCGCCGATCGCCGGGACCTTGCCGTTCGGCACGTAGATCCGCTTGGTGTCGGCATCGACCGAGAGCTTGCCAATCAGCTTCGCCCATTCGGTGCCGATACGGGGCGTAAGCCGGAAACCCTGTTCCGCCGCCTCGATCGCCGGGGCGAAGATCTCGTCCAGCGACCGGCTGCCGTGATCGGCGTGCAGCCGGCACCAGGCGTCGATGGCACCGGGGACGGTGACGGCATGCGGCGTCTGCATCTCGATCTTCTTGATGCCCTCGGCGGCGTACCACGCCGCGGTCGCCGCCGCCGGTGCCCGGCCGGAGCCGTTGAGGCCTATCGGCTTCCCTGCTTTCGGCGAATAGAGGACGAAGCAGTCGCCGCCGATGCCGGTCGATCCCTGCTCGATAACGCAGAGCATGGCGATCGCGGTCAGCGCCGCATCCACGGCATTGCCGCCGGAACGCAGCATGTCGAGGGCGGCCAGGGTCGCGCGCGGCGACGCGGTGGCGGCGATGCCGTGATCGGCATAGATCGCGGAACGACCCGAGTAGAAATCGCGGACGCGCATGGTCGTTCCTTTTGAGGGTCGTCGGGAGGGACCGCGATGATAGGCGCGGTCCCTCCGTCTCACAATCGCGGCGACGGGCGCTGTGCGAGGCGGGTCTGGGCGGCCAGGCGGATCGGTGCGTTGACGGCGCCGAAACCCTGGTAGTTCCGGCGTTCGACGATCTCAAAGAAAAAGCCCTCGGCCAGGGTCCTGGTATAGAGCTGCCGGTACTCCGCCTCGTCGTCGCGGTCGTAGAGGATGCCGAGACGCCGCATCCGATCGATCTCTTCTGCCGGAGGGCCGGTCTTGGCTTCGAGGTCGTCGTAGTAGTTTTCGGGGATCGGCAGCAGGTCCAGGCCCGCCGCCCGGAGCCGCTCGGCGGTGGCGAAGATGTCGTCGGTGGCGAATGCGAGATGCTGCACGCCCGAGCCGAAGAACTCGGCAAGGAATCGCGCCGAGAGCGTGCGCTGGCTCTGCGAGGAGTTGAGGACGAGGCGCAGCGCGCCGTCTCGCGTCTGCACCACCTGGCTCTGCACGACGCCGCCGGGATCGACGAGATCCAGCACCGGCGTCTTGGTCACGTCCAGCAGCGAGGTATAGAAGAGGAGCCAGGTCAACATCTCCTCGTACTGCATCGACTGGGCGATGTGGTCGACCCGGGTGAGGCCCGCGGAAGGATCGTCCTCGGTTGAGCTGACGGGCTCGAAGTCGGTTTCCCAGAGTGTCGCCAGACGGCTCTTGCCGTCGATGAGATAGAGCAGGCTGCCGCCGAGGCCGCGAAGCGCCGGCAGCTCCAGCTCGCCCGGGCCGGCACGACCGACATAGCTCTGATCCAGCAGCGCCCGCGCCCGTTCCATCGTCGCCGTCGCATCGTCCACCCGAAGCGCGATGGCGCAGACCGACGGGCCATGCGCGATGTTGTAGGAATGCGCGAAGCCTTCCTTCTCCGCGTTCAGGACCAGGCTGATCTGGCCCTGGCTCCAGCGCGTCACCGCCTTCGAACGGTGGACGCCGGAACGGCGGAATCCCAAGCCCCGGAGCAGCGTCTCGAAGCCGGGCTGGAAGGCTTCGTCGACGGCGAACTCGACGAACTCGACACCGGTGCAGACGGCGCGCTCGGGCAGGACCGGAATGCCGGGCGTCGCCAGGCCGGTGCGCTGTCGTAGCTCGTCCAGCATGAAGAGCAGCGAGCGCTGGCCGTCGACCGCGACTCTGCGGGTCGACCCGGCGCGGAAACGGTCGCTGAAGATCTCGAGCGACAGGATGCCGTCGAAGCCGGTCGCCTGGAGAGCCTCCATGAAGCCGTCGAGATCGAGCTCGCCCTGGCCGGGGAGGCAGCGGAAGTGTCGGCTCCAGGAGAGGTAGTCCATGTCCAGCAGCGGCGCGTCGGCGACCTGGACCAGGAAGATCCGGTCCTTCGGGATCGAGCGGATCGCCTTGAGGTCGGTCTTCCGCGCCAGGGTGTGGAAGGTGTCGAGCACCAGGCCGATCGACGGATGATCGGCGCGCCGCACCACTTCCCAGGCGTCCCGGTAGTCGTTGACGTGGCGGCCCCAGGCCAGCGCCTCGTAGGCGGCGCGGAGGCCGCGCTTCGCCGCCCGCACGCCCAGCTCATGGAAATCCGCGGCCGCCCGGTCGATACCGCCGATCGCATCCGGCGCCACGTTGCTGCAGATCAGCAGCAGGTCGCAGCGCAGAGTCTGCATCAGGTCGAACTTGCGCTCGGCCCGGTCAAAGACCCGGGCGCGCTGCGGCTCCGGCATGCCTTCGAAGTCGCGGAACGGCTGGAAGGTGACGGTGTGGAGGCCGAGGTCGCCGACTATGCGCCGGACGTCGGCCGGCGTGCCGTTGAAGGAGAGCAGGTCGTTCTCGAAGATCTCGACGCCGGTGAAGCGCGCCTCGGCGATCGCCTCCAGCTTCTCCTCGAGCGTCCCGCTGAGCGAGACGGTGGCTATGGCGGTCTGCATGGCAAACCTACTTCTTGGGTGTCGTCTCCAGGAGACGCAGCATCGCCGCGACCGCGGTCGGGTATCCGTCGGGCCCGAGGCCGGCGATCACGGCGGTCGCGATCTTGGAGACCAGCGAGTTGTGATAGATCGGCTCGCGCCGGTGGATGTTGGAGATGTGCAGCTCGAAGATCGGGCCGGGGAACATCTTCAGCGCGTCCAGGATCGGGATCGAGGTGAAGGTCAGCCCGGCCGGGTTGATGACGATGCCGACGACACCGGCGTCGATCGCCTCGTGGATCCAGTCGACGAGCTGGTACTCGGCATTCGACTGGCGGAACTCGAGCGGACGGCTGCCGGCCGCCTTCCGGCACATCGCCTCGATCTCGGCCAGCGTCGTGGTGCCATAGATCTCGGGCTCGCGCTTGCCGAGACGGTTCAGGTTCGGTCCATTCAGGACATAGATCGGTTTGGTCATGGCGATGCCCGGTAGCCCATAAGCTTGGGAAGGAACAGGACGAGGTCCGGGATGAAGGTGATCAGCGCCAGCGCCCCGATCATGACCCAGAGGAAGGGCAGCACCTCTCGCACCAGGGCGCTGAGCGAGACACCCGAGATGTTGGTCATGACGAAGAGGAGCAGCCCGTAGGGCGGCGTCACCAGGCCCAGCATGATGTTGACGACGACGACGATGCCGAAATGCACCATGTCGACGCCGAGCGCCTCGGCCGTCGGAATCAGCACCGGCACGACGATCAGCAGGATCGTGGTGCCTTCGAGAAGGCAGCCGAGTATCAGCAGCAGGATGTTGACGGCGATCAGGAACATGATCGGCGTGAACTGGATGGCCTGCAGGTACACGCTGAGTGTCTTGGGGATGTTCTCGATCGTGACGACGTAGTTGAAGGCGAGCGCACCGGCGATCAGCATGCCGATCGACGCAGTCGTCCGCGCGCTCGCCAGGAGCGAGCGGTAGATGTCGCCCCAGCCCATGTTGCGGTAGAGCAGCGTCGAGACGGCAAGCGCATAGGCCGCCGCCACCGCCGCCGCTTCGGTCGGCGTCATAACGCCGCTGTAGATGCCGCCAAGCAGAACCACCGGCATCATCAGCGCCGGCAGGGCGTCGACGGTGATCCGCGGCATGTCGCGAAGCGGTACCGCCTTCTCGACCGGGAAGTTGCGGCGCCTGGCGGTAACCGCGATCAAGGCCATCTGCACGAGGCCGATCAGCACACCCGGGACGACGCCGCCGAGGAACAGGTAGCCGATCGAGGTGTCGGACACGAGCGCGTAGATCACGATCGGGATCGAGGGCGGGATGATCGGGCCGATCACCGCGGTGACCGCGGTCAGCGCCGCGGCGAAGGCCGGCGGGTACTTGCCGTCCTTGGTCATCATCGCCTGCATCAGCTTGCCCGAGCCGGCGGCATCGGCGATCGCCGAGCCGGACATGCCGGCGAAGATGATGCTCTGCACCACGTTGACGTGGGCGAGACCGCCACGATAGCGGCCGACGATGGCATCGCAGAAGCGGAGCAGGCGGTCGGTGATGCTGCCCGAGTTCATGAACTCGGCGGCAAGAATGAAGAGCGGGATCGCCAGCAGCACGAAGCCGGTATAGAGGCCGTTCAGGAGCTGCTCGGCCGCCGTCGACATGTCGAGGCCGGCGAGCAGCAGATAGAAGACCGTTCCGCCGATCATCGCATGCCCGATCGGGAGGCCGAGCAGGCTCAAGGCGACGATCGCGGCGATGCACCAGGAGAAGGCGGCACTCATACGCCCGAGCTCGCCTGGGTCGGATCGAAGGCGGCCGGCGCCTTGCCGCGAACCGCGGCGACGACGAGCCAGATGTATCGCGCGAGAACGGCAATGACGAAGATCACGTAGATCGAGTAGAGGTGGTCGAAGCGGATCTTGAGATAGGCGGTCTTCTCGACCTTCATGAAGGTGACGTAGTCGACCATCGCCGGCAAAGAGACCAGGTAGAGCCCGATCAGCGAGAGTCCGGTGATCACCGCCATGATCCGGCGGATGCGATCCCCGACCGCGGCATAGATCAGGTCGAAGCGGATCTCCTCGCGCTCGGTGACGACGAAGGCGGCCCCCCACAGCACCAGCCAGATCCAGGTGACGATGGTGAGCTCGGAGGTCCAGCCGATCGGGAAGTTGAAGACGTAGCGGAAGACGATCTGGACCAGGAATGCGACGAACATGACCGCGAACAGCAGCGCGATCACGTTCTCGGCCCGGCGACGGAGCCAGGGCCCCGCTTTCTCGATGAATGAGGTCATTCGCAGCGCCCCTCCCCGCCCGCCGACCGGCCGACGGGGAGAGGATACGCGTCCTAGAGCGCGTTGATCTTGTCGAGCATGCCGGCCGGCCAGGTCTTCGCCTGGTCGGATGCCAGGTACATCTTCTGCGCATGCTCGCGGAACGCCTTGACGTCCGGCGTATTGATCTGGAGCCCCTGCTTCTTCAGGAACTCGACGAGTTCGGCTTCCTGCTTCAGGTGCTCGTCGGCGCTCCACTGGATCGCCTTGGTCGCCGCGGCCTGGAACTTCTGCTTCTGCGCCGCCGACATGTCGCCCCACGCCTTGGACGAGATGGTGAGAAGGTCGAAGCCGATCAGATGGCTGGTCATCACCATCTGCGACATGACTTCGTAGAACTTCATGTTCTGCACGTTCGGCAGCGGATTGTCCTGGCCGTCGATAGCCCCGGTCTGCAGCGCCGTGTAGACCTCGGCATAGGCGACCGGCACCGGGTTGGCGCCAAGCGAGCGGCCGAGCATCTGCCAGGCGTCGCCGCCGGGCATGCGGAGCTTGATCCCGGCCATATCGGCGGGCGTAGCGACCTTCTTGTTGGGCTTGAGGCCGACCTGGCGGGTGCCGAAGAAGGTGGGGCCGAGGATCTTCACCTTGAGCTGGTCCTCGACCATCTTCGTCATCTCGGCGCCGGGCGCGCTGGCGAAGAAGGTGTGAAGGTGCTTGGCGTCGCGGAAAAGATAGGCCGAGGTCACGATCGACCACGCCGGGATCTGGTTCGAGACGTCCTGGGGCGCGATGTTGCCCATCTCGAGGTTGTTGCGCTGGAGCGCGACCAGCTCGGTGCCCTGCTTGAACAGGGAGCCGTTGAGATGCGGTTCGATCTTGAAGTCGCCCTCGACGTCCTTCGCCAGCATCTCGATCATCTTCGCGCGGATGTCCTTGTCGGAGAACACGGCGGAGAAGCGCAGATTCGGCTTGGCTTGCGCATAGGCGGGTACGGCCGAAGCGGCCATCAGCGCGGCGCTGGTCTTGAGCAGCGTGCGGCGGCTAACCGATAAGTCCATGATCATCCTCCCTTTCGGTGTGTTTGGTCGACGGCGTGAAGCCTCCGGCGGTCATCTCATCGTCTCGAAGTGCCGGAGCATGCGGGCGGCATCGGGGGCGATGCCGGAGAACAGGCGAAAGGCTTCCGCGGCCTGGAACACGGCCATGCCGCCGCCGGACAGCGTCCGGCAGCCGGCCTGCCGCGCGGCGCGCAGCAAGGCGGTCTCGATCGGGGTGTAGACGATATCGGCGACCCAGAGGCCGGGGCGGAGAAGCTCCGCCGGAACCGGCAGGCCCGGATACTTGGCCATGCCCATCGGCGTCGCGTTGATCAGGCCGTCGGCGTCGGCGAGCGCAGCCTCCGCATCTGACCCCGCCGTGGTCCGGCGCGAGCCG
Source organism: Asaia bogorensis (assembly GCA_945897335.1). Classification (GTDB taxonomy): domain Bacteria; phylum Pseudomonadota; class Alphaproteobacteria; order SHVZ01; family SHVZ01; genus SHVZ01. Next base: position 27,402 of record CAMDFP010000007.1, on the reverse strand, counting down.
GCATAGCGTTCGAGGCGCGTCGCCAACGCCTCCGCCCGGTCGCGCAGGCGATCGACGATGGTCAGCGTCTCGACGCCGAGGGACAGGGCCGCAGTCGCCACCGCCGCTCCGGCACCACCTGCGCCGATCTGGACGACGCGGCCGAGCCGAGCGCCGCTCATGCCGCGGCGGAAGCTCTCGGCGAAGCCCCAGGAATCCGTGTTGTGGCCGGTCCGCCCATCCTTGCCGAAGACGACGGTGTTCACCGCGCCGATCGCTTCCGCTTCGGGCGAGAGACGGTCCAGGGCCCCGATCACCGTCTGCTTGCAGGGATGGGTGACGTTGACACCGGCGAAGCTCATCCGCTCGGCGGCGGTCAGCAGCTCGCCAACCGCCTCGGCCGGCAGCCCGAGGACATCGAGATCGATCAGCCGGTAGAGACAGCGAAGCCCCTGCTCCTCCGCCTCGCGCTCGTGGAGCGCCGGCGACCGCGACGCCTGGATGCCGGCGCCGATCAGGCCGATCAACAGCGATCGTGACGGCAGCCTCGCGGTCGGCAGTGGATCCGGGCCGCGCATGTCGCGCTCGGCCCGCGTCTGCGGCCTCATGTCGCCCTTCCCTAGGAACGTCCCGCCGCGTTCACACCCGGCGTTGTCTTCTTGCCGATAGCAATGTACGAACTAGTTAGTTCAGTCAAGTTCCCGCATCGGGGAGTTCGTTCACCGAGCGGCAGCCGCCGGTATAGTGCGGGCCGAACGCCTTCAGGAGACGAGACCCCTCGACGATGCGCGAAGACGAAGACAAGCCCGGACGCGCCGTATCGCCCCGCACGCCGGATGCGGAGAGCGCGCGGCGGAACATCCTGGACGTCGCCAACGAGGAGTTCGCGAACAAGGGCTTCAGCGGCGCGCGCATCGACGAGATCGCGGCGCGCACCAACACCAGCAAGCGGATGATCTACTACTACTTCCAGGACAAGGAGGGCCTATTCGTCGCCGTCCTGGAGGAGGCCTATCGGCGCATCCGCAGCATCGAGAACGCTCTCGACCTCGATCACCTGGAACCCGAGGCGGCGCTGACGGCGCTGGTCGAGTCCACCTTCGACTACCAGAGCGGCAATCCGGACTTCGTCCGCCTGGTAATGGTGGAGAACATCCACCACGGCGCGCATCTCAAGCAGTCGCGCGCCATCGGCGACGTCAACGTGACCGTGATCGACGCGATCAGAGGGCTCTACCAGCGCGGCGTCGCCGCCGGAGTCTTCCGCAAGGGCCTCGACCCGATCGACATCCACATGTCGATCAGCGCGCTCTGCTTTTTCAACGTCTCCAACCGCGCGACCTTCTCGTTGATCTTCGAGCGCGACATGGGCTCGCCGCGGGCGCTGGCCAAGCGCCGCGCCATCGTCGTCGACACCATCCTCCGCTACGTGAAGGCATAGGCCGCTAGAGGACTTGTCGGAGCGCCCAGATGAAGGCGAGGCCGGTAACCATGGTGACGATCAGGCTGCGCGTCTTCCAGGCGACCGCCGCGGTCAGCACGGTCGCCAGCCACTCCGCCGGCCCGCCGTTCACCACCGACGGCGCGGCCAGCGACACCATGACCGCACCCGGCATCTCGCGGAGCAACTGACCGGCCTTGCCGGTGGAGGGGATCAGGCTGCCCAGCAGAATGCCGCCGGAACGTACGGCGAAGGCGGCGAGCGCCAGCGCCGCGAGCGCGAGGGCTGCGTCGGCGGTCACGGCTTGGCCTTCAGCGCCGCCTTGAGCGGCCCGTCTGGATCGGCGCGCAAGAGGCCGGCGAAGCTGCCGGCGAGCGTGCCGACGACGATGTACCACTTCCCCGGCAGCCAGTAGGAGGCACCGACCGCGACCGCGGCGGCGACGCCCCAGGGCAGCAGCGTGGCAACGCCGCGCCAGCGCCCGCAGAGCAGCACGATGAACATGGCGACGATGACGAAGTCGAGGCCCCAGCGCCGGGGATCTGCGATGCCGCCGCCCAGCACATGGCCGACCAGGGTCATCGCCGTCCACGCGGGAACGGCGAACAGCGCGAGGCCGAGGATGAACCCGGCGTCGCGGTAACCCTCCTCGAACTTGCCCATCATCAACGCCCAGTTGTCGTCGACGATGACGCTGGCGGCGAGCAGTTGCTTCCACAGCGGCAGGCCGACGAGATGGGGCCGCATGGCGATCGCCATCAGCATGTGGCGCGCGTTCACCACCAGGAGGCCGAGAACGACGGCCACGACCGGCACCGGGCGCGCCCAGGTCTCGATGATCAGGAGCTGCGCCGCGCCGGCGAAGATGGTGGCGCTCATGATGCCGGACTCGGCTAGTGCGAGACCGGCCTGGGCCGCCAGCACGCCGAAGATGATGCCGTAGAGCGAGGTGCTGAGGACCAGCGGCGGCGCCAGCTTCAGGCCGTCGCGCACGCCCCGCCAGGTGAGCTGGGCGGGCGTGGGAGAGGAGGACATGAGGGGAAAAACCGGGGGAGTGGAGATTGGAGATCACATTATCATGCGCGCTACAGCCGCCAAGGCGCGCGAAACGCCGCGGTGTCAGGCGAGCGTGATGAAGAGCTCGGATTCGATCACCCACTGATTGCCGGTCTTCTTCCAGACCGCGAGATAGCGCCCGGAGACATGCATGTCGCCACGCGGACCGCGCCATGTCGCGACCCAGGTCCCGGGCTCGGCGGCACGTTTGCCGTCTCCGTCGATCGTCACCGACTCGGTGGTGCGGAGGTACGTGACGAAAGTCGCGTCCTCAAACTGTCCGGCGAAGGCTTCGACGACGGCATCGGCGCCCTGGATCAGCGTGCCGTCGCCGGCGATCAGCCTGATCTCTGCATCAAAAAGCGGCCGGAGGCGCTCGGCCTTGTGTTCGGCGATCAGCTTATTGGTCCGCCGCCGCTGTGACCGGATCTCGGTTTCACTCATGGGCAGGATGATAAGCCGCGCACGCCGCCCGCTCGACCGGCAATCTTGCTGGACCGGGAGCCTATTCCCGCCGTAAGGGTGAAGCGGCGCGGACGCCGGGGTCCGGCGCCCTCCCCCATCCCCCGGCCCATCCTCGGGAACGGTCATCCGTGTCTCATTCCACGACGGCCGGCGATGCCGCAGGCATCGAGTCGCCCTATGCCTGGACGCGTCTCTGGATCTCGCTGCTGATCGCCACCATCGGCGGTGTCGGCATGTGGTCGGTGGTCGTCGTCCTCCCGGCGGTGCAGGCCGAGTTCGGCGTCGCCCGCGGCGGCGCCTCGATCCCCTACACCGCGACGATGATGGGCTTCGCCGCCGGCAGCGTCTTCATGGGGAGGCTCGCCGACCGTTTCGGCGTCGTCGTGCCGATCCTGCTCGGCGGCGTGATGCTCTGCGTGGGATATGTCGGCGCCGCCTTGAGCAGCAGCCTCTGGCTGTTCATCGTCTTCCAGGGCATCGGCATCGGCTTCCTCGGCTGCTCGGTGGTGTTCGGGCCGCTGGTCGCCGACGTCTCGCACTGGTTCGACCGTCGCCGCGGCATGGCCGTCGGCATCTGCGCCAGCGGCAACTACCTCTCCGGCACCGTATGGCCGCCGATCATCCAGAACCTGGTCGAGGTCATCGGCTGGCGTCACACCTACATGGCGATCGGCGTCGTCTGCCTCGTCACCATGCTGCCGCTGGCGCTTCTGCTGAGGCGGCCCTCGCCTCGCGGCCACGGCGCCTCGACCGGCGCCGGCGGCACGCTGGGCAAGCTGCCGGTCTCCGCCGGCACGCTGCAGACCATGCTGATCATCGCCGGTATCACCTGCTGCCTCGCCATGGCGATGCCGCAGGTCCATATCGTCGCCTATTGCGGTGACCTCGGTTACGGCGTGGCCCGCGGGGCCGAGATGCTGGCGCTGATGCTGGGCTGCGGCGTGGTCAGCCGACTCGCCTCGGGCTGGATCTGCGATCGCATCGGCGGCGTCCGCACGCTGCTGCTGGGCTCGGCGCTGCAATGCCTGACGCTCTTCTTCTATCTGCCCTTCGACGGGCTGATGTCGCTCTACGTCGTCTCGGCGCTGTTCGGCCTGGCCCAGGGTGGCATCGTGCCGAGCTACGCCATCATCGTGCGCGAGCACCTGCCGGCCGAGGAGGCGGGAACGCGGGTCGGCCTGGTGCTGATGTCGACCATCGTCGGCATGGCCGCCGGCGGCTGGCTCTCGGGCGCCATCTTCGATCTCACCGGCTCCTACCAGGCAGCCTTCATCAACGGCATCGCCTGGAACCTGGTGAATGTGGGGATCGCGCTCTGGCTCCTCTCCATGCGCCCGCGCCGGCTGGCAATCGCCTGATCGGTATTTGCCGCGCCCTCCCTTCCCTCGCTATCTTCGCCCATTCCCTAAGAAAAGAAGAGACGACCCCATGGACAGATGGCTCTCAGCCGCCCTCGACTACATCCCCGAGTGGCTCGGCTTCCAGATGCGCCTGACCGAGCAGCCGGGCTGCGCGCTGGCGATCGCGTACAAGGGCAAGGTGGTGCTGGAGCAGGCCTGGGGCTACGCCAATGCGGATCGCAAGGTCGAGCTGACGCCGCGGCATCTGATGCGCGTCGCCTCGCATTCCAAGAGCTTCACCGCCGCCGGCATCATGAAGCTGCGCGAGAAGGGCAAGCTGCAGCTCGACGATCCGGCCGGCCGCTACGTGAAGGGCCTGCACCCGACAGTGGCGAAGGCGACTGTTGCGCAGCTGCTCTCGCACACCGCCGGCATCATCCGCGATGGCAAGGACACCGGCCAGTGGACCCATCGCCGGCCCTTCCTCAGCGCCAAGGAGTTCCTGAAGGAACTCGCCGAGCCGCAGCCGATCGACGCCAATCTGCGCATGAAGTACTCGAACCACGGCTACGGCCTCGCCGGCCAGGTCATCGAGGCGGTGACCGGGGAGGGCTACAACGCCTGGATCAAGCGCGAGGTGGTGGACGCCGCCGGTCTCGGGGAGACCCGCCCCGACATGCCGCTGGCGAAGGGCGCGCCGCTGGCAAAGGGCCATTCCTCGAAGCTTCCGCTCGGCCGCCGCGTCATCCTGCCGAGCGACACGCCGACCAACGGCCTCGCCTCGGCGACCGGCTTCGTCTCGACCGCGCATGACCTGGCCTTGTTCTTCAACCAGCTCTCGCCTGGTGCGAAGAAGAGCATCCTCTCCGTCGCCAGCCGGCGCGAGATGTCGCGCCGCCACTGGAAGGTGCCTCATTCCCAGCTCGAGCGCTGGTACGGGCTCGGCACGATCTCGGGCACGCTCGGCGGCTGGGACCATTTCGGCCACTCCGGCGGCTTCCCGGGATTCATCACCCGCACCGCGACGATCCCGGCGCACGATCTGACGATCTCGATACTCACCAACGCCGCCGACGGCCTATCGCACCAGTTCCTCGACGGCTGCATGCACATCCTCAGGCGCTTCCACCAGCGCGGCGTTCCGGCGCGGCGGATCGCCGACTGGACCGGACGCTGGTGGAGCCTCTGGGGCTGCTTCGACCTGGTGCCGATGGGCGATCGCGTGATGGTGGCGACGCCCTCGCTGCTCGATCCCTTCATGGACGCGAGCGAGATCGAGGTCTCGGGCCGCGACAGGGGCCGCGTCGCCGAGGCCGGCGGCTTCGCCAGCTATGGCGAGAAGGTGCGGCGCATCCGTAAGCGCGGCAAGGTCGCCGAGCTCTACGCGACCGGCTCCACGCTGAAGCCCGAGGCGGAAGCCGCGAAGGAAGCCTCGAACCGCTACGAACGCTAGTTCGGAACCCTCTCCCGCGTCGTACGCGGGGGAGGGCAGGGTGGGGGCGAGCGAAGCGAGGTTGTACTTGTGCCGCTTGCCAAAACGAGAACCCCTCGCTTCGCTCGGCCCCCACCCCGTCCCTCCCCCGGCTTCGCCGGGAGAGGGGGCAAAACACACTCAGCGCTTCCTCAGGTCCTTGTCGACCTGGAGATAGGCGGGGACGCCGACGATCTCCGCCATCGTGGCCGGCGTGACCGCACGCTCGGGTGGCAGCGGCCGGCCGGCCTTCATGTGGGCGATGGCGTCGCGGAAGGCGCCGGCGGCGGCGAAGACCAGGGTCACACCGTAGAGCGCGATGGTGAATCCCAGCTTGTGGACGTCCGAAGGCGTCAGCGGCGCACGGCCGGGTTCGTCGACCTGAACGATCAGCGGCAGCTTGGTCGCCGCCCGGATGCGCTCCAGCTCTTTCCGGTCATGCGGCCCGGTGACGAACAGGATGTCGGCGCCGAGATCGGCGAAGGCGTTGGCACGCCACAGCGCCTCCTTCATGCCGCTGGCGGCGCCGGCGGCATTGCGGGCATCGGTGCGGCCGATGATCAGGATGTCGGATCCTGCGTCACGGGCCTGCACCGCCGCCTTCACTCGACGCAGCGCGTCGGTGCGGGAGACAACCGCGCCCGGTGCGCCGAAGTCGCGCTTCGGGCTCTCCTGGTCTTCCAGCATCAGGCAGGCGGCACCGGCCGAGGCGAGGCCCCGTACCGTCCGCTGCACGTTCTGGGCATTGCCGAAGCCGGTATCGGCATCGACGATCAGCGGCATCGGCGCCGAGGCAGCGACGTCGCGCGCCTGGCTCGCCATCTCGCCATAAGAGAGGAGCCCGGCATCGGGCACGCCGAGCTTCGCCGCCGAGACGGAGAAGCCTGAGAGGAATCCGGCCGGGAATCCGGCCTGATGCACCATGCGGAACCCGAGCGCGTCATAGCAGCTGGGGACGGTCAGGCGGCCGCGCTTCAGCACCTTCCTGAGACGATCGGCAGGCGAGCTCATGAGGTCTTCATCCCCGGCATCTTCACGGCGGCGGCGCGGCGCTGATCCATTCCCGTCTCCATCGATCGTGGGTATCTCGGCGGCAGGGACGAGACCTCTTCAAGCTTCCTGTAGATCGCCTCCGGCAGGCGCCAACCGCCGGCCTTCATCGACTCGGCCGCCTGCGCCGCCGTCCGCGCGCCGACGATGGCGCTGGTCATGAACGGCCGGTCGAGCACCCAGCGGAGCGCCACCTCGGCGGGACTGCGGCCGATCTCCTTTGCCGCCGCCAGCAAGGCGGCGAGCACGGCATCCGCCTGGGGGCAGAAGTATTTCGACGGGTAGGCCCAGCCCTCGGCCGAGCGGGTGCCGGCGACCTTGCTCTCGCCCGGCTTGTACTTGCCGCCGAGATAGCCTCCGGCGAGCGGCGACCAGCAGACGACGCCGAGCCCTTTCAGCTCGCAGGCCGGCACGATCTCTTCCTCGATGTCGCGCACCACCAGGCTGTATTGCGGCTGGTGGCAGGCGAAGCGCTCGAGGCCCCGGCTGTCGGAGATCCACATCGCCTCCATCAGCCGCCAGGCCTCGTAGTTGCTGCAGGCGATGTAGCGGACCTTGCCCTGGCGGACCAGGTCGTCGAAGGCCCTTAGCATCTCGTCAAGCGGCGTCTCGATGTCGACGTGATGGATGTAGTAGAGGTCGAGATAGTCGGTGCCGAGCCGCTTCAGGCTGGACTCGATGTTGTCGAGGATGTGGGAGCGCGACATGCCGGAATCGTTCGGCCCCGGCCCGGTCGGGTTGAACACCTTGCTGGCGATGACGGTCTGCTTCCGGCGCTGGCCCAGCGCCTTCCCCAGCATGATCTCGGACTGGCCGGCATTGTAGCCGTCGGCGGTATCGAAGAAGGTGACGCCGGCATCGAGCGAGGTTCCGACGATGCGGTCGGTCTCCGCCTGGTCGGCGCCGTGACCGAAGGTCATGGTGCCGAGGCAGATCTCCGAGACCTTGAGGCCGGTGCGGCCGACACGGCGATAGTCCATGGCAGGCTCCGTCTTTCGCTGGCGGGCGCCATCGCGCGTCAAGTCGCGCAGCCTGTCAACCGACTCCTGCCATCCTCAGAACGTGAAGCGCGTCAGCGCCACCTGCGCGCCGGATGGCAAGGTCAGAGTCGCCTGGGTCGAGCTGGTGAACTCCACAGTGATCGCTCCCCGCAATCCGGCGAGCGACGGTGATTGCCAGGTCCCGCCGAGGGTCTGTCCGCCGGAGTACTCGACGAGATAGCCGGTATAGATCGATCCGACGCCGAACACGCCGGCCTGGAGGGTGCCCGAGGTCACGTACCAGACCGCCGAGCCGTCGGCGTCGTACATGTAGCTCGCCATGTAGAAGGCGCGGGTACTGCCCTGGGTCTCAAGGAAGAAGCCCCGCCCGGACTCGGTCGAGCTCCACCACCAGCCCTTCTCCGGATCGCTGGTCTCGCTGCCAGCCGTGACCCCGCCGGAGACGATGTTGAAGCGCTCGATCGCCAGCGTCGCCCCCCCGGGCCAGGAGACGGTGGCAGTGGTGGCGCTGGTGAACAGGATCGTGAGGGTGCCGAGGATCTGTCGAACCGATGGTGCCTGATAGGCGCCGTTCAACGTCTGGCCGCCGCGGTATTCGACCAGGCTGCCGCTGAAGGTGCTGCCGCTGATCGGGCCCATGGCGGCGTACCAGACGGCCGTCCCATCGGTATCGTAGAAATAGGCGCTGACGAAGAGGTTCGTTCCCGACTGCTCGATGCCGAGAGCGGTGCCAGGCGACGTCGGCGCCCACCACCAACCGGTCTGGGCCGTGAACGTCGCCGACGGTCCGCCGGTATAGGCGAGGACGATGCTGCCGGTCGCGCCGTCATAGCCGTCGACGGCGATGTAGTAGGTGGTTCCGGCCGTCGCCGTGAAGGAGACGGCGCTCTGCAGCGTGGCGCCGGTATCGTCGTTCGAGGTGACGGTCGTCAGCTGGCTGACGGACGAGCCGGTGTAGACGGCGAGCAGCGTATCGAAGCTGCTTCCCGCCGTGTTGACGGTGACCCGGCCGGCCGCGGTCGGCGTGATCTTCCACCACACCGAGGCGCCGCCGCCGTTGCCGGCATGGCGCGGCTCGCTGGTTTCCTTCGTCGCCGACGCGTTGCTGCCGCTGGTGGTTCCGGAGGCCGAGGTCAGCGCGATCGCACTCGAGAAGGCGTTGTTCGTAGGCCCGGTCGTGCCGACCGTCTGCGTCCAGTTCAGCACGATCGATCCGGAGGCGGCGGAGTAGCCATCGACCGCGATCAGATAGGCCTGGCCGGCGGTCGCGGTGAAGGTGACCGAGCTCTGCAGGGTCGAGGTCGAGATGTCGTCGTTCGAGGTCACGGCGGTGAGCGACGCGACGGCGGTGCCCGTGTAGACCGCGAGCAGCGTGTCGAAGCTGCTGCCGACCGTGGTGATCGTGGTGCTGCCGCTGCCGCTCGGGGTCCAGGTCCACCACACCGACTTTCCGCCGGAGTTGCCGGCATGATTGGCTTCGCTGGTTTCCTTGGTGCCGTTGATGTTGCTGCCGGTGGTCGAGCCGGATGTGCCGGTAATGGCGGTGGCGGCGCTGAGTGCGTCGTTCGCCGGCCGCGAGACGGTGGACGACGCCGTGAAGGTGGCGCCGCACGACGCGCTCGCCGAAAGCGTGAGGGTCGTCGCCGCCGACGTGCCGGAGCACGAGTTCGACCAGCCGGCGAAGACCGAACCGCTGGAGGCCGCTGCGGTCAATACCACCGCCTGGCCGGCGGTGAACGAGGCGCTGCAGGTGCTGCCGCAGTTGATGCCGTCGGGGCTCGATATGACCGTGCCGCTGCCGGTCCCGCTCTTGACTACGGTGAGCGTGACGCCCGTCGACGTCGTCGGCCGCCACTGCGCCACCACGTCCTTGTTGATGTTCAGCACGCGGGCATTGTTGGCCGGATCGGTTTGTCCGAGCGAGATGCCCGAGGCGGTCCCGTTGGTGAAGGTGCGGCTCGGGTTGCTGAACCGGGTCGCCCGCGTGCAGCTGACACCGGCGGCGGCGCAGGCGTCGGAATAGGACATGACGTCCATCTCGCGTGCCGAGGTGCTGACATAGCCGAAATAGTCGTAGTCCTGGGGAAGCGTTCCGTACCAGGGGCCCTCGTTGTAGACCCGTACGGCGTAGCGGTCATGGGCGACGCCCATGTTGTGGCCGATCTCGTGCGCCAGGGTCTGGTTGCTGGTGATGCAGGACCCGCGCATCGAGGCCGAGACGCCGTACTGCGCATAGGCGACGGTGGGGTTGAGCGGCATGTAGCCGATGCCGCAGGCCTGAAAGGCGCTGTAGTTCCTGACGATCAGGGCGACGAGGTCGGCGCCGTAGGTGCGTCGGGCAGCATAGAGCTCGGACAGCTCGCCGGAACCCGCCATCCCGAGACGCGCGTCATTGATCACCGTCGACGCCGACCTGCCGGCCTCCACATAGGTGGCGGCGATGGTTCCGACGAGCTGCAGCGTGATGTTGATGCCGGAATTGGCAAACGCGGTGTTGGCCAGGCTGACGGCGAGATTGATCTCGCTCTGGATGTCGGCCGACTCGGACGAGGCCGCATCGGTGTAGGCCGCCAGTAGCGTCACGATCGTCATGCTGTTGGGATCGCCGACGATGCTGGGTCCGTCCGCCGGCGCCTGCCAGAAGGGCAGGTCGCCCCGCTTCTCGCCCTTGGGGGGATCCGGGATCGGGTGCGGGCCGACCTTGGGGAAGCCGGCCGGATCGATCTGGTCGATGACCGTATTGCCCTGCTTGTCCGGGAAGATCGCGTAGGTCATGCCGCCTGCGGTCACCGAGCCGGTGATCTTGCCCTTGGCGATGACGAGGTGGACCGAGCCGGCCTTGCCGTCGGCGAGCCGGCCCTGCCAGACGAGGTCGCCCGACTGGGTGTGCTGGAAGGTCTCGATGACGGCATCGACGACCACGTCGGCGAAGAGGTTGAGGCGGACGGCGTCGCCGCTCGTCTCGACCCGCTTGGCCGAGCCGGCATCGGCCGGCGCGACCCGCGGCATGACCTTGGCCTGCAGATAAGCCAGATCCGCCTCCACCACCCTGCGGCGGAAGACTTCCGGCGGCAGCTGACCGTCGGCCTTCGTCTGGACACGCGAGAGGGGCGCGTCTCCTGAGGGGCTCTTGAACAATCCTGCATCCGCCGCCTGCGCGAGCGCCTGAGCGGAGGCCGGAGATCCCGGCTTCGCTGCCGGCGTGTCATGCGCCGAGACAGCTGTCGCAACGCCGAACGCCAGCACCAGCGAAAGCAATAGGATGCGTTTCACGAAGGATCCTCCCCCCACGCGTGGGGCTATACATCGCATTTTACATAAAACGCCGGAGAAATAACAAGAACGATAGGGATCGGATATCGGCGACTTTGCGAGGCGAAAGACGATCAGATCGCCGCGGAGGCGTCGTCATCCGAACGGGGGAGCGACGTCAAAATTCAAGTGAAGACCGCGGCGGCGAGAGTCCCGACCGAAAGTGGCGCCAGATCGGGTTCGACCCAGGAGCGACGGGCGGGCGTCGACAGCAGGATATCACGACTCCAGAAGACGAAGATGCCGGCCTTGGAGCCGTGGCGGCTCTCGACGAAGCCGTTGACGAGGTCGAGCAGCGACGTCGACGTCGCCGTCTCGAGAAAGCGCGCGGCGGCCCAGACGTAATACATCGTCACCGTCTCGTGGTAGCCGCGGGTGTCGCTGTTGGGGGTGCCCGAGGCCTCGTTGTAGCGGCCGATGCCGTCGCGGAGCAGCGCCTTCGCGGCCCCTTCGCCGAAGCGGCGCACGTGCCAAAGTCCGACTGCGAGATGCGCCTGGTGCGTCCACTCCGTCGCCGGCAGCGTGTGCGCCTTGAAGCCCTCGACGATGGCGAGAATTCGGCTTTCATCGGTGAAGGGCGGATAGCTCCGCCCCGGCGTGTTCATTCCCATGACGGCGACGCTAGCAGCCGCCGCGAGACCCGTCACCGCCGGTTTCGTATTGGAAAGGGAAAGGCGACACCAGGCGCGAAGCTGGTCTAGTCTTTCCGCCGAAAGCCGCAGCCCGGCTTAAACTGAGGGGGAAACATGAACGGGAAACGTCCGCCGGTCGCATCGGTCCATGGCGTCGTCGCTGCAGCGCATCCGCTGGCCGCCCAGGCCGGCGCCCGCCTGATGCGCGAAGGCGGGAATGCCTTCGACGCCATCGCCGCCACCGCCGCCGTGCTCAACGTCGCCGAGCCCTACATGTCCGGCCTCGCCGGCATGGGCATGGCGACCATGTACGTCGCCAAGGAGAAGCGGGTCCGTACGCTCGACTTCATCACCAAAGTTCCCTTCAAGCTGCCGGTCTCGCGCTTCAAGGACCGTGAGGATCTGCACCGCGGACCGCTCGCCTGCTCGACACCAGGCAACCTCGCCGGCTGGTGCACTCTGGTCGAGACCTATGGCAAGAAGTCCCTGAAGGACGTGTTCGCACCCGCGATCGAGCTGGCACGCGACGGCATCGTGCTGACCGTCTTCAACGAAGACAAGTTCATGGAAGCCGCCCGCGACCTCAAGCCATACAAAGCCTTCTACGAGGATTGGAACAAGAACTACGCCTTCGGCAAGGGGGCGGTGAAAGCGGGCCAGGTGCTTAAGCAGACCGACCTCGCCAAGACCTACGAGTCGATCGTCAAGAACGGCCCCGACTATCTGTACAAGGGGGACCTCGGCAAGGCGTTCTTGAGCCACATGAAGAAGCTCGGCGGCTGCCTGACCCAGGAGGACCTGGACGCGGTGAAGCCCGAGTGGCTGGAGCCCGTCACCGCCGACTATCGCGGCATGACCGTCTACTCACTGCCGCCGCCCTGTGAGAGCTTCCAATACCTGCTCACGCTGCGCATCCTCGACGGCTTCGACCTCGGCCGGCTCGAGCGCAACGGCGTCGAGCATCTCGACATCGTCTATCGTGCCATCCGCGTCGCCGCGGAGGCGCGCATCCTCAACAACAATCCGTCCGCGAAAAAACTGAAGGAGCTGCTCTCCGACGCCTTCGTCGCCAAGCTCCGGAAGCGCGTCGCCGACGGCAAGCCGATCGACGCGCCGACCGAGCAATGGGTCGAGCCGAAGCCGATCGACGAGCGGAAGGAGCACACCACGTCCTTCTCCGCCGCCGACAAGGACGGCAACGTCATCTGCCTGACCCAGAGCCTCGGCGCCGGCTTCGGCGGCGGCGTGGTGATTCCGGGCACCGGCGTCTGCTCCAACAACTTCCTCTACTGGGGCGAGATCAACCCGAAGGGCACCAACTACATGCGCCCGGGCGGCCCGTTGGCGCTGCCGATGGCGCCGTCGGTGGGGCTTCGCAAGGGCAAGGCGGTGCTGGCGCTGGGCACGCCCGGCAGCTATGGCATCTGCCAGACCCAGACCCAGACCATGGTCCAGCTGGTCGATTTCGGCCTGCCGATCCAGGACGCGATCGAGGCGCCGCGGGCGCGCCTGTGGGACGGCAAGCGGGTCCAGGTCGAAGGTCGCGTCCGCCCGGAGGTGGTCGACGCACTGAAGGCCCGCGGCCATGACGCCGAGCACTACGTTCCCTGGACCATGTCGGTCGGCGGCATGCACGGGATCACCATCGACCCGGCCTCCGGCGCCATGACCGGCGGCTGCGATCCCCGCCGCGACGGCTACGTCGCGACGGCCTAAGTCTCCTTAGACGCGGCCGCCGACATCTCCGGCGGCCGCGCGAGGAGGCCGACGCAGCCGGTCGCCGCCATGAACAGGCCGGCGAAGACGACGGTAAATATCGGCCCCGGCCCGGCGAACATCCACGACCCGGTGAGCGAGCTCAGCGCCATCGAGCCCGAGGTGAGCGCGATCCGGAGCCGGAACACCGCGGCGAGGTCGGCGCCGGAGACCCGGGTCTGCAGCGTCGTCAGCATCGGCAGGAAGAAGATCGGCCCGCCCCATCCGCCGACGAAGCCGATCGCCATCATCACCGGCAGCTCCCAGGAGCCGAGGCCGATGATGATCGGCAGCGGCAGGCAGGCGGTGCCGAGGCCGAGCACTAGGTATCCAGTGAACATGAAGCGCCAGCGGTCGGCCGGATAGCGGTTCGCGACCCAGATGTTGGAAGAGAAGTCGCCAGCCCCGTAGGCGCCGACGATGCAGCTCAAGGCGACCAGCGGCTGATCCTCGAAGCCCGACGGCGGATGGTTCGCCATCAGCATCGGAATGCCGAGGGTCAGCCCGAGGATCCAGCCGAACAGGTTGACGGAATTGGCGATGAGGATGCGGCCGACGGGCCGGTCGCGCCGGGCCACCGTCACTCCCTGCAGCATCCGCCGGATCGCACCGGCGACGCCGGCGGACCCCTGGATTCCATGCGGCACGTCGAGGCCACGGCCGACGCCGCGGATCGCCAGCGCGCTCAGCACGTAGCCGATCGCGGTCACCGTCAGGAAGTGGATGACCGGCAACACCAGGGACAGGAAGCCGCCGATGAATGGCCCGATCAGGCGGGCCATGCGGTGGGTGGAATCGAAGAGTCCGTTCATCGCCTGCATGTGGCCCGGCGACGGCGCGAGTTTCGGCACGCTCGCCTGCAGCGCCGGGTCGTAGACGCCGCGGAGCGACGACATGGCGACGGCAGCCAGCATCAGCATCGGGAAGGAGAGGAGATCGGCGAGAAACATCGCTACCGGCAGGAGTGCCAGGCCGGCACGGATCAGATTCACCCACACCATCGTCCCCCGCGGCGAGAACCGGTCGGCGACCGCACCGGCAAGGATGCTGACGACGAAGGCGGCGACGAACTGAGCCGCCGGCAGGAAGCTCGCGGCTGCACCCACCATGTCGATGGCGAGCCAGATCACCGCCATGCGCAGTAGTTCCTCGGCGATGCTCTGCAGGCTGAGACCGGCCCAGACCCGCCGGGTCGGCGGATCCTTGACGAGGTCGATGAACGGATGGGACAGGGAGGGCTCCGGGAGGCGCGCTGACGGCGAGGCACTTTGCCCGACCCCGACCCGACGCGCTATCATCGCTCGCAATCTGGGAAATGCCGATGACCACCACCACTCTCCCCCGCCCGATCGCAGGCCCCTCCGCCTGGCTCGGGCGTGATGTGGCGCGATCTTCGCGCTGGGTGCGCGACCTTCCGGCCGATGCCATTACCGAAATCGATGCGGCACTCCAGGGTGCCAAGCGTCGCGGCCTCGCCTGGTCGGCGATCGGCAAGGCGGATTTCCCTCTCCCCGGCATGGCCGCGCTCTTCGAAGACATCCGCGACGAACTCGAGAACGGCTGCGGCATGGTGAAGCTGCGCGGCCTGCCGGTCGCGCGATATGCCGAGGAGGATCTGCGCCGGATCTGGTTCGGGCTCGGCGCCAACCTCGGCCGGCCGCTCAACCAGAACAAGTCGGGCGAGCTGATGCGCGCCATCCGCGACGAGGGCGGCGCCGCGCTCGCCGGCCAGCGCTACGGCCAGCTCGACGAAGGCCAGGGCAAGACCTTCCTCTCCTCCTACGCTCGCACCCTCACCAACGGCCAGCTCCGCTTCCATACCGACCGCTGCGATGCCGTCGGGCTCCTCTGCGTCCGCCAGGCGAAGTCAGGCGGCGTCAGCAAGCTCGCCAGCTCGGCCAAGGTCCACAACGTCATGCTCGAACGCCGCCCGGAGCTCTGCGCCGCGCTCTACGAGGACATCTGGCGGAGCCGCTTCGGCGAGGAGCCGAGCGGCGAGAAGCTGGCCTATCCGCTGCCGATCTTCGGTCAGCGCGACGGCCGCTTCACCAGCCACTACTCGCTCACCTACATCGAGGCCGCCCAGAAGATGGGCGAGGTGCCGCGGCTGACCGAGGCCCAGCGCCAGGGCATCGACATGCTGATGGAGCTTGCCCAGGAGTTGTCCTTCGAGATGCGCTTCGAGCCGGGCGACATGCAGTTCCTCAATAACCACGTGATCTACCACGGCCGCACGCCTTTCGAGGACGACGCCGCCTCCGGACAGGACCGCCTGCTGCTCCGGATCTGGCTGGCACTCCCCAACAGCCGGGCGCTGCCGCAGGGCCATGAAGTATTGTGGCGCTCGATCGAGCCGGGCGCCGACCGCGGCGGCATCGGCCAGGCCGCGGCGTAAAAAGGAAGATCCGATGAGCTATGCCCTTTCGTCCGACGAAGTCGCCCGCTACCAGCGCGACGGCTATCTCTTCCCCTATGACGTGCTCGATGCCGGCGAGGTCGCCGAGGCGCGGCGCAAGCTGGAGAGCTTCGAGGCGAAGCTGGGCGGGCCGCTGCCACGGTCGCTGATCGCCATGCCCAACATCTACTCGACCACTGTCGACGAGATCATCCGCTCTCCCCGCATCCTGGACCGGGTCGAGAGCCTGCTCGGCCCCGACATTCTCTGCTGGGAATCGGCATTCCTGACCAAGGAGCCGCACGCCAAGTCGTTCTTCTCCTGGCACCAGGATGCCAAGTACTGGGGGCTCGAGCCCTACGACGTGCTGACCGCCTGGGTCGCCTTGAGCCCGGCGACGCGCGAGAGCGGGTGCATGCAGGTGATGACGGGATCGCATATCGGCGAGCTGTCGCCGCACAAGGACACCTTCGGCCAGGACAACATGCTCTCCCGCGGCCAGGAGATGCAGGTGGCGGTCGATCCGGCCCGCTGCGTCGACATGCCGCTCGCGACCGGGCAGATGTCGCTGCATCACGTGAAGATCGCCCATGGCTCGGGCCCGAACGAGACCGACGAGCGCCGCATCGGCCTGGTCATCCGCTACGTGCCAGCGCATGTGCGGCAGACGACCGGCATGCGCGACACCGCCGCGCTGGTCCGCGGCGAGAATCGCTACGGTAATTTCGACCTGCAGCCGCGCGCCCTCGGCGACTTCACCGACGAGGCCCTGGCCATCCACAAGCAGTTCATCGAGCGCCGCCGCGCGATCACCATGCGGAAGACCGAGGCGGCCTAGACGGCGCCCCTGAGCCGGGCGCGGAACATCGTCCGGTGACGTCCGGAACCGGCATCGCCCGGAGCGACATTCTGCGTCACCTCGTCCTGCGTCCGGATGATGCGGACGGGTGGTTCCTCCTCGGCGCCACCGGCGCGAGTGCCGCCGCCCTTCACCGGGCGATCGCGGCACAGCCCGCGCACATCGATGCCGCCCTGGCTCTCTCCCAGGTCGCCGAGGCTAGCCACCGGCCCGATCTTGCCCAGCGGCTGCTGCGGCGAGCCCTCGTCCTCGATCCCGGCCGCGCCGCCGTTACCGGCACCCTTGCGCTCCTGGCGCTCGGTCAAGGTGACGCCACAGTCGCCGTCGCGCTCTTCCGGCGAATCCTCTGGAGCGATCCCGCGGACGCCATCACCTGGGTGAATCTCGGGAAGGCGGAGGAAGCGACCGGCGACACCAACGCGGCATCGCGATCCTGGCGCCGCGCCGTCGCCCTCGAGCCCGCATTCGCCGCCGCACAGCTCAATCTCGGGATCGCCGATCTGACGCGCCAGCCCGGCCGGGCGGTCAGCCGGTTGAGGCGCGCGGCACTTGTCACGCCCGGCGACCCGGAGATCTGGAACAATCTCGGTGACGGTCTTCGCCGCGTCGGCGCGCTCGATGCGGCCCTTGCCTGCGCCCGGCGCAGCCTCGCGATCCTTCCCGCGCATGAGGGCTTCCACCGGACCCTCAGCAACTGCCTGCTCGAGTTTCCGCATCTCACTGCTGCGGAGGAGGCGGCGCGGCGGGCGCTGTCCATCGCGCCGCAGTCTGCGGCCGACCATTACAACCACGCGGTCCTGCTGCTGACCGCCGGGCGGATCGGCGAAGGTCGCCGGGAGTACGAATGGCGCTGGCGCGTTCCCGGTCTCTGCCGGTCGCCGAGCGAGGCGCCCCGCTGGACAGGTGCCGATAACCGGGAAACGACGCTTCTCGTCCATGCCGAACAGGGGCTCGGCGACGTCCTGCAGTTCGCCCGCTACGTCCCGGCTGCGGTGGAGCGCGTCGCACGCGTGGTGCTGGCGGTCCCGGCGCCGGTGCTGCGGCTGCTGCAGGGGGCTTTCCCCGCCGCCACGGTCGTCAACGATGCTTTGCCCCTACCGCCTCACGACGTCGCCATCCCGATCATGAGCCTGCCGCTCGCGCTCGGCGCCGATGCGGCGGCGGCCGCCTATCTGCCACGTCCCCCTGCCGCCGAACTTCCGCCCGACCCCCGGCCGACCGTCGGCCTCGTCTGGGCCGGCAATCCGGGCCAGGCCCGTGACGAGCAGCGGTCGGCGTCCCTCGATGCCCTGGCCCCGATGCTCGCTGTGCCTGGCATCCGCTGGCTCTCACTTCAGTTCGGCGCGAAGGCGGCCGACGTCGCGCGTGCGAATCTCATGGATCTCGGCGAGCGCCTCGGCGACTTCGCCGAGACCGCGCGCTTCGTCGCCGCCACCGATCTGGTCATCACCGTGGATACGGCCATGGCGCATCTGGCCGGCGCGCTTGGCCACCCGGTGTGGACGCTGCTGGCGAAGGTGCCGGACTGGCGCTGGGGCCTCGAGGGCGAGGACACGAGCTGGTATCCGTCCATGCGGCTCTGGCGCCAGCATCGCCGGGGCGACTGGCCCGAGCTGGCCGGGCGCGTCGCAATCACCCTCAAACGGCTGGAACGACGCCTCTAGGCGAAGCTCAGATGGACCTTCATCGCGCGTGAGCGGTCACCGGCCAGGGCGAAGGCGCGATCGGCGTCGGTCGCGGCGATGGTGTCGGTGAGGATCGGCAGCACGTCGATGCGGCCCGAGGCGATGCAATCTACCGCCCAGCCGAACTCCTCATAGAAGCGGAACGAGCCCCGGACATCGATCTCCTTGGTGACGGCCATGTTCATCGGCACGTTCATATCGCCGCCCATGCCGAGCTGGACGAGGATGCCGCGGGCGCGGGTCGCCATCATCGCCGCGCGCGTCGCGCGCTCGTTGCCGGACGCCTCGAAGGCGACGTCGAAGGTGCCCTTGTTCGCCTCGTAGCGCGTCGCCCAGTCCGGATCGGCCGAGGCGTCGATGGCGTGGTCGGCGCCCATCTTCAGCGCAGCGGCGAGCGGCGCCTTGGCGACGTCGACCGCAACGATCTCCGCCGCTCCGCACATCCGCGCGGCGGCGACAGTGAGCGCGCCGATCGGGCCGGCCCCGGTGACCAGAACGCGCTTTCCCAGCAGCGCCCCCGCCCGGGTCATGGCGTGGAGCGCAACCGCCAGCGGCTCAGCAAAGGCCGCCTGCGAGGCGGTGACCGTCGTAGGCAGCACGCGGGCCTGGCGCTCGCCGATGGTGAGGCTCTGGCGGAACGCGCCCTGGACATGCGGGAAGCGCATGGCGCTGCCGAAGAAGCGCATGTCCAGGCACTGGTTCTGCAGGCCGTCCTGGCAATAGCGGCAGGTGCCGCAGGCGATGCCGGGATCGACGGCGACGAGCTGGCCGACCTTGACCGAGCGGACGCCCGAGCCGATCGCGCCGATCGTGCCGGAAACCTCGTGGCCGAGGATCATAGGCTGCTTCAGGCGCACGGTGCCGAAGCCGCCATGGAAGAAATAGTGCAGGTCCGACCCGCATATGCCGCCGGCGGCGACGTCGACACGGACGTCGCGCTCGCCGAGATCTTCGTCCGCGATCTCCTCGAAGCGGAGATCCTTCGGCGCGTGGAGGACGCAGGCTTTCATGGGTGAGCTCCTAGAGACGGTCGGTGGACAGCGCCAGGTCGCGGCGGGCCGAGCTCAGCGTGATGGTGAATCCCGCGATCACGTCGAACAGCGACATCGCCATGATGATGAGGAAAGTCGAGGTCCCCAGCGACGGCATCAGCAGGAAGCCCAGCAGGCAGGCGACGAAGGCGGCGAGCGAGAGAATGTGATCGACGACCGAGGATTGAGCGGTGCGGGTCGCCTTCAGCACCTCGAAGTAGAGAGCGATGACGGCAAGCAGCAGGAGCAGATCACCGGTTGTGATATTCCAGGCGATCCCCGACGGCAGGCCGATCGACGCCAGCGGCCGCGCCGGAACGTCGGTGCCAGCCAAGGCAAGGAGGGCGTAGACCGCGGCGATACAGCCGATCAGGGGAATCATGCGAAGGACGCTCATCAGGCCGCTCCCTGGGGGTATCGGACGAACCAGACTAGCATGGCCTGCCTGGGGATGCCGCGATCCCCCGAGGCGGGGCCTCACCGGACGTTGCCTCGTTTCGCCGAACTGCGGATTGGAACCCGCTTTCACCGGACTTTCGAAGATGATAGCGCTACCGTCACATTGTCGGGAGAGGAGCGCGCCCGTGAGTGAGGCTGACCAAAGCAATGCGGTCTGGGAGTCCATCCCGGTCGGTGACGATCTCGGCACCATGGACTACGTGATGACCGAGAAGATGATCGCGGATTATCGCGAGGTGGTCGGCAATCCGACCGCCGCATATCCGACCGTCGCCGCCCGCCATCCGGCGAACCTGTTCTATCGCAAGTACCGGGCGGTGATGCGCGTCCCCAACACCGGGCACGACTCCCAGTTCTTCAACCCGCCGATCGCCGGCAAGCGGATCTTCGTGAAGGCGACGGTCGCCGACAAGTATATCCGCCGCGAAAAGGCCTACCTGATCATCGAAGCGACGGCGACCGACGAGGACGGGCGCCTGATCGAGATCAGCCGGCTGGTCGGGCTCGCCCGTCCGACGACCCGCCCCGCGCTGGCGGACGTCGCCGGCAAGTGGGAGAAGAAGAATGGCTGAGCCGCTCAAGGTCGGCGACAGGCTCGCCACCTTCACTCGCGAAATCGAGGAAGCGAAGATGGTGCTGTTCGAGCGCGTGGTCTGGGACCGCGGGCAGAACTCCCACAGCGACCCCGAAGCCGCCAAGCGCGACGGCATGTCGAAGACCATCGCTTCGGGCCAGAATCAGATGGCCTTCTATCACGAGATGCTGGAGCGCAATTTCGGCGATGCCTGGGTCTATGGCGGGAAGATCTCGGCCCGTTACATCCATCCGGTCTACGGCGGCGACAAGCTGACGCCCCATGGCCTCGTCACCGAGGTGACCGAGGTCGACGGCAAGCCGCGGGTGACCGTACAGCTCTGGGTCGAAAGGCAGGACGGCACCAAGACCTCCGTCGGCACCGCCTGGGCAGGCCAGCCGTCGGACAAGCGGAGCTGGATCAAGGAAGGAAAAGCCTCGTGAGCGGTCCCCTCCAGGGCGTGCGCGTGCTCGAGCTGACCCATGCCTGGGCCGGCCCCTATTGCGGCATGATGCTGGGCGACATGGGCGCCGAGGTGCTGAAGATCGAAAGCCCGCGCCAGGAAAAGGAAGCGCGCGGCGGCTATCCTTATGTCGGCGGCGAGAGCGTCATCTTCATGATGCTCCACCGCAATAAGAAGAGCGTCACCCTCGACCTCAAGCAGGACGCCGGCAAGGAGGTCTTCTTCGATCTCGTCCGCTCCTCCGACATCCTGATCCAGAATTTCCGTCCGGGCACGATGAAGAAGCTGGGGTTGACCTACAAGGCACTGAAGAAGATCAACCCGGCGCTGATCTACGCTTCGCTGTCGGGTTACGGCAACACCGGGCCGAAGGCCGATTATCCCGGCGTCAACATGATCGCGCTGGCAGCGAGCGGGCTTGCCTCGACCACGATCATGGACGGCCGCGCGCCGGTGCCGATGGGCTATGCGCTCTGCGACGTCGTCGGCTCGATGTGGACAGCCTACGGCATCATGGCGGCATACAGCCGCCGCCTGAAGACCGGCCAGGGCCAGGAAGTCGACATGTCGCTGCTGGAGGCCGGCCTCTCGCTGATGTACAGCCCGCTCGCCGCCTATGATCATGCCAAGGGCGGCAACAAGGCCAACCGCCATGACGGCAACGCGCCGTCCGGTTTCTTCCTCTGCTCCGACGGCAGCTACGTCTCGATCTTCGCCAGCTATCCGGCGCTGTGGGATCGTTTCGTCGAGGCGATGGGACTCCAGCACCTGGCATCCGATCCGCGCTTCGTCAGCCGCGAGAAGCGGACTGCGAACGCCAAGGAGATGCATGCGATCCTGGACGAGATCTTCATCACCAAGCCGGTCGATCACTGGGTCGAGGTCATGCTGAAGGCAGGCGTCCCCGCCTCGCCGGTCAACGACGTCGGCCGCATGACCAAGGACGACCAGGTGATCGCCCGCAACATGATCGTCGAGCAGCAGCACCCGACCGCCGGCAAGCTCCGCGTCATCGGCGTGCCGGTGAAGCTCTCGGAGACACCGGGGGGCGTCGAGACGCCGGCGCCGCTGCTGGGCGAGCACACCGAAGAGATCCTTGCCAAACTCGGCTACGGCGACAGGCTGGCCAAGCTGAAGGCCGACGGCGTGATCTAGCGAACGAGAACAGTCATAAACGGAGGAAACCCATGCGCATGTCAGGCAAGTTGAGAAATGTCTTCCGCAGCACCGCGGTGGCCGCCGCGCTGCTGGCGCCGGCCGTGGCCTTCGCCCAGGCGAACTATCCGGCGAAGCCGATCGAGCTGATGGTCGCCTTCGCGCCGGGCGGCGGCGTCGACCTGTTCGGCCGCACCGTCGCCAAGGTCCTGGTCGATGAAAAGATCGTCAACCAGCGCATCCAGGTCTTCAACAAGCCGGGCGCCGGCGGCGAGCTCGGCATGGCCGAGATGGCGGGCCCTCGCAAGGGCGACCCCTACAGCCTCTCCGCCTTCGCGCTGCACGTGATCTACACGCCGCTGACGCTGGGGACGCCGAACTCCTACAAGACGCTGACGCCGATCGCCAAGATCTTCTCCGAATACCAGATGATGGTCGTGCGCACCGAGTCGCCGATCAAGAACCTGAAGGACGTCGAAGCGGCGCTGCGCAAGGACGTCGGCAGCCTCCGCTTCGGCGGCGCCAGCCTCGGCAACTCCGATCACATCGTCGTCGCCAAGTTCGCCCAGCTCCTCGGCGGCGACCCGCGCAAGGTGACCTACATCGCCTATTCCGGCGGCGAGTCCAACCCGGCGATCCTCGGCGGCCACGTCGATGTCGGCATGGGGGGCCTCGACATGATGGACTTCGTCCAGTCCGGCAAGATGCGGGCGCTGGCGATCAGCTCCGACAAGCGCCTCGGCGGCAACTTCAAGGACATCCCGACCTTCGTCGAGCAGGGCTACGACGTCGTCAACCAGAACTGGCGCGGCATCTTCGGCCCGCCCGGCGTCTCCGCCGACGTGGTCAAGTACTGGCGCGACGCCTTCACCAAGATGACGAAGACCGCGGCCTGGAAGGCCGAGCTTGAGAAGAACCAGTGGGCGGACTCGCTCGAGACCGACACCTTCGTCGCCTCGCTCGACAAGGAGTACGACTCGTCCAAGGCGCTCCTGGGTCAGCTCGGCCTGCTCAAGTGAGCGGCGGGTCAGGATTGCGAGGGTCGCTCGACCGCAAGATCGAGACGGCCTTCGCCGTCTTCTTCGTCGCCTTCTCCGCCCTGTTCATCTGGCTGGCGACCCAGATCCCCGAGCCGCCGCGCAACATCTCGGTCGGCTCCGGGACCTTTCCGATCATCGTCGGCACCATCATGCTCGGCGTCTCGATCGTCATCGTCTCCCGCCGGCTGCGCGATATCGCCCCCGGCCTCTTCGGCCGGGGCGTCGGCGAGATGACGGTGGTGCCGCTCGACGACGACGACACCAGGATCGACGACTGGCCGGCGGTCTGGGCCGTCCTCATCGGCTTCTTCGCGCTGATCGCGACCCTGGAGCCGTTGGGCTTTATCGTCAGCTTCACGCTCTTCCTGTTCGGGCTCGCGACCTTCTTCAGCCCGAGTCGATGGCTCCGCAACCTGGTCACCGCCCTCGTCTTCTCGCTGTTCTTCTTCTACCTGTTCACCGAAGTGCTGCTGCAGCGGCTGCCCAACGGCATTCTCGCCCCCCTGTTCCAGTAGCAGGGGCGGCCTCAAGGGGACGATCCGAGTGGAAAGCTTCTCAGGCATCCTGTCGGGCTTCGCGATCGCGCTGCAGCCCTACTATCTGATGTGGGCGCTGATCGGCACCGCGATCGGTACCGCGATCGGCGTGCTGCCCGGCATCGGCCCGTCGCTGGCGATCTCGCTCCTCCTTCCCTTCACCTATCAGTTGGTCGACCCGGTCGGCGCCTTCATCCTGTTCGGCGGCATCTTCTACGGCGCCATGTATGGCGGCTCGACCACCTCGATCCTGATCAACACGCCGGGCGAAAGCTCGTCGGTGATCACGGCGATCGACGGCTATCAGATGGCGCGGAAGGGCAGGGCCGGTGCGGCGCTCGCTACATCCGCCATCGGCTCCTTCGTCGCCGGCACCATCGCTACCTTCCTGATGATGGTGCTGGCCCAGCCGCTGGTCGACCTGGCGTTGAAGTTCGGCCCGGCCGAGTACTTCGCGGTGATGCTGCTGGCGCTCTGCTCGGTCACCGGCATCGGCGGCGGGCAACCGATGAAGGCGGCGCTCTGCACTCTGCTCGGCCTGGTACTCGGCATGGTCGGCATCGACATCACCTCGGGCGCGCTCCGCTTCACCTTCGGCATCCCGACGCTGTTCGACGGAGTCGGCGTCGTCGTCGCCGCGATCGGCCTGTTCGCGGTCGGCGAGGTGCTGGTCGGCCTCGGCAATCTTCGAAAACAGACGGCGCCCAGGTTCATCGAGGCCGGCTCGCTGATGATGACGCGGGACGAGTGGCGGCGTTCGCTCGCCCCCTGGCTCCGCGGCTCGGCGATCGGTTTCGTCATCGGCGTCCTTCCCGGCGCCGGCGCCACCATCGCGACCTTCCTCTCTTACGGCGTCGAGAAGAAGGTGGCGAAGAATCCGGAGGAGTTCGGCAAGGGCGCGATCGAGGGCGTCGCCGGGCCGGAAGCCGCCAACAACGGCTCGGCTGGCGGATCGCTGGTCCCGCTGCTGACGCTCGGGATTCCGGGATCGGCAACCGCCGCGGTGATGCTGGCCGCGCTTCAGGGCTACGGCATCAACACCGGGCCGCTGCTCCTGCAGAAACATCCGGAGCTGGTCTGGGGCCTGATCGCCAGCCTCTATATCGGCAACGTCATGCTGCTCATTCTCAACCTGCCGCTGGTCGGGCTCTGGGTGAAGCTACTGAAGGTGCCGGACGCGCTGCTCTACCCGATGATCCTCGCCTTCAGCGTGCTCGGGGTCTACAGCCTGGGGCGCAACGTGACCGACCTCTACCTGATGTTCGGGATCGGCGTGCTGGGATTCCTGCTTCGCCGCTATAGGTACCCGCTGGCCCCGGTCATTCTCGGCCTGGTGCTGGGGCCGCTGATCGAGAAGGAGTTCCGCCGCACGCTGATCGCGTCCCGCGGCGACTGGTGGGCCTTCGTCGACCGCCCGCTCTCGGCCTCGATCCTGGCGATCTCGGCGATCATCCTGATCGCGCCCTTGATCGGCTTTCTCTGGCGCCGCCTCCGCCGCCGGGCGTAGACCGTCCTACCCATTCTTCCGGAGTCATCGACATGGCGCTCACTATCCCGTCCGAAACCATCACGCTCGAGGCCGCGACCGCGATCGCCGAAGCGACGCTGGCCCATGGCCGTGCGCAGAAGATGAGCCCGCTGGCCGTCGCCGTGCTCGATCCGCGCGGTGCGCTCAAGGCCTATCTCGCCGATGACGGCACCAGTCTTCTCAGGCTCGACATCGCCTTCGGCAAGGCCTGGGGCACGCTCGGCATGGGCTTCGCCGGACGCGAGTTCGCGCGCCGCAGCGCCAAGGCACCGGTGTTCATGAGCGCGCTGATGGCGGCCAGCGACGGCCGCGTCGTCCCGGCGCAGGGTGGGGTGCTGATCCGCAACGCCGCCGGCCAGGTCGTCGGCGCCGTCGGCGTCACCGGGGACACCTCCGAGAACGACGAGGTCTGCGCCGTCGCCGCCATCACCAAGATCGGGCTGGTGCCCGATACGGGCGACCCGCGCTAAGCGCGCTTTAAGCGCGGCGGGTCATCACGCCGGCGCCGATCAGGACGATGCCGAGGAGCAGCGCTCCGCCGCTGACGAGAGGCGGGATAAAGTAGGACTTGTCCTCCGTCGCCTGGATCTTCAGGTCGCCGATGCGGGCGACTTCCTTGGTTTCCTGGGTCGTGATCCTGGGGATTCCAAGCGCGATGATGCCGACGAGCGCCAGAATCGCGCCGACCATGATCAAACCGTTCCGTGAAAAGTTCATGTGACTCCCTCCGCTATGGCACCCACTCGGGCGCAGTGTGGTAACAGGGTGAGCAGGCAATCGGTTCCCGGGGGAGAGGAACAAAGGTCCGGCTCGGTCGTTTTCCGAATGGGGGATCCTCCTGTGGAGGGGGACTCCATGAACGCCAAACTTCTCGTCCTGGCCGTCGTCCTCACCAAGTCTCCTGGAACGGCCGCACCGGCTGGACCTATGCCACCTACCTCGCGCATGAGTTCCAGGGCCGGATGGTGGTGCTGCCGGAAGTCCGGACCCAGGTCCAGGTTCCGACCATCATCTATCAGGAGCAGCGGGCGAGCACTGTTCCCGCCGGCGCCCCGATCTTCGTTGGCGATCCGATCGCCGGCCCCTCGCTCGGGACCTTGAGAGTAGGGACCGTGATCCAGCCGCCTCAGCAGGTGCAGACCTACGTGACCACCCACAGGGTCGATCCGGTCTATCTCCAGGGCGAGGTGGTGGTCGGCGCGATCCGGCCGCGTTCGGTGGTGGTGTACGACATCCCGCGGCCGCCCTATCGCTACACCTATGTGAACGGGCGGACGGTCCTGGTCGAGCCCACGACCAACCAGATCGTGCACGTCTCCCGTTAGCCTCTCGGTGCCGGAGCCGAGCATCTCGACTCCGGCACTCGCCCTTCCGGCGGGCGCGTATCGGCGCTAGCCTCCGCTCCCTCGGGGCCTCCCGCCCCCAGGAGCGAGGTGGTTCATGCGGCTGTCGACCGACCGGATCCTCACCACCCATGTCGGCAGCCTGCCGCGCTCGCAGGCCGTCTGCGACCTCGTCTTCGGCAAGGAGGCCGGAACCCAGGTCGAGGACGCCGGCTACAGGAGGACGATCGCCGAAGCCGTCGTCGAGGTGATCGCACGCCAGGCCGATGCCCGTGTCGACGTGGTCAGCGACGGCGAGATGAGCAAGATCAGCTACGCCACCTACATCAAGGACCGGCTGACCGGCTTCGAAGGCGACAGTCCCAGGCGCGTTCCCGCCGATCTCGAGACCTTCCCCGGCTATGCCCAGCGCGTTGCCCGCGGCGGCGGACCCAGCTATCGCCGGCCGCGCTGCACCGGACCGATCAAGGTCAAGGACTTGGGTCCCGTGCGCGAGGACATCGCCAACTTCAAGGCCGCTCTCGACGGCGCCAGGGTGACCGAAGGCTTCATGAACGCGGCATCTCCCGGCGTCATCGCCATGTTCCAGCCGAACGACCACTACCCGTCCGACGACGCGTATCTCGAAGCCCTCGCCGAGGCGATGCAGGCGGAATACGAGGAGATCAACCGGGCCGGGCTGGTGTTGCAGATCGACTCACCCGATCTCGCCGTCGGCCGCCACATGATGTTCAAGGACGACAGCGAGTCGGTGTTCCTCGCCCGCGCCGAGCGCCATGTCGAGGCGCTGAACCACGCGCTCCGCAACGTCCCGCCCTCGATGGTCCGCCTG
>CAMDFP010000006.1 GCA_945897335.1 Asaia bogorensis | reverse complement strand
TCCCAGTAGTGCTCGCCTTCGATCTCGACCGCCTGGAAGAGATGCGGCAGGCAGGCCGACGCCAGCAGCACCTCGGCCGTGATCTCCTGGATCGGGAACACCCGGATCTTTCCCGAGCGCACATTGGTGGTCGAGATGAACAGGCGCACGTGCTTGACCTTGCGCAGCGCCTCGAAATCGATGAGGTCGTCGAGCAGGTCGCGAACCGGATGATAGCCGGTCGGGTTGAGCTGGTAGGGGGAGAGCAGGCGGGTGATGAAGTCGAAGGCCTGATAGGCCGGCGAGTAGTCGAGGTTCTGGCTGCCGGCCCACTTGTCGAAGATCGACGGCTGGAAGGGCGAGTAGCGGCTGGCCTCGCTGGTGCGTTCCCAGAACTCGCGGAGGATCTTGCGGGCGCCCTCGCGGCCGGCATGCATCATGCCGAAGGCGAGCAGGGCGCCGTTCATGGCGCCGGCGGAGGTGCCGCTGATGCCTTCGATGAAGACGCGCTTGTCGGCGAGCAGGCGGTCGAGCACGCCCCAGGTGAAGGCGCCATGGGCGCCGCCGCCCTGGAGAGCAAGGTTGATGACGCGGTAGTCCGACGGCGGCGGCCTGTCCGCGTTCCAGGGCTCCGCGCCCGCTACCGCCGTCTTCGCCTTGGCCATTCAGCCTCGACCTCCACCAGCGGCAACTTATCCCGCGGTGGATAAAATGCGCAATAAAATTACTGTATTAGCCGGAACTGCAGGAGCAGCGTTCGCTGCAGGGCGACCCGATTATCGTCGGAGATGAGGAAGACGAAAGTGCCCCCGTTGGCTGTCGCCTCGATCGCGAGGCCTTCGAAGTTGTCGGCCAGGAGCGGCGAGGCGAACTCTGCCAGATCGCGGCCTTCCAGGGTCGCGCCCGGTCGGAGTTCGGCCGCGGGCACCCGGACGAGCCGCGAGGAGAAGCCGCCCAGCAGCGTGAAGGCACGCTCCAGCACCAGCAGATCGCCGTTGGCGAGAGCCTTGGCGTCGACCGGCCGGTAGTCGCCTCGGCGCCGGTATCCGGCGTCGCGCCACGTGCCGCCGGCACCGATCCAGGCTTTCAGCGTGCCCGGGGTCCGCTCGTCGGTCTCGCTGAACAAGACGATGCGTCCGTCGGCGAGCCGGGCCATGGACTCGATGCCGCCGTTCGACGGCTGCCGCGACACCTCCGCCGGCAGGATCTGCGCTTCCGCCCGCGAGAGCCAGGGCTGAGGGCCGGCATAGCGCGCGACCCGGTGGACCTGCTCGAAGGCGACCAGGAAGCTGCCGTCGGTAAGACGTTCCAGCGCCTCGGCATCGCCGGCCCGCTTCACCGCGAAGGGTTGCCCGTTCCGGTCGAGGATCGGATGCATCTCGGCCTCGACGACGTCGCGGACTCGACCGGCCTCGTCGCGCGCAAGGCGGGCGACCAGCCAGTAGCCGAGGTCGGAAATGGCGATCAGCCGCCGGCCGCCCTCGTCGATCACCAGTCCGGAATAGCCGCCGAACCGCGAGTGCCGGCTGCTGAGTTCGAAGCCGCCGACGAATTCGAGCTGGCCGGCGCGGATGGTCCGGGGGTCGCGCGAGTCGAGATCGACCGCCCGGGTGGTGAGGCGGAGAGGCTCCGCCGCTGCCGGGACCGCCAGAAGCAGCGCGAGGACGAGGACGCGGCCGAGCGTCAGGGGGTCGCCTCGGCTACCTGGCGCCGGACCTTGTCGGCTAGGCGCGCCATGGCGCGGTCGTGGATGCCGAGCTGCTCCAGGTGATCGACGGTGTTCAGCAGATAGTCGCGGCAGTGGCCGATGCGCCCGACCGCGCGGGCGATGATGTCCGCCGCCTGCTCTTCGCTCATCTTCTGGGCGTAGCGGTCGTGGCCGCGATTGATAGTGAAGGCGATCGCCCAGGCGTCGCCTTCGTCGGTGGCGACGCGGACCCAGGTGGGAACGTAGGCGTTGCTGACCATCTCGCGCCGCCAGAGCACATCGGTCTCGCTCTCGACCAGCTCGGGCGCGATCCGCAGCACGACGCCCCGGCACGAGCCGCCGCGGTCGAGGCCCAGCATCAGGCCGGGACAGTCGGGCGAGCCCCGCCCGAGCGTCGTCCACAGGCAGAAGCGGCGGTGGAAGCCGTGGATGGTGCCGATGCGCCGCTGGACGAAGTGGAAGGCCGGGTTCCAGATCAGCGAGCCGTAGCCGAAGACCCAGACATCCTTCGAAGGGGCGCGGGCCAGCATGTCGAGCCGCGACTTAGCCAGCTCCTCGTCCGAGAGCATCTTGAACCCATGGCCGGCCTCGCGTGCCATCTGCTGGACCCAGCCGTTCTGGATCTGCTCGCGGGTCAGGCTCATCCGAGTGACCCGATCCCCGGCAGCTTGATCGCAAAGGGGAAGGCGGAGATGCCGATGGTGAGGCCGAGGAAGTTGATCTCGATGCCCTCGTTCTTGGCCAGAGTCACGCCGGCGACCCCGAGCAGGGAGAGCTGCAGCCCGGTGCCGCTGGGCGCCTTGCCGATGAGGGCGCCGCCGGCAAGGTAGTCCTTGCCGATCGCGGTCGGCGGCAGCGACAGGCCGAGCTCGGGCACCTCGCGGGCGACGAAGGCGGTGAAGGTGTTGCTGTTGGGCCCGGGCCAGGTCGTGTAGCTCTGCGGGTAGGGATACGCCGTGACCGCGGCCCTGACCTTGTCGATCAGGGCGTCGACGCCCGGTCCCCGCCGGTCGAGCAGCAGCTCTGGCTCTGCCCCGAACCAGTAGTTGTCCGGTCCGGTCCGGTCGACACGGATCGACGGGGCGCCCTGGCCGACACCCCAGCCCATGACCTCGTAGCGTGTATAGCGGTCGGCGCCGGCCGGCTTGACCGCGATCCAGGTATGGACGGCAAGGGGCCGCCGCCAGCCCACGGCACGGGCGGCATAGGCCTGGATCACCGCTTCCTGCGTGGTCTTGGGGTCGGGCGCCAGGCCGGAGGCATCCCGTCTCGCGGCATACCAAGGCACGCCCTCCGCCCGGTCCTGCTGGCCGGCAGCGAAGGCGATCGGGAGCAGGAACATGGAGGCGAGCGCGACGAGGAAGACCTTCATCGGGGCGGGATCATAGCATAGGGATTCGGGCAATCACGACGGCGACGCTACCTCACGAAGTGGTTATAAATGCGGCAACGTGAAAGCCTGGAGGGACCAAATGTACAAGCTGTTCTATTCGCCGGGGTCGGCGGCGATGGCGCCCCATGCGGCGCTGGAGGAGACCGGCGCGCCGCATGAGCTTGTGCTGGTCGACATGAAGTCGAACGCCCATAAGGCGCCGGACTATCTGAAGCTCAACCCGAACGGCCGGGTGCCGACCCTGGCCGACGGCGACACCGTCATCTACGAGTCGGCGGCGATCATGCTGCACCTGGCCGACAAGCACCCCAATTCGGGCCTGGCTCCGGCGCCGGGAACGCCCGAGCGCGCCCGCTACTACCAGTGGATGGTCTACATGACCAACACGGTGCAGGAAGCCTATATGAGCTACTTCCACCCGGACTATTACGCCAAGAGCGATGCCGCCATCGCCGAGGTCAAGGCGACCTCCGAGGCACGCCTGCAGCCGCTGTTCGCCGTCCTCGACAAGGCGCTGGAGACGGGGCCTTACCTCCTCGGCGAGCGTTTCAGCGGGGCCGACATCTTCCTCATGATGATGGCGCGCTGGAGCCGGAACATGGCGAAGCCGGCGGCCACATATCCGAACATCAAGCGGTGCGTCGACCTGGTGCTCGCCCGGCCGGCGGTCCAGCGCATGATGAAAGCCCAGGGGCTCGGTTGATCGCCGCTCCGTCCACGCCGGAACATCATCGCTTGCAGAGGTCTGCATGACGTTGCTATGGCGCGTCGCTGTTACGATTTTGGTCTTTATTGGAGGAGCTGCCGCGATGGCGGACGAACTCGTCGATTTCGATGCCCGGTCTTCCAACGTGGTGCTGACCACCCAGGAATATTCAGGCCTCGCCGCCCGCATTGCCAAGCGCCGGCCGCTGCCATCGACGCCGGGCGCGACCGGGCTCGAATATCTCGTCTTCTCCGATGAGACCCGGGTCGCCGTGATCAACCATCAATGGGCGGCGGCCAGCGCGAAATGGCCGGAGATCGATCTCGCCAAGTACATCGCGACCGTCAACCCCGACAATCCGCTCGAGAAGAAGATCGGCGCCACGACGCCCTACGCGCGTGGCGCTGCGGATGGGCGCCTCACCCTGTTCAGCATGCAGGACGGCGGCGAGGGGATGGCCTGCGTCGCCTATGACATCAAGGCGGGGACGGAACGGCTGACCGGCTTCATGTGCGTGCCGGGAACGGCGGAGCTGAGCCCGGCGGATGCCACGCGCATGGTCAACGGCCTCGGCATCACGGGCGTGCTGCCTCCGGGGTGAGGCGCCACTCCGCCCGCACGTCCGCGTCCGTCTCGGTCCGGTCCCTGTCGCTACGACGTTCGGCCGCAGCGTCAGGCGCCAGGTTGTGGAGCGCCCAGGCGGCAGCGCCGCGGACCAGTGGTGCCGGATCGTCGAGGAGGCGTACGGCCACCGTCGCCAGTTCGGGCGCGCCGCTGTTGGCAATGGCGATCAGCACGTTGCGGACGAAGCGGTCACGTCCGAGGCGCTTGACCGCGGAACCTGAGAAAAGGCGGCGGAAAGCAGCGTCGTCGAGGCCGGCCAGCTCGGCGAGGCGCGGCGCCGTCAGCTCGGCGCGGGGCAGTAGGGCGGCCTCAGATGTGCGGGTCGCGAACTTGTTCCAGGGACAGGCTGCCAGGCAATCGTCGCAGCCATAGATGCGGTTGCCGAGCAGGCGCCTGAGATCCCGCGGGATCGGCCCCTTGTGCTCGATCGTCAGGTAGGAGACGCAGCGCCGGGCATCCAGGCGATAGGGCGCGGGGAAGGCCGCGGTCGGGCAGGCATCCAGGCAGGCGCGGCAGGCGCCGCAATTGTCGGCGTGGGGCGCATCGGGCTCCAGAGCGAGGTCGGTGAAGACCTCGCCGAGGAAGAGCCAGGAGCCGAAGTCGCGGGAGACCAGGTTGGTGTGCTTGCCCTGCCAGCCGATGCCGGCGGCCTCGGCCAGCGGCTTCTCCATCACCGGCGCGGTGTCGACGAAGACCTTCACCTGGCAGTCCCGGCTCTCGGCGAGCCAGCGCGCCAGCGTCTTCAGGCGGCTCTTGATCACGTCGTGATAGTCGCGGCCGCGGGCGTAGACGGAGACGACGCCCGCCCCGGCCTCGCCGAGGTGGGCGTTCGGCACCTCGGGCGAGCCGTAGTTCATGCCCAGCACGATGACGCTCCGGGCATCAGGCCACAGCGTCTTCGGATCGCCGCGGCGGTCGGCCTTGGCGGCGAGCCAGCCCATGTCGCCATGCAGGCCCTGGCCGAGATATTGCGCGAGGTTTTCGCGGGCCTCACCGGACAGCGCGGCGGGGGCGAAGCCGACGGCGTCGAAACCGAGGGCCAGCGCCTTTTCCCGGATCGCGGCCTTCGGGTCTTCCATCGCTATCCGCGGCCTCGGTAGGGCTGGACCTCCTGCGGCGGGATCCACAGGCCCTTGGGCTCCGGCCCCGACTGGTAGAAGACGTCGATCGGCATGCCGCCCCGCGGGTACCAGTAGCCGCCGATGCGAAGCCAGACGGGCTTCAGCACCTCGCGAAGCCGCTTGGCGATCTCGACAGTGGTCGACTCGTGAAAGCCGTTGTGATTGCGATATGAGGCCAGATAGAGCTTCAGCGCCTTGCTCTCGATCAGCCACGCCTTCGGCACATAGTCGATCACCAGATGTGCGAAGTCCGGCTGGCCGGTGATCGGGCAGAGGCAGGTGAACTCGGGTGCGGCGAAGCGGACGAGGTAGCGATCGCGCGGATGCGCGTTGGGCACGCGGTCCAGCACGGCCTGGTCGGGAGACGTCGGCGGCGCGGTCGGCCGGCCGAGATAGGTCAGCGACTTGGTCATTCCGGTTCGTCCGGCCGTTGCGGGGCGGCTTCCCAGCGCCGGGCGACCTCCTCGAAGGTTCCTGCCTCGATGGCCCAGCGCAGCTCCACCATCAGATCCTGATAGTGCTGGAGGTTATGCCAGGTCAACAGCATGGGGCCGAGCATCTCGTTGGCCTTGAACAGATGATGCAGATACCCGCGTGAATAGCCGCGGCAGGCCGGGCAGCGGCAGAGCCCGTCGAGCGGCCGGTCGGAGACGGCGTGCTCGGCGTTCCGGATGTTCAGCGTGCCGCCGCGGGTGAAGGCCTGGCCGGTGCGGCCCGAGCGCGTGGGCATGACGCAGTCGAACATGTCGACGCCGCGGCGGACCGCGCCGACGATGTCGTCCGGCCGGCCGACGCCCATCAGGTAGCGCGGGCGGTCCTTGGGCAGGCTCGGCACGGTTGCGTCCAGGACGTCGAACATCATCGCCTGGCCCTCGCCGACCGCGAGCCCGCCGATGGCGTAGCCGTCGAAGCCGACAGTGGCGAGCGCGGTAACCGAGCGGGCGCGGAGCTTCGGATAGATGCTGCCCTGGACGATGCCGAAGAGGCCGTAGCCCGGGCGCTCGACGAAGGATTTGCGGCAGCGCTCGGCCCAGCGCATCGAGCGCATCATCGAGTGGTCGGCTTCGTCCTCGGTCGCCGGGAACGGCGTGCACTCGTCCAGCACCATTGTGATGGTGGCATCCAGCAGATGCTGGATCTCGATCGAGCGCTCGGGCGTGAGCGCGTATTTGGTCCCGTCCAGGTGCGACTTGAAAACGACGCCCTGCTCGTCGATGGTCCGCAATCCCGCCAAGGACATCACCTGGAAGCCGCCGGAGTCGGTCAGGATCGGACCCGGCCAGTTCATGAAGCGGTGCAGGCCGCCAAGCGCCGCGACCTGCTCGGCGCCGGGGCGGAGCATCAGGTGATAGGTGTTGCCGAGGATGATCTGGGCGCCGGTCGCCGCGACCGACTCCGGATGCATGCCCTTGACCGTGCCGGCGGTTCCGACCGGCATGAAGGCGGGTGTGTCGATCGGCGCATGCGCCGTCTCGATCCGCCCGCGCCGGGCGGCACCATCGGTCGCCAGGACCTCGAAGCCGACGCTCATGCGGCCCTCTTGAGCAGACAGGCATCGCCATAGGAGTAGAAGCGATAGCGCTCCTGGATCGCATGCGCGTAGGCGGTCTTCATGCGCTCGAGGCCGGCGAAGGCGGAGACCAGCATGAACAGCGTCGAGCGCGGCAGATGGAAGTTGGTGAGCATCAGGTCCACGATTTTGAAGCGGTAGCCCGGAATGATGAAGATGTCGGTGTCACCGGTGAAGGGTCGAAGCCGGCCATCCTCGCCGGCCGCCGATTCCAGAAGGCGGACGCTGGTGGTGCCGACCGCAAGCAGGCGGCCGCCGGCGGCGCGGGCGGCGTTCACCCGCTCGGCCACGTCGGCGGTGACCTCGCCCCACTCGGCATGCATCGCGTGGTCGTCGGTGTCCTCGGCCTTCACCGGCAGGAAGGTGCCGGCGCCGACATGGAGGGTGAGGGTCAGGATCTCGACGCCGCGGGCGGCGAGGGCGCTCTTGAGATCCGGGGTGAAGTGCAGGCCCGCGGTCGGGGCGGCGATGGCGCCTTCGTTCCGGGCGAAGAGTGTCTGGTAGTCGGCGACATCCAAGGCGGTGTCGCCACGCCTGATGTAGGGCGGCAGCGGCACGTGGCCATGCTGCCCCAGCAGCGCCATGACCTCGGCGTCGTCCGCCTGGAAATCCAGCATGACCTCGCCGTTCTCGCGCTTCTCGGCGACCAGGACGGTGGCGTCGCCGACGGCCAGCCGGTCTCCCGTCCTGAGCTTCTTCGCCGGGCGCGCGAAGGCGAGCCAGCGCCCGGGCGCCAGCCGCTTGTGCAGCAGAGTCTCGATCTTCGCTTCGCCCCGGCGCGCGAACAGCCGGGCCGGGATGACCTTGGTGTCGTTCACCACCAGCACGTCCTTGGGCCCGAGCAGCGTCGGAAGCTCGCGCACGATGCGATCCTCGAGCGTGTCGCCGACCACCAGCAGGCGTGCCGCATCGCGCGGCCTTGCCGGGTGATCGGCGATCAGGTCCTGCGGCAGGTCGAAGTCGAAGGCCTCGACCCGCATCAGGCGATCTGGTCGAACGGCCAGACCGGACGGCGCACCTTCTTGAACATCTCCGGCGTGAAGTTCTCGGAGCACAGCGACTTGGAATCGACCAGCACGACCTCGCGCGCGATCGGCTCGAAGGCGGCACGGAAATGGTGCATCGACTTGACGACGACCGTGTCCTTCCGCGTCGGGTCGATGCCCATCGAGGTGAAGTTGCCGAGGTCGTTGCCCTGGCCGTTGTTGGTGATGACGACGACCTCGATGCCGTTGAGTCCGCCGATGCGGAGCACCATGCAGGGGCCGTAGTCGCGGCGCACGCCGCCGCCCATCGGGCCCCAGGCGATGAACTTGCCGTCGGTCAGCGCCGCGACTTCGGCCTCGACGTCGATCGGTCCGCCGCCGAACTTCGGATCGGTCTTGCCGCCGAGCTTGAGCTTGATCGCCTTGCCGACACCCGCCTTGATGCCCTGCTGCACGGCTTCCGGATCGCAGATCGCGTGGAAGCCGACGTTCTTGCAGCCGGCGTCGATCAGTCCCTTCAGCACCGCGGTCGAGTCGCCATAGCCGCCGCCGCCCGGATTGTCGGTGTAGTCGGCGATCACCAGCGGCTTCTTCGAGCCTTCGCCGGACTTTGCCATCTGGACGACCTTGGCGACCGACAGCAGTTCGATGCCGACGTAGTCCCGCTGCTCCCAGGCGTAGTCCATGAACTCTTCGGCGACCTTCTGGCCCTCGGGGTCGTTGCCGTCGACGGTGACGGTGACCGTGGGGCCGACATCCTTGATATCGGAATGCTGGAAGCCGGAGCAGATCGAGATCAGGTGGATCTTGCCCTTGGCTTCGATCGCGTCCGCCCGGTCGAGGAGCACCCGCATCGGGCCCTTCTGCGTGCGGCCCATGTCGAGGCCGTGGAGCATCGGGCGGGTGGCGATGAAGGTTTTGGGCCTGGCCTTGCCGGTCATCGTCTTCTGCAACAGATCACAGGCCTGCCAGGCGCGCTCGTAGGCGTCGATGTGCGGGTATGTGCGAAACGCGATCAGGGCGTTCGCATGTGTCGCCATGTCCTGGGTGACGTTGGCGTGGAGGTCGAGGGTCACCATGATCGGGGTCTCGCTGCCGATCTTGGCGCGGATCCGCTTCAGGAGCTCGCCCTCGCCGTCCTCGTAGCTGTCGACCACCATGGCGCCGTGCAGGTGCAGCACGATGCCGTCGATCTTCGGGCCGTCGAGAGCGCCCAGGATCATGTTGGCGACGGCATCGAAGGCGCCGTCGGTGACGAGGCCCGAGGGATTGGCCGAGGCGCTCACCGGATGCACCAGCGTCCAGCCGTACTTCTCTGTCGCCTCGAACATGGCGCCGAGCGCCGAGCGGGTGCCCTTGTAGACCTCCGGGATCTCGTTCTCGCGATAGAAGGCGCGCTTCTGGAAGGCTTCGAGCGGCGTCGGCACGATCGAGAAGGTATTGGTCTCGTGCATGAAATAGGCGGTGAGCACGCGCTGGGTCATCGAAGGCTCCGGGGTGTTCTGCGGACTGGCCGCGAGACTAGCAGTTGGCTGGGCCGAGGGGGATGGCTGGGTCCGTTCCGAGATCGGGACGGGCCTCTTGCAGTGGAGGCATGTGGTATCCTTGGTGCAGCCCGACTGCAAGTGGGCGAACCGTAGTCGGATGTTCAGGGAGCAGGGCTTGATCGTCGCGGTGACGGAAGATCAGGGCCCGACCCTTGCTCTCCTCGCGGACCCTGGCAGCTATGGCCTAGCGGCAGGCGAGGCGGTGACTCGGGTCGATACCCATGCGAGCCACATCTTCCTTGCCGGCGACCGCGTCTACAAGATGAAGCGGGCGCTGCGCTATCCCTATCTCGACTATGGCACCGCCGGCCGCCGGAAATGGGCCTGTGAGCGCGAGGTAGCGCTCAACCGTCGCACCGCGCCGTCGCTCTATCTCGGCGTCGCCGCCGTGCGGCGGGATCCCGGCGGCAGGCTCTTTCTCGATCCCCATGGGGCGAGGGTGGGGGAGCCGGTCGACTGGCTGGTGGTCATGCGGCGCTTCGATGCCGGCGACCTGCTCGACGACCGCGCCCGGAAGGGCTTGCTGACGCCGGAGCTGATGCGCCGCGCCGCCGCCGCGATCGCCACGTTCCACCGCGACGCGGAGGTGGCACCCGACGGTGCCGGCAGCGAGGCGATGCGGGCGGTGATCGCCGAGAACTTCGAGGAGTTGCGGAGCCAGCCGGAGCTGTTCGATCTGGCGACGGTCGAGGAACTGGAGGCGCGAAGCGGGAACGCCTTCGCCGCAACCGCCGGCCTCATCGACCGGAGGCGCGAGGCGGGTCTGGTTCGCCAATGTCATGGCGACCTTCACCTGCGGAACATCTGCCTCGTCGAGGGTGAGCCGACCCTGTTCGACTGCATCGAGTTCAACGACGCCTTCGCCCGCATAGACGTGCTCTACGATCTCGCCTTCCTGCTCATGGACCTGATCCATCGGGAACACACCGACCTCGCCAATGTCGTCGGCAATGAATACGCGAAGGACGGCCGGAACCTGGACGGGCTGGCATTGCTGCCTCTGTTCATGGCGACGCGCGCCACGGTCCGGGCCAAGGTTGCCGGTTCCGCCATGGCCGTCGGTGGCGCGGCGAAGGCGGCGGGGGCTGTGGAGATCGCAGCCTATCTCGACCTGGCGCGCCGGCTGCTGACATGGTCGCCGCCTCTGGTGGTGGCGATCGGCGGTCTCCCGGGCACGGGGAAGACGACTGTCGCCCGGTCGATCGCGCCGTCACTGGGCGGGGTCGTCGGGGCGCTTCACTGGCGCAGCGATGTCATCCGAAAGCAGCTGGCCGAAGTGGACGAGCTGACGCGGCTTCCGCCCGTCACCTATACCAGGGAAGCCAGCGATCGCGTCTACGGGGAGATGCTCCGCCGCGCCGGCGAGACGCTGGCCGCCGGGCATCCGGTCGTGCTCGACGCCACCTTCATGGCGGCTGAGGAGCGCGACGCCGTCGAGGCGATGGCGCGGTCGGCCGGGGCCGCGTTCGAGGGCTTCTGGCTGGAGGCACCGGAAGGCGAGCTTCGCCGCCGGCTCGCCGGCCGCACCGGCGATGCGTCGGATGCGACTCCGGCCGTGCTCGACAAGATGGCGGCCTACCGGACGGGCACGGTCGGCTGGACCCGGCTCGATGCCGCCGCGCCCGAGCCCGGGGGGCGCATCCTCCGCCATCTCGGCCTGCGCCGAGTCTAGGAAGGCTGGTCGTGCGCCTCGTTGTCCCGCCGGCGCGCGCCCGCGACCTGGCGGATCTCGGCCTCCAGGTGCGGCGTGGCGGCGAGGAGCTGCCGGAACTCCGCGGCTCCCAGATGCAGCAGGTCGCAGGAGGTGATGGCGCGCACGGTGTTCGATCGCTTGCCGCCGTCGAGCAGCGACATCTCGCCGAAGAAGGCGCCGCTCCGGAGCGTCACCGGGTGACTCGGGATCTCGACCACAAGCTCGCCCGAGACGACGAAGTACATGCCATCGGCTTCCGCACCCTTGCGGGAGACGGTGGCGCCGGCCTCGAACCGCATCGGCCTGAGCACGAGCGCGACGCTGGCGATCCGCGGGGCCGTCAGGTGCCGGAACAGCGGCACCTTGGCGACCAGCTGCCAGGTGACGATGAAGTCGCGCCGCCGCAGCTCCTCGATGAACCCGGAGGCGATGATGCCGGCCGGCATGGCGAAGGTGAGGATTCCGAGCACGGCGCCGAGCGCGCCGGTGGCACGGCCGAGAGGGGTGACCGGCGCGATGTCGCCGTAGCCGACGGTCGCCAGCGTGACGATCCCCCAGTAGAAGGCGGCGGGGATGCTGCCGAACTTGTCCGGCTGGGCGTCGTGCTCGGCGACATAGGCCATGGTCGAGATCAGCAGAAGGATCACGGCGATGACACAGAATGTGGCGATCAGAGGCCGTCGCTCGGAACGGAGGACGGCGAAGATGGTGTCGAACTCGCCGGTGAAGCGCAGCAGCTTGAACAGGCGGAGGACTCGGAGGACCAGGGTGAACTCCCAAGCGGTTCCAAAGATCAGCTCGAGGTAGCTCGGCAGGATGGCGACGAGGTCGACCAGCGCCAGCGGCGTCACCAGATAGCGGAGCCGCCAGGCCCAGGGTCGCTCGGCCGGTGCGTGCGGATCCTCGACCGCGACCCACGCCCGAACCAGGTATTCGACGGTGAAGATGGCGACGGCCGTCCACTCGACCGCCCGGTAAACCCTGAGCCAGGCTTCGCTCGTCTCTGGCACTGTGGCCATGGCGGTGGCGGTGATACTGACGAGGATCACCGCGACCAACGCGATGTCGAAGGCGCGGCCGGGCGGATAGCCCTGATAGCCGGTCTCGACTAGCGCATAGAGATGCCGCCGGATTTCGCGGAACGGGTTCGCCTGTACTGGGGACGCCAAGCGTGCCTGCCTAGGACAAGGAGGAGGCGCCGGCGATCAGGCACATCGCCCGGTCTCGTCCGTGTCGATCAAAGCCTTGAACATGAGCGCCCTCTCTCCGATGGGAAGCGAGAGTAGAGCGGATTCGGCGCGCACGCGCCACCGGAGCGCGGTTGCCGTGCAATTGACACGTGCGTCGCCGGGGCGGACGCTTGGCCTCGTCGTTGGGAGGGGACCCGTATGGACACGGCACGTGGCCGATAGGCCGAAGCAGGTGCTGGTCGTCGACGACTCGCCGCTGATCCGCGGCCTGGTCAGGGAGATCATCGAGGTCGATCCCGACTTCGTGGTCGTCGACGAAGCCGACGACGGGGCGTCGGCGCTGCTTCGCGCGATGAAGGTCCAGCCCGATGTCGTCGTACTCGACATCGAGATGCCGAAGATGGACGGAATCGAGGTGCTGAAGCGGCTCAAGCTGCTGAGCACCTCGCGCGTCGTCGTGCTGTCGACCGGGGCCCAGCTCGGTACCGAGGTCGCTCTCAAGGCGAGGCAGCCCGGCGCCGTCGACGTGATCCCGAAACCATGCGCTGCTGATGGCCCTGCGCGCCGCGGCCGGACTGCCGCCGCCGGACTTCCAGGCGCTCGCCTTGCGGATCGCGGCCAGAGGGGCGGCGGTCGAATGACCGCCCGCGACCGGGTCAGCCTGCGGGCTTGATCACCCGGACGCGGCGCAGCTCCACCGTCTCGTCCTCGGCGTACTCGTCGTCCTCGAGGCGGACGACGCAGGCGGCCCCGGGCCGCGCGGTCTGCCGAACCAGCGCAGGGAACCAGCCGCCCTCCGACTTGATCCAGACGCGGTCACCCTTGCGGCAGCCCTTGGCTGCCTCGCCGGGGCCATCGATCGACCAGGCCATCATGTCGCCGGCGGCGATCACCACGTCGTCGTCGCTGTCGGAGCCTTCGAGGCGCACCACGCAGCGCTGGCTCGACTGCGTCGCCTCGCGGACGGTGGCCGACCACCAGCCGCCGTCGGAATGGGCGAACAGGCGCTGGCCGGGCTTGCAGGCGACGCCCCCCGACGACGGTGCGGCGGAGGCGTTGCCTGCGCGGTCGGCAGGCTTGACCGCGGCGAGGGCGGCGCCCGGCCGGGTACCGGCATATGTCGCCGAAAGACCGAAGACGTCGATGATGGCGTTCGCCACTTCGATCTTGTCCATGTCCGCCGTCGACAGGTTCCGGGGCGGGCTCACGGTCAGGCGAAGCGGGCCCTTGAGCTGGCGGAAGTCGCTCATGAACGAGGCGATCACGTCGAACACCTCGACGGCCTTCGGGCTCTGGGTCATCGCAATGACGCCGAGAATAGCCAGGCCTTCGGCGACGAATGCCTCGGCGGTCTTCTTCTGCTCGGCGGCGAGGGCCGGCACCAGCCTGGCGAGGAACGAGCTGTCCTCGTAGACCAGCGTCGCCGTACGGAGCGAGATGTCGTCCTTGGACGTGTCAGCATCCTTGAAGCTGGCGGGCGTGACGCCGTCGAGGATGAAGCCGAGCTCGATCCTGAGAAGTCCAGGCTGCGCCAGTTCCAGGCGATTGAGCGTGAAGACCTTGCGTGCGGCATCCAGGCGGTAGTCGATCGCGAAGTCGAGGGGGACATCGGGAATGCCGTACTGGCGGCGCCAGTCGTCGGCCTGTCCGGCCGCCGTCGCCCCTTCGACGCGCATCCTGAGGAAGTGAGGGGCTTCGTCCTTGCCGATGGGGTCGAGGTCGATGTCCTCGACGACGATCCGCTTGGCGGCGACCGGCGTGGGCTTGGCATCCGGCGTGTCGCCGGGAAGGACCGCGCGCACGTCCTCGAGAGCGAAGCCGCTCTGCCCGAGCGCCGTGGCGCTGCGGTAGGTGAGGTCGATCTTCCCCAGGTTCGGCTTGATCTCCTTTTCGAATCGGCTGAGGCCGTCGGCGAGAGCCGGTGCGCCGGCAACGGCCGCCAGGGCGACGATGGTACGAAGCAGTCTCCGCATGTCCGAACTCCTCCTGCATGCCTGCCGCGCCACCGAGCATACAGAAGCTCAAGGGGCGGGGCGAACGGTGCTCAGGCCTTGAAGATGAAGAAGGTCGCAGCCACCAGGCAGCCGAAGCCGGCCAGGTGGTTCCAGCGGATGCCCTCGCCGAGATAGGCGATGGAGAAGACTGCGAAGACCAGGAGCGTGATCACCTCCTGCATGGTCTTCAACTCGACCGCTGAGAAGGTGCCGTAGCCCCAGCGGTTGGCCGGTACCTGCAGGCAGTATTCGAAGAAGGCGATGCCCCAGCTCGCCAGGATGACGATCCAGAGCGGCCGGTCGGTGAATTTCAGATGCCCGTACCAGGCGAAGGTCATGAAGACGTTGGATCCGACGAGAAGAAGGATCGTCGTCAGGCCTGTGGTGCCGAACATCGGGTCACTCCTGCTCGGCCGCGAGGCGGGCGATGCCGGCCTGGTCCATGCGGTAGGGAAGCCACTTGTCCATTTGGCGGAAGCCGAAGCGGTGATAGAACTCGCGCGTCGGATTCCAGTGCAGCACCCAGAAGTCGAGGCGCCGGCAGCCGCGCTCGAGCGCGATCTCGGCCAGCCGCTTCACCAGCGCCCGCCCCAGCCCCTGGCCGCGAGCGCTCTCGCGGACGAAGAGATCCTCAAGAAAGATCCCCGACCGCCCTTCCCAGGTCGAATAGTTGTGGAAGAAGAGTGCCAGCCCGTCGGTGCGGCCGTCCTTGCCGGCGAGCAGCGCCTCGAAGCGCGGCCGCTCGCCGAAGCCGTCGCGAAGCACGTCCGCCTCGGTGATCTTCACCGACGACAGCGGCTCGTTCTCGTAGATGGCGAGTTCCTGTATCAGCGTGACGATGATTGCGGCGTCGGCGGGAGTCGCCGCTCGCACGAGGTCGGAAGGCATGGAGGACTCCGGCAGGGAGGGGACCGATGCCAGCGAATACAGCATCGGCAACGCGAGGCAAGAGCCTCGGCAGTCAGGCCGGAGGACGGCAGCCGATCAGGCGAAGTCGGCGATCACCGGGCAGCGGCCGATCAGGGCCTGGAGCGTGTTGCGGGCTGCGATCACCTGCGCCTCGAGGTCCGCCGGCCG
This sequence comes from Asaia bogorensis, assembly GCA_945897335.1. GTDB lineage: Bacteria > Pseudomonadota > Alphaproteobacteria > SHVZ01 > SHVZ01 > SHVZ01. The sequence continues at coordinate 27,901 of CAMDFP010000006.1, read as the reverse complement.
CACCGGGACCTGCTCGGCCAGGCGCTCGAGCTGGCGAAGGTCGCGGGCGAAGGTCACCGCGCCGAACAACGGGAGGCTATGCTGAGCCTCAAGACGGGCGGCGTGGGCGGCTTCATAGGCGAGCGCGCGAGTGAGTAGCTTGGCGGATATGGTGCCGACGATCTCGCGGACGAAGGCGCCGCCCTCCCGGGTTTGGGAGAGGGCGCGGTCGAGCACGGCCATCAGCGACTGGAACTCCATGATCTGGTTGCGGATGACGTTGAGCTGGCGATCGGAGGGGACGCCGCCGATGCGGTCGATCCGCTCCATGTCCTCGCGGATGGTGGAGGCAAGCCGCTGCAGCGCCTCGAAGAGGGTGGCCGTCGTCAGTTCGATCCGGTCCAGGCTCGCCGACATTCTCTGCCGTCTCCAAATTTCTCCGGAATATCTAATTAAACAAACATAAAATCTCAACTAAATTCTATCACCTGCCTGAAAAACTATTCATCTCATTGTTTTTCAAGGATAATCCTATCCTCTCGGGCCCTTTGCCCCTGGGTGCAGGTCAGGCCGGCGCATGATCGCCGGCGAGGCGTTTATCTTCTCGATCAGTGGGGCGGCGCGATCAGGAGTAGGGTGGGCCGCTTTGCGGGGAGAGTGGTGATGTGGATCTACGCACGGACGGATGGGATCAGGGCGGGCATCGGCTTCGGCACGGCGCTCGCGATGGCGATCTCCTACACGCATAACCAGTCGATTCTCTGGGCCATTCTCCACGGCCTGCTGTCATGGCTTTTCGTGATTTACGCCGCGCTGTTCTACTGAGCGCGCCGAAGGGCTAAGGATCGTCGATGGATGCATCGACCACCGCCGGACGCGGCGCGGAGCTGAGGCGGCGCTGGGCCTATGTCCTGCTTCTCACCGCCCCCGCCATGTTCGCCGGCAACCAGGTGACGGCGCGCGCGCTGGAAGGCGGCATCCCGGCCAATGCACTGGCGTTCTGGCGCTGGGCGATCGCGGCTCTGATCATGGCGGCGTTGACGTGGCGCGAGCTCTGGGCCGGCCGCCGGGCAATCCTCGACGAGCTGCCGGTGCTGGCGACCCTGGGTTTCCTCGGTGTCGTCGTCTGCGGGCCGCCGGTCTACATCGCCGGTGCCACCACGGCCGCGACCAACATCGCGCTGATCTATGCCGTTTCGCCGATCCTGATCGTCCTGGTGTCGGCGGTTCTGTTCCGCGAGCGGCTGACTCTCGGTCGCGCTCTCGGCATTGCGCTCGCCATCGCCGGCGTCCTGATCGTCGTCTTCAAAGGCGATCCCGGCATGTTTGCACGGCTCGCCTTCGTGCCGGGCGATCTCTGGGTCGCCTTTGCCGTCGCCGGCTGGTCGATCTACGTGCTGATCCTGCAGCACAAGCGGAGCCAGCTCGGTGCGCCGGCGCGCTTCACCGCGATATGCATCCTCGGTACGCTGGCGCTGCTGCCGTTCTATGCCTGGGAAGCATCGACTGGCCCGACGCTCAGCCTCGACCAGCGGACCGTCTCGGTCGTTCTGTTTCTGGCCCTGGTGCCGGCGGTCGGCGCCTACCAGGCCTACGGTTATGCCCAGCGCGTGCTGGGGCCCGGCCCGACCAGCCTCGGCATGTATCTCGGGCCGATCTATGTGGCGTTGATCGCCTTCGTCGTCATCGGCGAACCGATCCGCTCATATCATTGGCTCGGCGGCGCGCTGATCCTCGCCGGTCTCTGGCGCGCCGTCGGATCCCCCTTGCGACGATAGGAAATTCCTGAGATGAGCCGCTTTACACTCGCCGATACGCCCGCCCATCGCCTGTGGGCGGCCCTCCGCGCGGGAGAGGTCACGCCGCTCGCGCTCTGGCGGGAGGCCGCCGAGCGGCACGCACGGACCGGCGAGAAGCTGAACGCCTACAAGCTCTGGCTCGGCGAGGCCGCCGAGACTCAGGCGCGCGCTGCCGAGGCTGCCTTCGGAGTCGGCGCCGACCTCGGACCCATGCAGGGCCTGCCGATCTCGATCAAGGACGTCTACGGCATCCGCGGCACGCCCACCTATGCCGGCACCGCACGGCGCCTGCCGGCGAAATACGAGGAGGAGGGGCCGATCGTCGCGGGGCTCCGCCGCCAGCTCGCCGTCTTCCCGGGCAAGACCCATACGGTGCCCTTCGCCTTCGGCGGCATCGGCGGAAATGCCCATTGGGGTGCGCCCTGGAATCCGTGGGATGCCGTCCATCACCGCGGCACCGGCGGCTCCACCTCCGGCGCCGGCGGCAGCCTGTGGGAGGGATCGGCGGTGGTCAGCGTCGGCAGCGATGCCGGCGGGTCGATCCGCATGCCGGCCTCGCTCGCCGGCGTGGTCGGCCTCAAGACCTCGATCGGCCGTTGGTCTGGAGCGGGCGCGCCGCCCTTGAGCCCGTCGCTCGACTGCCCGGGCGTGCTGGCGCTCTCGGTCGCCGACACGGCATTTGGATTCGCCGCCATCGACCCGGCCGGCCATGCCTGGCCGGACCTCTGGCGAAAGCTGGATGCGCGGCCCTTGGCGGGGCTCCGCATCGGTGTTGCCGACCGCTACTTCTTCGATGACTGCGGCCCCGGCATCGCCGAAGCCATCGAGGCGACGCTGAAGGAGCTGGAGGCCAAGGGCGCGATCCTCGTTCCGGTGCCGATGCCCGAGGTCGAGGAAGCGGTCAAGTACATGGCCAATGGCAGCGTCGGCGTGCCGGAAGGTTTCGCCATCGTCTCGACCGAGTTCAAGGACTGGGTGCCTGAGCTCGACGCCAATGTCTGGGCGAGGCTGAAGACTTTCGGCGACATTCCGGCGGCGGAGTATCTCTCGCGCCAGCGCGCCCGTCCGGCGATGTCGGCCCGCGCGCATGCACGGCTGGAAGGCATCGACGTGCTTGCGCTCCCGACCACGGCGGTGACGGCGCCGCGCATGGACCAGGTCCAAGACCGCGACGCCTTCCGCCTGACCACGCTCCGCATCGGGCGCAACGTCTCTCCCTTCAACGTCTGGGACATGTGCGCTTTGTCGATGCCGGTCGCCTTCGATCCCGACCGGCTGCCGGTCGGGCTTCAACTCGTCACGGCCAAGAGAACCGAAGAGGCGCTGCTGGCTGCCGCGCTCGCGATCGAGAAGGCGCTCGGTGACATCCGCCAGCGCCTCGGGCGTCCGCCGGTCTGTCCCTGACGGGGGACCTCAGGTCGCTCGCTGCTCGTCCGCGACCGTCTTCTCCGGTTCCTGGCCGTAGGCGTAGAGGACGGTGCGGTTCCGGCCGGCACGCTTGGCCTCGTAGAGCGCGCCATCGGTCCGGGCGATGGCGCTGCCGACGGTGTCGTGGGGCCTGACCATGGTGCCGCCGACGCTGACCGTCAGCCGGATCCGGTGGGGGCCGGCGATGACGTCGAGGATCTCGGCCGCATGCCTGATCCGCTCCGCCGTCCGGAGCGCACCGTCGATCGAGGTCTCGGGAAGCAGCACGCCGAACTCCTCGCCGCCGACCCGGCCGATCAGGTCGGTCTGGCGGACGGCGCCGGTCGCCGCCTCGCAGAGGCAGCGCAGCGCCTCGTCGCCCGCAAGATGCCCGAAGCTGTCGTTGATCGCCTTGAAGCGGTCGACATCGAAGATGAGCAGCGCCAGGTCGCGATTGTAGCGCCGCGCCCGTTCGAGCTCGTTGGCGAAGCGGTGAAGGAAGTTGCGCCGAGAGGAGACGCCGGTCAGCGAGTCGACATTGGCGATCCGGCGGAGCTCTTCCTCGCTCTCTCGCAGCCGGGCCTCGACCGTGACGCGCTCGGCAATCTGTCGCCTGAGCTGGATGTTCATCTGGAAGAAGCGGACCGAGATACCGCCGACGACGAGCAAGGTGGCGATCGAGACCGCGATGATGAAGTAGAGCTTGGCGACGTCCACCGGTTCCGGTGCCCGGCGGAGAAAGCCCTCGAGGCTGAAGGTCTTCGGCATCATGCCGAGCATGCCGTAGACCTCGGCGATATGCCGCCAGCGCCCGGGATTCATGTATCCCAGCTCGACGATGTCGTGGCGGACCAGGCGCTTGGTCTGTTCGGCCTCGAACCGGAGGTGCTCGCGGCTGTGGCGCTGGCTGTAGCGCGTGAAGATCAGATCGATGATCTCTTCCGGGTTGTTGAGGGCATAGGCCCAGCCCTTGAGCGAGGCATCGACGAAGGCCTGGACACGGGTCGGGTTCTGGCGGAGTTCGGACTCGGTGGTGAACAACGTGTCGCCGTAGAAGTCGATGCCGCCCGACCGCGGCGAGAACGCCCGATAAGGGAAGCCCGCCTGCTTGAGGAGGAAGACCTCGTCGGTCGAGTAGGCCGACATCGCGTCGACCTCGCCCTTGATCAGCGCGGAGACGTCGAAATTGTGCGCCTGCAGTCTCAGGCGTTCCTTCGCGATGCCCTCATACTTGAAATACGCCATCAGCTCGTCGGCATGCGGCTCGATCATGATCCGCCGGCCGATCAGATCGTGCAGGTGATCGATCTTGTCCGAGGTGACGAGCGCATAGGGCGAGTGCTGGAAGATGGCCGCCAGCGCCACCACCGGCTCCCCACGGCTGCGATAGAGCACGAGGTCGGATGTCGCGATGCCGTATTCGGCGGCGCCGCGCAGCACGGCCTGGGCCGGCTCCTCGTTCGGGGTCGCCTCGATGAGCTGCACGTCCAGGCCGACGTCGCGGTAGTAGCCCTTCTCGATCGCGGCGTAGTAGCCGGCAAACTGGAACTGATGCAGCCATTTGAGCTGGAGGCGCACGCGCCAGAAATTGTCCTGCGCCTGGGCTGGCCATGCGCCGACGGCCGCCAATAGAAGCGCGAGCAGCGGCAGGATGAACGAACGTCGGGCCACGTGGGATCCCAGGCGAAAACAACAGTTCGCTATAAATACAGGATAAATACTCGCCCGTCTGTGACATCCCAAAGGTCGCAGGCTTGAAACGGTATCCGGGTGAGCAAGTCCTAAACGAACTGTCGGGTCCGGCGGAGCGCCACTCCCTACTGCTTGCTGATGTTCCACATCACCAGGCGCGGCCCCGGGAGCACGCCGGAAATGGTGCTGCGGAAGGCCGACGGCGTGCGGAACTGGCCGAGCGGGATGTACGGGACGTGCTCGTACATCGGCGCCTGGAACTCGGCGACCAGGGCCTTCCGCTCCTCCAGCGTCGCGGCGGTGAGGAAGCGGCGGCGGATCTTCTCCAGGTTCTCATCGCACGGCCAGCCGAAGAAGCCGGTCCCCGTGCACGGCGTCGGGGTGAAGTTGTTGGAGAGCGGATCGCCCGAAACCGGGCCGGCGGCCCAGCTCTGCGCAATGTGCCAGCCGGCACGGTTCTGCGAGGGCGGGTCCTTGATCACGCGCCGCGTGCCGAAGGTGGAGGTGTCGACGCTCTGCAGGTCGACCTTGAAGCCGACTTCGGTCAGTAGCTGTGCCGTGACCTCGCCCATGGCGGCGATGATCGGGCTGTCGGTCACCTTGAAGACGACGATCGGCTCGCCGTTGTAGCCGCTCTCGGCCAGCAGCGCCTTGGCCTTCGCCTTGCGGTTCGGGTCCTTGGTGTTGGCCCAGTCCTTCACGCCGGCATTGGATTCGAGCGGCGTGTTGCACATGAACACCGCCCAGCACACCTGGCCGTAGTCGAGATTGCCGATGCCGGCGGCGAGATAGGCCTCCTGGTCGACGGCGTAGAGCAGCGCCTGGCGGGCCTTGACGTTGTTGAAGGGCGGGATCGCGTGGTTCGGCCGCATCAGCATCTGGTTGCCGGTCTTGCTCAAGACTCTGATGTCGATGCCGCCGGCCTTCTGCATCACCGGCACGAGGTCGGCGGGCGGGTTCTCGATGATGTCGATCTCGGCGCGGATCAGCGCCTGCACCGCGGTGCTAGAGTCCGGCAGATACATCCACTCGACCCGGTCGAGTTTCGGGATCTTGGCGCCGGCCATGCTGCTCGGCGCATCCGAGCGCGGCACGTAGTCCGGGTTCTTCCGGTAGACGACCTTGGATCCCGGGACCCATTCCTCCTTGACGAAGATGAAGGGCCCGGAGCCGACGGTGTTCGTCACCTGCGTGTTCGGGTCGGTCTTGGCATCGGCCTCGCGCATGACGAAAAGCGGGTTGATCGGGTTCGAGACCATCTCGCGGAACGGCCCGATCTTCTCCTTGAAGCGGATGACGAAGGTGCGGTCGTCGACGATGTCGAAGCCGGCTGCGACGCTCATGATCAGCCGGCCGGCGGTGGCGCGGGCCCCCCAGCGCTGGATCGAGGCGGAGACGTCCTTCGCGGTGACCGGCGTGCCGTCCTGGAACTTGAGGCCCGGGCGGAGCTTGAAGGTCCAGGTCAGACCGTCGGCGCTGACGGAGTCCTCGCCGATCATCTGCGGCTTCGCCAGTCCCGACTCGTCGTAGGCGTAGGGCACGTCGTAGATCATGTAGCCGTGACCGACCGTCAGGAACTGCGTGGTCCAGATCGGATCCAGGATCTTGAGATCGCCGTCTGAGGCCATCCTCGCGACGGACTGGGCAGATGCCGGAGCGGCCGCGAGGGCGAGCGCGGTCGCGGCGGCGAGGGCGAGGCAGCGAAGCGGGGTGCGGGACATCGGGTCCTCCGTTCTAGTTCGGATTCATGCGGCGATCGGCGGCGCAGCCTGCCTCAAGGCCTCGATGTCGAGACCGAGGCCCGGCGTTTCGGGAACGCTCATGTGCCCGTCGGCCACGGTGTAGCCCGCCGCCCACAGATGCTCGAATAGCGCCTGGTGCAGCAGGTGGAGCTCGATGGAATCGCAATTGGGGAGTGCCGCGCCGAGATGGGCGGATGCCGCGAGGCCGACGGCGCTGACTGCGCTGTGCAGAGACACCGGCTTGTGGAAGGCCTGGGCGACCGCGGCGATCTTCTGCCCGGTGGTGATGCCGCCGCAGAGCGTCAGGTCGAACTCGATGAAGTGGATCGCGCCCGAGAGCACGAGGTCGCGATGCAGGTCGAGCCCGTACTGGATCTCGGTGCCGGCGAGCGGGATCGAGGTCTTGTCGCGCACTTCGCGCCAGCCGGCGATGTCGGTGAGGCCGCTGGGCGCCTCGAGGAAGTGGATGTCGAAGGGCTCGATCGCCTGGGCGAGGCGGATCGCCTCGGGCACGGTCGGAACGAAGAGCGCGTCGATCATCAGCTTGGCCTCGGGCCCGATCGCGTCGCGGACGGCGCGGATGCGCGCCACGTCCTCGGCGAGGCTCGCGCCGGCCGCCTTGATCTTGACGCCCATGGTGCCGCTCGCGACCGAGGCCGCCATCTCGCGCCCCAGGCTCTCGGGCGTGATGTCGGGGCCGTACATGCCGCCGCTGCCGTAGACGGCGACCCGGTTCGAATGGCCGCCGAGCAACTGGTAGAGAGGCCGGCCGGTGAGGCGGCCGAGCAGGTCCCAGAGTGCCATGTCGATGGCGCTGGCCATGGCATAGACGACCCCGCCCATGGTGCCGACCACGGCGAACTCCTCGATCCGCCGGCTGATGCGCTCGCGCGCCAGCGGGTCCTCGCCGAGGACGAAGCGCATCAGGTCGTTCTCGAGGACGGCGGCCAGGGTTTTCGGCGAGGCCATCGGGCACCAGGCCTCGCCGACGCCCGAGACGCCCTCGTCCGTGTCGATGAAGACCAGGACGTGCTGCTTGTCGTTCCACTTCTGGCGGCTGTTGCGGATCTTGCCGTCGTAGCGACGGACGAAGAGGCCGGAGCTCGCCTTGGTGATCCTCATGGCGGCAATGCTAAACGTCTATCATCGGAGGGGTCAACGTGGCCCCGACGGCGACGAAATCAGCAGCTGCCGCGGAGGATCAGCTCGAAGCCGATGTCGATCGACCGGCTCTTGACCTTGCCGGTCAGCAGGCGCTCGCACAGCAGCTCGCCGGCGCGGCGACCGAGGGTATACATGTCCGTGCCGATGGTGGTGAGACCGCCGGGGATCAGGCGCGACAGCTCGTTGTTGCCGAGCCCTGCCAGCGCCAGGTCTCCCGGCACCTTGAGCCCGAATGTCTGGCAGCGGAGATAGGCCCCGACCGCCGGCGCGTCGCCGGTGAAGACGATGGCGTCCACCTTCAGTCCTCGGGAGGTGATCTGGGTCACCACCTCGGCGCCCGAGGTCGCCGAGCCGTCGATCTCGAAGATCAGCTCCGGATCGGGCTTGAGGCCGGCCTTGGCGAGGGCACGGAGATAGCCCTGGCGGCGGTCGCGGGCGCGGTCATTGCCGAGAGGAGAGCGCGAGCCGAAGGCGATCCGGCGGTAGCCCAGGCTGCAGAGATGCTGAGTCATCGACTGGACGGCGCGCGCATTGTGGATGCCGACGGCCATGTCGATCGGCGTCGCGCTGGCGTTTAGCAGCTCGACCACCGGCACGCCGGCCTGGCGCAGCATGGTGCGGACCTCGGGCGCGTGGTCGGTGCCGGTGAGCACGACACCGTCCGGACGGCGACCCAGCATGGCCGCGACCATCGCTGCTTCCTGCTCGGCGGAGAAGGAGCTGCTACCCAGCAGGAGCTGGAAGCCTTCGCGGGTGATGACGTCCGACAGGCCCTGCATGCAGCTCGGAATGTCGGAGAGCACGAATGTCGGCACGCAGGCGGCGATCACCCGGCTCTTCCTGGACACCAGGCTGCGGGCGACGAGGTCGGGGACATAGCCGATCCGGCGGATCGCCTCGTCGATGTGCTGGCGGGTCTTGGCCGAGACCTTGTCCGGCGTGTTGAAGGCGCGGGAGACGGTGACGACCGAGACGCCGGCGGCGGACGCCACGTCGTGGATGCCCGCGCGTGCCCGCCGCGGTTCCTGAGAAGGCTTGCGGGCCATCCTTCGCCGTTAGGTGGCTTGCAGTTCGGGAGCCCGGTCCGGCTTGAAGTGCCCGAACCGGTCCTGGCCATGGACCAGCGTCGCGGCGCCGCTCTCGGCCGTCACCGGGCGCACATGCGGGGCCACGTAGCGGATCGCATAGCCGATGCGGGCATGGTCGGAGCGGTTCGCCTCCGAGCCATGCGCCAGCTTGACGTGATGCAGCGACATCTCGCCGGCGGCCAGCGTCAGCATGACCGTCCTCCCGAGATCGACGTCGATGGCGATCTCCTGCCCGCGCGAGAGCATGTTGTCGGCGCCGTAGGTCTCGGTATGCGGCAGCAGCTCATCGCGATGGCTCTCCGGCAGCACCTGCATGGCGCCGTTTCCGGCATGGCTGTCGGTGAGCGCCACCCAGGCGGTGGCGATGTCGACGGGATCGAGCCCCCAATACATCGCATCCTGGTGCCAGGAGACGAAGGAGGGATCGCGCGCCGGCTTGTAGAAGACGCCCGACGCCCAGCAGAGGAGATCGGGGCCGAGCACGTCGGATACGGCATCCAGGATCTTCGGATGCACCGTGAGCTCGCGCAGCGGCGGGCAGTTGAGATGCGCCTTGTGGCGCAGCAGCGGCCCTGCGGCCTTCTGCCCCCCGGCGCCGGCGATGAACGCGTCGAGGCGGGAACGGTACGACGCCGCTTCCGCCGTGGTCAGGACGCGGACCGGGAAGTGGTAGCCCTCGGCGTCGTAGCGCGCGACCTCGGCGCTGCTCAACGTCGTCGGCATGGCGCTAGAGCACCTTGCCCTCGAGAGCGTTCTCGTAGAGGCGCTTGAGGATCGCGGGATCGAGCTTCACCGGATTGCCGCCGGCGGTCGGATCGACCGCGGCCATCTCCGACATCTCCTCGAAGCGCTCGGGTCCCACCTTGAGGCCCTTCAGGTCGTGCGGCATGCCGAAGCGCTGGCGGAGATCCAGCGACCACTCGATGACGCCGTCGACACCGGGAGTCTTCAGGTCGAGCACGCGCGAGAGATAGGCCATCTTCTCGGCGATGGCGCTGCGGTTGAACGCCAGCACATAGGGCATGAACACGGCGTTGGTGAGGCCGTGATGGGTGTCGTAGAGGGCGCCGACCGGATGGCTCAGCGAATGGATGGCGCCGAGGCCCTTCTGGAACGAGATCGCGCCCATGCTGGCCGCCGCCATCATCTGGCCGCGGGCGACCAGGTTGCCTGGCTCGGCCACCGCGATCGGCAGCCACTCGCGCACCAGCCGCATGCCCTCGACCGCGATTCCGTCGGCATAGGGGTGATGGAAGGGGGCACAGAAGGCCTCCAGGCAATGCGCCAGCGCGTCCATGCCGGTCGCCGCCGTGATGTGCGCCGGCAATCCCACGGTCAGCGCCGGGTCGCAGATGACCACGACCGGCAGCATCTTCGGATGGAAGATGACTTTCTTGGTGTGCGTGGTCTCGTCGGCGATGACGCCGGCGCGGCCGACCTCCGATCCGGTGCCGGCAGTGGTCGGCACCGCGATCACCTTGGCGATGCCGTCGGGATTGGCGCGGGTGTACCAGTCGCCGATGTCCTCGAAGTCCCACATCGGGCGGGTCTGCCCGGTCATGAAGGCGATGACCTTGCCGGCATCCAAGGCGCTGCCGCCGCCCCAGGCGATGACGCCGTCGTGGTTGCCGGCGCGGAAGGCCTTCAGGCCGGCGTCGACGTTGCTGGCGACCGGGTTCGGCTTGATGTCGAAGAAGAGGCCGGTCGGAACGCCGGCCGCCTCGTTGGCGGCGATAGCGTCCTTCACCATCGGCAGCCTGGCGAGGCCGGGATCGGTGACCAGCAGCGGGCGCTTGAGGCCCGATGCCTTGCAGGCATCCGAAAGTTCGGAAATGCGGCCGACGCCGAAGCGGACGGATGTCGGGAACGACCAGTTGCCACGCATGAAATCGACGGTGAGGGGCATGTGACTCTCAGAGACGGGTGCGGAGGTGAAAGGATTTGGGCCGGGTGAAGGCGTCGAAACCCAGGCGCGACAGCGTGCAGCCACGGCCCGAGTCCTTGACGCCGGTCCAGGCCAGCGCGGGATCGAGATAATCGCAGCGGTTCATGAACCAGGTGCCGGTCTCGATGGCATCGCCGATGCGGATGGCGGCATCCTCATCCATGGTCCAGATCGCGGCGGTGAGGCCGTACTGGCTGTCGTTCATCAACCGGATGGCCTCTTCGTCGGACGTGACCTTCATCAGGCCGATCACCGGCCCGAAGCTCTCTTCCGACATGACGCGCATGGAGTGATCGACGCCGACCAGGACCTGTGGCGCGCAATAGGGCGATCCCGGCTTGGCGCGGCTGAACGCCGTCTCGTCGATCAGTGCCTTGGCGCCAGCCTTGAGCGCGTCGGCGACCTGGCCGCGGACGAAATCGGCCGCCTGGGCCCGCACCATCGGTCCCAATGTCGAATCTGCCGACATCGGATCGTCCAGCACGTATTTGCGCGTGAGGTCGGCATAGGCGTCGGCGAAGCGGTCGTAGAGATCGGCATGAACGTAGACGCGCTCGATGCCGCAGCAGGACTGGCCGGAGTTGAAGAAGGCGCCGTCGACGAGGTTCTCGACCGCATGGTCGAAATTGGCGTCGGCGCGGACATAGGCCGGGTCCTTGCCGCCGAGCTCGAGGCCGAGCCCGATGAAGCGGCCGGCGGCGGCGCGGCTGACGGCATGGCCGCCGGCGACCGATCCGGTGAAGGCGACGAAGTCGATTTCGGGCGAGGCCACCAGCCTTTCGGTCAGCGCATGGTCCATGTGCAGGTGCTGGAAGACGCCGGCGGGAAGCCCGGCCGTCTTGAAGCCCTCGGCGAAGCGCTCGGCGCAGAGCGGCGTCTGGTGCGAGTGCTTCAGGATCACCGCATTGCCGGCGAGCAGCGCCGGCACGATGGCGTTCACCGCGGTCAGATAGGGATAGTTCCAGGGCGCGATGACGAAGACGACCCCCACCGGCTCCTTCCGGATGAAGCGGGTGAAGTTGTCCTTGGGCTCGATCTTGACGTCGGCCAGCGACTCTCCTGCCACGCCCGCCATATAGCGAGCCCGCTCGGCCAAGCCCTTCACTTCGCCCGGTGTGTAGCGGATCGGCCGGCCCATCTGGCGGGTCAGCTCCTCGGCGATCGCGGGCGCATTCGCCTCGAAATGCTTCACGAAGCGTTCGACCATCGCCGCACGCTCGGCCACCGGCGTCGCCCGCCAGCCCTTCTGCGCGCCGCGGGCGGCGGCGAGTGCCTTGGCGACGTCAGCCTCGGTTGCGAGCGGGCGCTCGACATAGACCCGGCCGTCGCCGGGCGAAACGGTCTTGAGAGTTGCCATGGTCAGATGATCTCGAAGTAGCGGCCGAGCTGCCAGTCGGAGATGTGCTTGCGGTTCTCGCGCTCTTCCCATTCGCGGGTCGCGGCATAGTGCTCGACGAAGGCGTCGCCGAACAGGGAGCGTGCCGCCTTCGAGGCCTTCAGCCGCTGCGCCGCGTCCCAGAGCGTCGAGGGCAACGTGAGCTTGGCCGGGTGCTTCTGGTCGTAGGAGTTGCCGCTGATCGGATCGCCCAGCTTCAGCTTGTTCTCGATGCCCCAGAGGCCGGAGCCGAGGGCGACCGAGAGCGCCAGGTAGGGATTCTGGTCGGCGGCGGCGATGCGGTACTCGACCCGCTGCGACTTCGGCGATCCCGGGATGACGCGGAGCGCGGTCGTCCGGTTCTCGACGCCCCAGGTGGCGTTGGTCGGCGCCCAGAATCCCGGGATCAGCCGGGTGTAGGAATTCACCGTCGGCGACACCATCGCCAGCAGCTCCGGCATCAGCGCCTGCTGGCCGGCGACGAAGCTCTCCATCAGCGGGCTCATGGAGAAGCGGCCCTTGGGGTCGTGGAAGGCGCCCTTGCCCTTGCCGTCCTTCAGCGAGACGTGGATGTGGCCGGACTGGCCCGGCCAGTCCTTCGACCACTTCGCCATGAAGGTCGCCATCAGGCCGCGGCGCTGGAAGAAGACCTTGGCGAAGGTCTTGAACAGGGCCGCCTTGTCGGCGGATGCCAGCGTTGAGTCGACGCGGATCGCGGCTTCGAGCACGCCGGCGCCGGTCTCGGTGTGGAGGCCCTCGATGCCGAAATTCATCGTCTCGCAGAATGCCAAGAGCTCGTTGTAGAGATCGCCGTGCACCGAGTTGCGCAGTACCGAATAGCCGAAGAAGCCGGGGGTGAGCGGCTTCAGGTTCCGGTAGTTCTTCTCGCGCACCGACTCCGGCGTCTCGTCGAAGACGAAGAACTCGAACTCGACCGCGCTCAAGGGGTCGAAGCCCATCTTGTTGGCTTTTTCGATCGTACGCCGGAGCACGCCGCGGGGGCAGATCTCCTCGGCCTTGCCGACGAACTCGGAGAGGAAGAAGAGCGCGTTGTCCTCTTCCGGAAGCTCGCGGCAGCTTTCGGGCACGACGCGGACGAAGGCGTCGGGATATGCCGTGTGCCAGCCGGTGTAGCTGACATTGTCGTAGAGCTGGTCGTTCGAGTCCCATCCCAGCACCACGTCGCAGAAGCCGAAGCCGCTTTCCAGCGCCGAGAAGAACTTGTCGCGGCCCATGTATTTGCCGCGGAGGATGCCGTCCATGTCGAAGACGCCGACCTTCACATGGGTCAGGCCGCGTTCCTGGACGATCTTCTTGGCATCGGCGGCGGTCTTGACCTGATCGGGCGTGATCGGCATCGGCGGCTGTTCCTATTCAGTCTCTTGTCGTTCGGCGCTTCAGCACCAGGGTCGAGGCGAGGGTGAGGAGGACCGTCGCCACCATCAGGACGAAGGCCAGCGCCGCGCCGAACGGCCAGTTGCTGGCGCGGGCGACCTGGTCGTAGAGGGCAGGGGCCATCATCTTGAACTGAGATCCCCCGAGCAGCACCGGCGTCGCATAGGCATTCATGCAGAGGATGCCGACCAACACGGTGCCGGCCAGCACGCCCGGCAGCGACAGGGGCAGGATGATGCGGCGGAAGACCGTGATCGGCCGCGCGCCGAGATTGGCCGCGGCCTCCTCGACCGAGCGGTCGATGCTCTCGATGACGCTCTGCAAAGTCAGGATCATGTAGGGCAGCACGACGGCGATGATGCCGACGACCACGGCGACCGGTGTGTAGAGGATCTTGACCGGCTGCTGGACGAGGCCGAGCCAGATCAACACCGCGTTGACGAAGCCCTGGTTGCCGAGCAGCGCCATCCAGCCGGCGGCGCGCACGACATTGCCGACCAACAGCGGGAACACGGTCAGGATGATCAGGAGGCTCTTGAAGCGGCTCTGGGTCCTGGCGAGGAAATAGGCGACCGGGAACGCCAGGATCACGCTGAGCACGGTACAGAGGATCGCCACCTGGACTGTGGTCCAGAGCACGTTGAGGAAGTAGGGGTCCTGGAAGAAGCGGGCGTAGTTGTCCCACGTCATCGCCTCGACCATGAGCTGGCCCGGGACAAATCGGTTGAAGCTGTAGCGGAACAGCGTCAGCAGCGGCATGCCGAGGACCGCCAGCACGAGCACGGCGGCCGGCAGCAGGAGAAGAGGGGCGAGCGACCGCCTCCGGTCGCCTGCTGCCAGCGCCGTCATTCAGGTCAGCCTTTGAACTCGCGGTTCCACCAGTCGAGCAGGCTCGCGTTGTTCTTGGCGACGTATTCGAGGTCCGGGAGGATGAACTTTTTCTGTTCGTCGGCGGTGAACGACAAGTCGGCGGTGAGCTTGGCGTCGAGTGTCGCGTTGGTCACCGTCGGCACATAGCCCATCTTGGCGGCGAAGCCGGCTTGGCCCTGCGGGTCGAGCATGGCGTCGAGATAGGCGTAGGCGCAGTCCTTGTTGGGGGCGTTCTTGGGGATCGCCGCCTCGAAGATGATCGGCGTCGCGCCTTCCTTCGGCACCGCGAGTGCGACCGGGATGCCCGAGTTCCGCCACTGCACGCCGCGGGCGCGCCACATGATGGTGAACCAGACCTCCTCGCTCTTCAGCGCCGCCGCCAGCGCCTCGTTAGAGGGGTACACCTTGGCATCGAGCTTCTTCAGCTCGGCCAGCTTGGCCTTGCCGGGTTCGAGGTTGGTCACCGAGCCGCCGTTGATGATCGCCGCCGCCTCGATGATCTGGATGTAGAGGCCGTCGGCGAAGCCGACGCGGCCCTTGTATTTCGGGTCCCAGAGGTCGGCATAGGAGGTCGGCGCCGGGCTGACCTTGTTCGGATTGTAGAGGATGATCTTGCCCGAATAGATATGCGGGATCGAATAGCTGCGGCGGAGCGCCGGTATGATGTTGGCGCCGTTCTTGAGCTTGGAGTAGTCGAGCTCCTCGAAAACGCCGGCCTTGTAGACCTCGTACATGTCGCTCTCGGAGAGGAGAGCCACGTCCATGGTGCCCTTCCGCGCCGTGCGCTCGGTCACCAGCTTGGTCTTGCGCGGCGGCGCGTTGGCGACGTCATGGGCAACCTCGACCTTGAGGCCGCCGAGCACGCGCTTTTCGAAATTGGCGATAAGCAGGTCCTGGTAGTCGCCGCCCCAGGTGCCGACATTGACGTCGCTGCAGGAGAGCGACTGGGCGCTGACGCCCGAGGCCGTGAGCGCGAGTCCGCCGGCGGCGAGGCCGGTGGAGGCCAGCAACTGCCGGCGGGTGAGTGAGTGACGCATGAAGTCCTCCTGTTCGATTTTATTGTTCGATACTACCGAGCCGCCGGCTCGGCCAGCAACAGCCCGGCCTCGGCGCGCCAGCCGAGCACCACGGTCTGGCCCTGCGTGACGCTGGCCTCCGCCCGGTCGGTGTTGGGCCGCGAGATCGTGAGCGTCTCCGCCGGCGAAAGACGGACCCGGTATTCGGTGAGGGACCCAAGATAAGTCACCAGCTCGACGGTGCCCTGGATGCGGTTGTCGAGGCCCATGGCCGGCGCGCCGAGAGCGATCTTCTCCGGCCGGATCGCCAGCAGCGAAGCGGGGGATCCGTCGGCCGGCACCTTGATCTCGAGCCCGCCTTCGGTGACGAAGCTTCCAGGCGAGGCGAGTCGGCCCTTCAGGAAGTTCGACTTGCCGATGAAGTCGGCGACGAAGGCATTGGCCGGACGCTCGTAGAGTTCGGTCGGCGTGCCGATCTGCTGGATCACGCCCTGGCTCATCACCACCAGGCGGTCGGCCAGCGTCAGCGCCTCTTCCTGGTCGTGGGTGACGAAGACGGTGGTGAGGCCGAGGCTCTGCTGCAGCTGGCGGATCTCGACCCGCACCTCGTGGCGGAGCTTGGCATCCAGGTTGGAGAGCGGCTCGTCCAGCAGGAACACTTCGGGCTCGATCACCAGCGCGCGGGCGAGCGCCACACGTTGCTGCTGGCCGCCGGAGAGCTGGCGCGGATAGCGCTCGCCGAGATGGCCGAGGCGCACCAGTTCCAGCGCCCGCGCGACCCGGGCCTCGGTCTCGGCCTTGCCGACCTTCCGCATCTCGAGACCGAAGGCGACGTTGCCGGCCACCGTCATGTGCGGGAAGAGAGCATAGCCCTGGAACACCATGCCGGTGTTGCGACGGAAGGGCGGAAGCTCGGTCACGTCCTCATCGCCGATGAGGACGCGTCCCGAGGTCGCCTCGACGAAGCCCGCGATCATGCGGAGCGTCGTCGTTTTGCCGCAGCCGGAGGGTCCCAGCAGGGCCACCAGCTCGCCCTGCTCGACGCTCAGCGAGACGTCGTCGACCACGCGGTTGGTGCCGTAGACCTTGACCAGATGGTCGAGTGTTACCCTGGCCATGTCAGACGATCCTCGAGAGCTTGACGTAGCGGTCGGTGATCAGCATCAGCGCGCCGATGATGACGATCTGGACGAAGGCGACCGCGGCGATGAGCGGATCGACCTTGAATTCTAGATATGCGAGCACCGCCACCGGCAGCGTGGTCCGCCCGGGGCCGACCAGGAACAGGGTCAGCTCCAGGTTCTCGAATGAGGTGATGAAGCTGAACAGCGCCGCGGCGACGATGCCGGCGCGCATCATCGGGAAGGTGATGCGGCGGAAGACGGTCCAGGAATTGGCACCGAGATTCATCGCCGCCTCCTCGACCGAGCGGTCGATCCCCTGAAGGCTGGCGGAGATCAGGCGCACGGTCCAAGGGAGGGTCAGCATGACATGGGCCGCGACCAAGCCGGGCAGCGTGCCCTTCAGCTCCCATTCGAACAGGTTGTCGAGCTGGACGAAGAAGACGTAGATGGCGACGCCGGCGACGATGCCGGGAACGATCAGCGGCGAGAGCAGCAGCGTGTTCAGGGCTTCCCGGCCGGGGAAGCGGTAGCGGACCAGCGCGATCGAGGCCAGCGTGCCCAGCGCCACGCCGCAGACCATGGCGACCGCCGCCACCTGGAACGAGGTCATGAAGCCCCGCTGGAAGGCGCGGCGCTCCCAGACCTGGGTGAACCAGCGCAGCGTGTAGTGCTCGGGCGGGAAGACGATGATGTCCTGGTCGAAGAAGGCGATCCAGGCGACGAACACCACCGGCGACAGTATGTAGAGATAGACGAGCACGACCGCCGCCGGCAGCGCCCAGCGACCCGGCCGCATGCGAGTGAGCGCCGCAGTCATGAGCGGCGTCAGCTCGACCGCATCCAGGCAGAAACGATGGCTCCGGCGGTGGGCTGGTCGAATTCGATGCGGGTGCCGTCGTCAGCCTGGGCGATCACGCGGCCGGTCAGGCTGATGGTCGAGGAGGGATGGGTCAGCGTGAAGGTGGCACCGGCGATCAGGGGCAAGGCCGGCACCAGCAGCGCGCCGCCGGTCGAGACGTTGGCGACCTCGCACTCGAAGGTCTTGTCCCCTGAAGTCACCTGAGCCAACTCGGCCACCGGGTAGCGTCGGTAGCGGCGGCGGTTGGCCGAACTCGAGCCGAGCAGTGCCTGGCCGAGACCGGCCAGGCGCTTTAGCCAGCCCGGCTCTGCGGGCGGCGGTTTGGTGGTCGACACGGGGACAGCCTCCACGACGTTCTTGGTTGGCCGCACTTTAGCGACCGGCACCCAAGATACTCAACCGTGGGACGGTCCCGCCTCGACCATGGCCTCGACGGCGACGTCCCCTGCCTTGGCAAAGACCAGCGTCAGCTTGAGTCTGTCGCCGACGCGGAGCGGCCTGTCGACGCCCACCAGCACGATGCGGGTGCCGCCCGGCTTGAGGGAAACCGGGCGATTCGTCGGCAGCTCGACCGCGCCGATTCGGCGGGACGAGGCATCGAAGATCCCGATCTTCTGGGCCGAGGGGACGAAAACGGCGGTGAGATGGTCGACCGCGTTCGCCTTGTTGAGGAGGGTGACGAAGACCTCGGTCTCGCCGTTCGACGTCGGCTTGACCCAGACATGGCCGACCATGATGCCGCCGACCTTGTAGGAATGGGCGGCGGCCGGGCCGGCGAGGCCAAGGGCGAACAGGAGAGCGAGGAGAGCGCGCATGACCCACATCTCGGGTCGCGCGGTGCAACTGTCAATGCGGGCGGCAGGTCTTTCCGGCGGGTCGGGGGCGGATGGGCAAGACTTGCCCGGACCCGGGCGCGAGGGCGGAACTTACGGGGCTTCGGGACCGGCACGAGGGTTGCAGCAAGGGAGGCGGACTACCCCGTGGCCGAGCCTTGGCCACAAAGAGTGATAGGGACGACGCATGGCCGCTTCACTTGCCGGCCTGGTTCGCCAGGCGACCTCGTCGATCGGAAACCGCACCAAGGAGGCGGCCAAGGAGGCTCTCGGCTGGGAGCCGTACCCGGAAGCTGCCAATTCGAGTCACGCTCCCCGCCCGGCGGCAGCGCCGGCCGGACCGCTCCCGGTCATCCCGCCCAGGGTCCAGGCGACCTTGAAGGCGGCGGGCCGGACCATTGCACTCGGCACCCCCAAGCCGGAGCCCAAGCCCGCGGCGGTCGACCCCGGCAGGCACGCGGTTAACCCGGTCCAGTATCTCCGTGAGCTCGACGGCTTCGCCCGCAGCCAGGCCAAGTCCGAGATCGCCAAGGCGGTCCTGACCGTGACCGCGACCGAGGTCGAGGCGGCGATCAACCTTTCGGCCCGTCTCCGCGGCCGCTACCTCGCCCGCGTCCTCGATGCGAGCCAGATCGCGACCAAGCGGCCCTTCGGCGAGGCCGAGACCAAGGAACTCGCCAAGATGCGCGAGATGTCGGACGAGATGCAGAAGGGCATCGAGGCGCTCAAGCGCGCGATCGAGTCCGGCGAGCTGAACGTCCCGGGACTACGCCAGCAGTGATTTGCTAGCCTCGGCGGCATGCATCTGCATGCCTTCCTGGCCGCTCTCGTGATCACGTCGCCCGCCTCCGCCCAGCAGAGCCTCGCGGCCCGATGCGCGGCGATGGCGGCCGAAGGCAACGTCGCCGCCTGCGAGCGCGCGATCGCCGAAAACCCCGCGGACGACGAGAGCCGGCGCAATCTCGGGCGCGCCTTCCTTGCCGTCGGCGACGGCGGCATGAGCATCCTCACCTACCGGGATCTTCTGACCCGCCATCCCGACGACTGGACCCTCCACTTCGACCTCGCCGTCGCCACCACCGCCGCCATGCGCTACGGCGAGGCGGTTGAGCCGGCACTGACCGCGCTCAGGCTGCATCCGGGCGATGTGCCGGCGCTGAAGATCGCGCGGATCGCACTCCAGATGAGCGGCCGGCATGCCGAGGCGGTGCCGGTACTCGAACGCCTGGCGGCCGAGGGTGATGTGACGGCGATGAACGACCTGGGCGAGGTCTTCGAATTCGGCCGCGGAGTCGCACGCGCGTCGGCCCCGGCGGTCGCCTGGTACGGGAAGGCCGGCGCGGCCGGGCATGGCGGGGCCGCGGCCCGTCTGGCCGACGCCTATCTCAACGGCGAGCTCGATCTTGCTCCAGATGCCGCTGCCGCCGAGTTGTGGGCGAAGCGGGCCAGGGGCGACTGATCCCTAGTCGTTCGCCTGGGCAAGGCCGGCCAGGGTCTGGCGGACCACCTGGCGCGAGCGCCAGATGACCGCTTCCCGCCAGTCGTCGGTGTCCGGATAGAACTGCTTTCGGATCTGCGCCTTGATGCGGGGCGCGTCCGGGCCGGTCGGATCGCCGTAGCCGTGCAGCCAGGCGTCGTCGCGAAGCGCCTTCCGCCCGCGGTCGCGCGAATAGGTTCCGTATTCGAGGGCGATGTAGGTTACCGCCGATTTCGGCAGCGCCTTCTCGAAGCCTGCGGGGCCGGTTCCGGCCTTCACATTGGACGACGAGGTGCCGAGGCGGGGTTCGGTCACGGAGTCGCCCAGCCAGGCGCGCATCCGGTTGGTCGCCGCCGAACCCGGCTCGTGGTCGCAGATCGGCTCGCCATAGCCGAAGGGGCCGAGCCCGGTGTGGTAATCGATCACCGCCACCTGCGAGGCGTGGCCGGCCCACTCCTTTAGGATCGTCTCCAGGGTGCGCCGGGCCCAGGTCGGGCCGGTGCCGCCGAAGAACAGGCCCTTGTCGTGCTTGTACTGGCCTTCGCTCACCGCGTTGGCGAAGGCCTCGACGCCGTTGGCCTCGCGCCAGGCCTTCACCTTCGCCTCGGCGGCGTCGAAGGCGGGACCCGAGAGAGCGGACGGCACCAGGGCGTCGGCGATCTCGTCATAGGCCTTGTTGTCGGGCACGCCTTTCGAGAAGTCGACCCAGTTGCGGTTGAGGTCGACGTTCTCCTCGGTGGTGCGCCGGATCCAGGCGAAGCCGTGGCAGTTGACGGCGTGGACCAGCAGGATCGCGGTGTCCTTGGAGCGGCTTTCGAGGAGCCCGCTGCCAAGCAGGTTCACCTGCGCGCCGGAGCCGCAGAAGCCCTCGACGCCGTGGGTGGCGGACAGCAGCATCAGGACCTTCGGCGCCTTGCGGTCGCCGAGGAAGGCGACGTCGGTCGACAGGCTCTCGCCCTTCGGTCCCTTCAGCGGGTTCGGATAGGCCTTGGTCTCGGCTCCGGCGATGCGGGCGGCGGCGAGAAACTTCTCGCGCGCCTCCGCATAGTCGGCCGCGAAGCAGACATTGTCCGCGGTCACCGTTCCTGCCTCACTTCACGTCTGAGGCCAGCTGCATCTTCACGATCTTGTCGGGCTCTCCGCTGATCGAACCGTTGCGGTTCTTGTCGCCCTTCTTGACCTTGTCGATGTTGTCCATGCCTTCGATGACGCGGCCCCATACGGTGTACTGGTTGTCGAGGAACTTGGAGTCGGCGAAGCAGATGAAGAACTGGCTGTCGCCCGAGTTCGGGTCCTGCGCGCGGGCCATCGACACGGTGCCGCGCACATGCGGCTCCTTGGAGAACTCGGCCTTCAGCTTCTTACCCGAGCCGCCGGTGCCGTTGCCGAGCGGATCGCCGGTCTGAGCCATGAAGCCCTCGATCACCCGGTGGAAGACGACGCCGTCGTAGAAACCCTGCTTCACCAGTTCCTTGATGCGCGCGACATGGCCGGGGGCGAGGTCGGGGCGGGTCTCGATGACGACCCTGCCGGTCTTCAGCTCCATATAGATGAGGTTGTCCTTGTCGGCGGCGTCGGCGGTGGAGCCGAGACCGAGGACGGCGGCGATGGCGATAGCGGCAGACAGCGTCTTGCGTGACATGGCGAAACCATCTCGTATGGAAGGGGAGCCCCTTCTAGCAGATCGTCCGGACGGGCGGAAAGCCGCCGCGCGGTCCCCCTCGGCCCCGGTGCACAATCATTGGGCAGTCGGGCATTGGGCAGGCGCGGTCCGGCGGGGCGCGCTTCCCGACTCGACTTTTCTCCATCTACCTAACTCCTTGCCGCCGTGTAATATCGCCGCGGCAGGCTCGACATGCGCGCCGAAGGGTGCCGGGGCCTGGGGCAAGAGAAACCTCGATATCCGGGAGAAAACGCATGGAGAGACGTAAATTCCTGAAGGCCGCCGGCATCGGTGCCGCGGCCAGCGTGGTCGCGGCGCCCGCGATCGCGCAGAGCATGCCCGAGATCAAGTGGCGCATGACCTCGAGCTTCCCGAAGAGCCTGGACACGCTCTTCGGCGGCGCCGAAGTGCTGGCCAAGCGCGTCGCCGAAGCGACCGACAACAAGTTCCAGATCCAGGTCTTCGCCGGCGGCGAGATCGTGCCGGCGCTGCAGGCGCTGGACGCGGTCCAGGCCGGCACCGTCGAGGCGGGCCACACGGCGAGCTACTACTACATCGGCAAGGACCCGACTTTCGCCTTCGCCACGGCGATTCCGTTCGGCCCGAACACCCGCCAGCACAATGCGTGGATGTATCACGGCGGCGGCATCCAGGCGATGAACGACTTCTACAAGGACTACAACGTCATCGGCATTCCGGCCGGCAACACCTGCGGTCAGATGGGCGGCTGGTTCCGCAAGGAAATCAAGACGCTCGAGGACCTCAAGGGCCTCAAGTACCGGATCGGCGGCTTCGCCGGCCAGGTGGTGTCCAAGCTCGGCGTCGTCCCCCAGCAGATCGCCGGCGGCGACATCTATCCGGCGCTCGAGAAGGGCACCGTCGACGCGGCCGAGTGGGTCGGCCCCTATGACGACGAGAAGCTCGGCTTCAACAAGATCGCCAAGTTCTACTACTACCCCGGCTGGTGGGAAGGCTCGGCGGGCCTGACCGCGATCTTCAACCTGGGTGCGTGGCAGAAGCTGCCGAAGCACTATCAGGCGATCCTCGAAGCCGCCAGCGCCGATGCCAACATGTGGATGATGAGCAAGTACGACGCGGTCAATCCGGCGGCCTTGCGCAAGCTGATCGCCGGCGGCACCCAGCTCCGGGGCTTCCCGCGCGAGATCATGGAGGCCTGCTACAACTCCGCGCAGGAACTCTATGCGGAAACCAATGCGAAGAACGCCAAGTTCAAGAAGGTCTATGACGCCTGGCGGGACTTCCGCAACAGCCAGCTCGAATGGTTCCGTGTCACCGAGAACAGCTTCGATTCCTACATGATGGCGAAGTCGCGCGAGCGTAAGGTCTGACCTTCACTCTCATCGGCTGTAACGGAAAGGGCCCCGCCTCGGCGGGGCCCTTTCTCGTTTGAGGTCACTCGAGGGTCTAGGGCGTGTCTTCCGAGGGGGCTTCGTCCTGGCTTTCCAGCGGCACCTCGATCCGGATCGTCGCCGGGTCGACAGTCAGCGGCTTGTCGAGGAAGGTCGT
This sequence comes from Asaia bogorensis, assembly GCA_945897335.1. Lineage (GTDB taxonomy): Bacteria > Pseudomonadota > Alphaproteobacteria > SHVZ01 > SHVZ01 > SHVZ01. The sequence continues at coordinate 4,946 of CAMDFP010000006.1, read as the reverse complement.
CACCAGCTTCGGGAAGAAGATGACCAGCAGGACCATCAAGACCTGCAGAAACACGAACGGGATCGCGCCCCAGTAGATGTCGGAGGTCTTGATCTCCTTCGGCGCGACGCTTCGGAGATAGAACAGCGCGAAGCCGAAGGGCGGGTGCATGAACGAGGTCTGCATGTTCACGCAGAGGATGACGCCGAACCAGATCAGCGCCGCGTCCGCACCGACGACCGGCGTCAGCAGCTTCAGCGCGACCGGCGCCAGCATCGGCACGATGATGAAGGCGATCTCGAAGAAGTCGAGGAAGAAGGCAAGGAAGAAGACGAAGATGTTGATGAAGATCAGGAAGCCCCAGACGCCGCCCGGCAGCGACGACAGCAGGTGCTCGACCCACGGACCGCCGTTCACCCCCTGGAAGACGATGGAGAAGGCGGTCGAGCCGATCAGGATGAAGACGACCATGGCGGTGATCCGCATCGTCGTCTCGAAGGCCTGCTTGATCAGCTGATGCAACTCCGGGATCAGCCAGGCGCGGATCAGCAGCCAGGCGACGCCGAAATACATGGCGGCGAAGGCGAGCTTGAAGGGCAGGGACTTGAACGCGGTGATGCCGATCAGTGCGCCGATGCCGCCCGCGGCGAGCGCGCCGACGAAGACGATCTGGCTCGCCCGTCCGAGCTTCGGGTGATGGATGACCGCGAGGATGATGGCGCCGACCGTGCCCATGGCGCCGGCTTCCGTCGGCGTCGCCAGGCCCATCATCATCGTGCCCAGAACCAGGAAGATGAGGACGGCCGAAGGAATGATGCCCCACAGGCACTTCTTCCAGAGCGCCCAGCCGACCAGCGTCAGGTCGGACTTGGGGATGGCCGGAACCCACTCCGGCTTGATGATGCTGATCGCGAAGGTGTAGAGGGCGAACAGGCCGATCTGCATCAGCGACGGTCCCCAGGCGCCGAGATACATGTCGCCGACCGACTTGCCGAGCTGGTCTGCCAGCACGACGAGGACCAGCGACGGAGGCACCAGCTGGGTGATCGTTCCCGATGCCGCGAGCACGCCGGTCGCGTAGCGGACATTGTACTTGTAGCGCATCATCACCGGTAGCGAGATCAGCGCCATGGCGATGACCTGGGCCGCGACCGTGCCGGTGATCGCACCGAGAATGAAGCCGACGATGATGACTGAGTAGCCGAGGCCGCCGCGCAACGTGCCGAACAGCTGGCCCATCGAATCCAGCATGTCCTCGGCAAGCCCGCAGCGTTCCAAGATCGCGCCCATGAAGGTGAAGAACGGAATCGCCAGCAGGAGCTCGTTGGCGAGTACGCTGCCGAACACCCGCTCGGGGATCGCCTGCAGGAAGTGATAGGTGAAGAAGCCTTCCTCGATCGCGATCAGGCCGAAGAACATGCCGACGGCGGCGAGAGAGAAGGCGACCGGATAGCCGAAAAGCATGAACAGCACGAGGCCGCCGAACATCAGCGGCGGCATGATCTCGAGAGGAATCATTGTGTCGGCCTCTCGTAGCGGGCGTCGACCTGGACGTAGCCGTTGAGCGCGCCGAAGCGCTTGATGATCTCCGAGATGCCCTGCAGCGCCAGCAGCGCGAAGCCGAACGGCAGCACGAACTTGATCGGCCAGCGGATCAGTCCGCCGGCATTGCCCGACCATTCGCCGACCAGATAGGACTGATGGAAGAACGGCCAGGAGAGCCAGCCGAGGATCAGCATGGCCGGCATCAGGAAGAGCAACCCGCCGAGGATGTCGATCCAGTGCTGCCCGCGCTCCGAGAGGCTCAGATAGACGATGTCGACGCGCACATGCTCGTTGCGCTTCAGCGTGTAGGGGGCACCCAGCATGACCACGAGCGCGAACATGTACCACTGGACTTCGAGCCAGGCGTTCGAGCTGAGATCGAAGGCATAGCGGCTCATGGCGTTGCCGGCGCTGATCAGGCAAGCCAGCAGCACCAGCCAGTTGGCGATGCGGCCGAACCGCTCGTTCATGTCGTCGATCAACTGGCTCAGGCGTAGGAGTGTTAACACCCTGCCGACCTCCCCTGCACGACGTCTCTGTCGGCCAGCTTCGCCGGCCAATACATTTTTTATACGCAAAGACTTGTCGGCTAGGTAACCGCGAATGGGGAAATTGACAATCAGATCTTGGTCGAACGGCCATTCTGCCGCGCCGGCGGGTACCGGACCTCGCCGTCAGTCTTAAGAATTATATTGCGAAGCGTTATTATCTAAGACTGGAAGACCTCTCAGATCCGGAGCCGCCGTCAATGGGTGGCTCCCGGATCATGGATAAGGGGGGCGACCGATGCTGAAGGTGCTTTGCACCGCCGCCGTGGCGCTCGTCGCGACAACGGGGCACCTTCTGGCGTTGCCGCCGGTCCGAGGGGCTTAAGCCTCGGCCGCCTTCGCTTCGCGCTTGCGCTGGTTCGGATCGAGGGCGCGCTTCCTGAGCCGGATCGCCTTGGGCGTCACTTCCACCAACTCGTCGTCCTCGATGTAGGCCAGCGCGTCTTCCAGCGACATCCGCCGGGGCGGCGTCAGCAGTATGGCGTCGTCCTTGCCGGCAGCGCGGATGTTGGTGAGCTTCTTGGTCTTCACCGGGTTGACGTCGAGATCATGCGCGCGGCTGTTCTCGCCGATGATCATGCCCTGGTAGACCTTGACGCCGGGCTCGGCGAACAGCGTGCCGCGCGCCTCCAGGTTCCAGAGCGCGAAGGCGACGGCTTCGCCCGGCTCGGTCGAGATCAGCACGCCCTGGCGGCGGCCGGGGATGTTGCCGCGCCACGGGCCGTAGCCGTGGAAGATCCGGTTCATGACGCCGGTGCCGCGGGTGTCGGTGAGGAACTGTCCGTGGTAGCCGATCAGGCCGCGTGACGGGCAGAGGAAGACCAGCCGCTGCTTGCCGGCGCCGGCCGGACGCATCTCGGTCAGCTCGGCCTTGCGCTCGGAGAGCTTCTCGACGACCACGCCCGAATAGGCCTCGTCGACGTCGATGACGACTTCCTCGATCGGCTCCTGGCGCTGGCCGGTGATCGGGTCGGACTTCATCAGCACGCGAGGCCGGCTGATCGACAGCTCGAAGCCCTCGCGGCGCATCTGCTCGATCAGGACGCCGAGCTGGAGCTCGCCGCGGCCGGCGACCTCGAGGGCGTCCTTCTCTTCGCTTTCGGTGACGATGATGGCGACGTTGCCTTCGGATTCCCGGAGCAGCCGGTCGCGGATCATCCGGGTGGTGACCTTGTCGCCTTCGCGCCCGGCGAGAGGCGAGTCGTTGACCGAGAAGGTCATCGCCAGGGTCGGCGGGTCGATCGGGTTGGCGCGGATCGGCTCGACGACCAGGAGGTCGCAGATGGTGTCGGCAACGGTGGTCTTGGTCAGCCCGGCGATGGCGATGATGTCGCCGGCTTCGGCCTGATCCAGCGGCACCCGCTCGAGGCCGCGGAAGCCCAGCAGCTTCGACATGCGGCCCTGCTCGATGAGCTTGCCGTCGCGGCTCATCGACTTGATCGTCATGTTCGGCTTGGCGACGCCGGTATGGATGCGGCCGGTGAGGATGCGGCCGAGATAGGGATCGTATTCGAGCGTCGTCGCCAGCATGGCGAAGGGGGCTGTATTGTCGCCGACGGCGGCCGGGACATGGGCCACGACCAGGTCGAAGAGCGGCGACAGGCTGTCGCGCGGCGCTTCCAGTGACTCGGCCGCCCAGCCGTCACGGCCCGAGGCGTAGAGGGTCGGGAAGTCGAGCTGCTCGTCGGTGGCGCCAAGCGCCGCGAAAAGGTCGAAGACTTCGTTCAGGACTTCGTTCGGGCGCGCGTCCGGACGGTCGATCTTGTTGATGACGACGATCGGGCGAAGGCCGAGCTGCAGCGCCTTGCCGGTGACGAACTTGGTCTGCGGCAGCACGCCCTCGGCGGCATCGACCAGGACGAGCACGCCGTCGACCATGGAGAGGATGCGCTCGACCTCGCCGCCGAAGTCGGCATGGCCCGGCGTATCGACGATGTTGACCCGCACGCCCTTCCAGGCGACCGAGGTGCACTTGGCGAGGATAGTGATCCCGCGCTCGCGTTCCAGGTCGTTGCGGTCGAGGGCCCGCTCCGCCACCTGCTGGTTGGCGCGGAAGGTGCCGCTCTGCTGCAACAGGGTGTCGACCAGGGTCGTCTTGCCGTGGTCGACGTGGGCGATGATCGCGATGTTTCGAATTTCCATGGGATTCCGGCCGTGCGCAGGGCGCGTCCTTTACCGCAGCGCAGCAAGAAGCGCCAGGGGGAAGGGCGAATAGTCGCTGGTTGAGGGACTTAGCTTATATGGGATCTGTGTGACGGGTTGGCTAGGAGCCCGGTTCAGACCTTGTCGAAAGAGGCGCCATCGAGGACGGCGCCGTCCATCTTGGCTTCGGTCAGGTTGGCCTTGCTCATGTCGGCCTTGGTCATGTTGGCGCCGCTGAAGTCGACATGGCCGAGATTGGCGTATTGCAGATTGGCGGCCGTCAGGTCGGCGCCGGCGAGCTTGGCCGAGGCGAGGTTTGACGGCCACCGGCGCCCGGTCGGCTTGCCGGAGGCATCCTTGATGTCGACCGGGCCCAGCTGGGCTCCGGCGAGGCAGGCGTTCGAAAGGTCCGCCTTGGCGAGGTTGATGCCGTCCAGCTTGGATTGTGACAGATCCGCACCGACCAGGTTGGTGCCCGAGAGATCGGACATGACGAAGCTGGTCTTGCTGAGATTGGCGCCGGTCAGGTTGGAATCATGAAGATCGGCGCCCGACAGGTCGGCGCCGGCGAGATTGATGTAGCTGAGGTCGGCTTTCACCAGCTTCGCCCGCGATCCGCGCCGGCCGTCGGAGCGGATCCAGTCGAAGTGGCTGGTCAGGATCTGCTTTACGTCCGGGGACAGCGAGTCGGGGCTGCGAACGCTGGCACCGGTCAGGTCGGCGGCGGACAGG